>CAZJXR010000144.1:0-8069 GCA_964550085.1 uncultured Gemmatimonadota bacterium
TTGGACGACCTCGATGGCTAGGCAGGACCGGAAGCGATTCGTGGCACAGTCGAAAAACGCCGCCATCTTGTCGGCCATGCCGCGTAAGCCAACACGCCGGAACCATATGTCAGACAGATGGTTCGGCGCTTTGGCTCACGGATTGGATGAGGACATCACGAGCCGCACCGACGAACCTTTTTTATCCCATCGGAAGTTCGTGCGCGGAACTGGAATCATGCGCTCATCGCCTCGGGCCGCGCATGAGGCGGCTTACTCGCCGCCTGGAGGCGCGTCAAAATTCCACACATCGTGCGTCATCTTCCAGGAGCCATCGGCCTGTCGCTGGTAGATGTGGATGCCCTTGAACGTCTCCACCATCGCTTCGCCACCCTCCGTCGGCGTCAGGGTGGCGCTTCCCGTGTAGTGCTCGACCGCCAGATCACCGTCAACGATCACATCTGCCGATGTGTAGGTGAGGGACGGCGTAAACACGGCAAAAAATCCCTCCATCCACGCCTGGGCTGCCGCCTTGCCCACCGTCGCCGGCTCGCCGGGTGGCAGGTTCACGAGGTCGTCGGTCGCGTAGGCCAGCGACATGTCGCCGGTGTTGAACGCCTCGACCTCCTGATCGCGGACCGCGTCGATCGCCTGCCGATCGGCTTCGGTAGAGACTTGGGCCCGCTCCGCCCGGGGGGCGCACCCGAGGATCAGGGCTGCGGACACTAATGGAAGCATCATCCTGGGAGCGGCCATATTCCCTCCTGGGTGGTTGTGCACTGCGCCATCAGCGCCTGTCCAAACTGGCTGGCGTATCGATGGTTCGGCAAGCGAAGCCGGCCTCGACGGGGCTCGGTAGCGCCGCCAGTCCGGGATCAGGGTCCATTCGCTTCGAGGCGCGCCAACCTCCGGTCGACATCCGCGCGCCGGGTGTCGAACTGGGGGTCCGCATCGGCCCACGCTCCCGCGACCCATCGGTAGTGGACCGCCGCGCTGTCGGATTCGCCGACTTGCTCGAACACGCGGCCGAGCTGTTCGCGGATCTCCGTGTGGGTGATGTAGAGTTGCGGTCCCTCCAGTCCCCCTCGAAGGGCCGCGCGCAGGATCGGGATCGCCTCCGCTGCTCTCTCCCTTGCCACGAGCAGCCGGCCGAGCTGAAAGTTGGTCCGCGTGTAGCCGGCCACGGAAGACCAGAGAGCGCGCGCGAATTGGTCTTCCGCCTCGGCCGAGTCTCCGCGCGCGAGCGCTAGCAGACCGCGCACGTGGTGGTGGAGGAGGCGATCGCGACCGAACAGGCTCCCGGGCCCCACGGCTTCGATCGTGTCGGCCAGCGCGTCGAGACGCGCCGTATCGCCGGCGGCGGCGAGCGCGCTCGCCAGCAGCGTCGTCCACCAAGCGCGGTGACGGGCGACCTTTCCACCACGCATCCAGAACTCGCCCGGCCCGGCGCGAAGGATAGCCTCGTAGCGAGCGGCGGCTTCCCGCGACTGCCCCATCTCGAACAGCACCGTGGCCTCGGGTAACGCTGCGACCGCTTCCTCCAGTGCGGTCGATCGGCCCCGAGACAGATCGCGGGAGCGCTGAGCGTCCAAGTGAGCCTCGCGCAGCCGTCCCTGATAGCGCAGCACGATGACCCGGTACCAGAGCATCGACTCCGGCCGGGGATCGGCTGAGACGAGTACCGAGAGGAGACTGTCCGCCACCCCGAGGTCTCCGGCTCGGATCGCCAGCAGAGCCCTCCGCCGCCCCATCTCTCGTTCCCCGAGCGGGCTCAATCGATCCGCCTCGCGCAAGGCCCCCTTGGCCTCTTCGTAGCGATGCTGGCTATCGAGAACGTTCACCAGGAGGCTCCATCCGCCGGCCGAGTTTGGAAGCCGACGCAGGTACTCGCGCGCGACGCGCTCCGCCGCGACGAGCGAGTCGGCCGCGACGTAGGCATTCGCGGTATAGGCGAGCGCGTCGCACGCCAGACACCGGGTGCCAGGACGGGACATGCTCAGAGAGTCCTTCGCGATGACGGAACGGTAATGATCTATCGCCTCCACTACGTCGCCCATGTGCATCCGAATGTGGCCTTGCAGGAGGTGACCGTCCGCCTCATCCGGATACAGAAACGCGAGACTCTCGGCGACCGGCAGCGCACCGGGATCGTCCCACATGTATCGCCAGGTGCCGAGGATGCGGAGCCGGTCCCGGTCTCCGGCGCGCGCAGACGCCGCCACCGCCTGCTCCATCAGGGACCAGTACTCTTGAAGGTCCAGGTGCGCCGCGGCCTGACTCGCGTAGTAGGCCGCCATGGCGAAACCCGAGTCCTCGGCGAGGGCCTCGGAAAAGAAACGAAGCGCAGTGCGTGGGTCGCCCTGCTCATAGAAGTTGCGCAGACCCTGCGTGTAGAAGCGGTAAGCGACCAGAGAGCTCGTCATCACGTCCGCGATAGCGAGACCGGGGGCGGGCGTACCCACCTCCTGGGCCAGGAGTGCGGTCGCGCTGTCGACGACCGCGAATCGATCCGATCCCGCCACCGTCCACGCACCGAGGACCGCCCCGGTGGACAGGTCCAGGAGTCGCAGATCGAAGCGGAGGCTCCCGTCAGACCTCTGATACAGGCCGCCCTCCACGAGCCGCGTGGCTCCGGCCAGACGAGCGGAGCGCGCGAGCGCCGAAGCAGAGCGCTGCGCTTCCCCCGACTGACCGAACACCTCGTGGACGCGGCCATTGCTGAGGACCCGGAGCTCGCGGATGCGACTCAGGTTGGTGGAGAGCATGTCGGCGACGGCATCGGCGGTGGCTATCGTCAAATCTTGAGCCGCGAAATCGGATATGAGCCCCACAGCAACCACTAATGGCTCGTTATGAGGAGCTGGACTGCGAATGGAGAACACCAGCACCGCGGCGCCCACGACAAGGCCGAGCGCGATGCCGGCGATCCAGCGTCTGTATCGCCGCTGGGCCGGCCACCGGGAAGGCAGTCCGGGCTCCGTAGCCGGGAACTCCGTGGGCGACGCCTCTGGAGTCGGGCCCACCTGCGGCTGCCAGGCCGGGTCCGGCGCCTGTCGCTTTGCGGCAGTTGCGCCCGCCGCTTCGCGTAACCCGATCGCCCGCACCAGGGCGACGGTTTCGGGCGACGGAATCCAGCCGTGCTCGGCGGAGAGGCGGTGCCGATATCGCTCGAACTCCTGCATCGCCCCCACCCGGTCGCCCAGCCGGTCTTGCAGCTCGAGGAGCCTCCGCAGAGCGAGTTCGTCTCCCAGCGACATCTGCAACGAGCGTCGCGCCCACCTGAGCGCTTCCTCGCTGTCGCCTCCTCCTTCGGCGTCCCGCGAGAGGGAGGCCGCGGCCGCGACCGCGTGTCTCCGGTATCGCTCGCGCGTCTCGTCGAGCCAGTGGTCGAACTCGGCACACTTCTCGACGTGGAACCCGGCGAGCAAATCTCCCCGGTACAGCTCCATCGCGTCCGTCAGCCGATTGCGCACGAGCGCTTCCTCGAAGGCGACGACGTCGCACCACAAAAGTCCCTCCGCGATCCCAATCTCCTCTTCCCCCCGGCTCAAAAGCGCTCTGGGATCGACCGCATGCCGAAGAAAGTGAATCGCCTTCCGGAGGGCGGCCCGGGCGTGGGGCTGGTCGAGCTCGGGCCAGAACAGAGGAAGGAGAACGTCGCGCCGGTGCATCCCACGCGGTGTCGCCGCGGCGAGATACACGAGGAGCGCGAAGCGCTTGGGCTGGGCGAGGACCGAACGGACGACCTGATCGTCCGCTCCGCGCAGGTCCGTACCGCCGAGGGTGTACAGCCGGATCAAAGTCACCCCTGCGAAGATCACTTTCCTCCGGCGCCGCAGACTGTCTCCAGCCGCCGGCACCAGCCGCTGACAGGCCAGAGGAGAGAAGAAATTACCGACCCACGGGGCGGGAGAAAACCGCTCTCGGCCGCGCAGTCACGTTGGCGGGACGGCCAGGGAACGGCTCTCCCCTAAGAGTGATGCGCATGAGAAACCTGAGCTCGCGCCGGAGACCGCTTGGCCCCGCGGTCGCCATCACCCGACCGCCAGAGCCACCTGTCAAGCAATCGTACGCGGTGAATGCGTGAGGATGGGAAGGCGCATGGCAATCGCGGTGCTGGGACTCGCCGCGCTCACCGTGGTCGCCATGCTGTTCGTCCGCCGCGAGGAGCGAGTGCGTGGTGAAGAGGCGAACGCCGGCGAACGCGGTCCCCGGGCCGATCTGATCTCCATATACGTGAACGACCGGCCGCTCGCAGCAGGACTCATTCTGCGGGATGGGCTCAGGCGGGCACCGTACGCGAGAGTGTCGGACCTGCAAGCGGCGGTCGACGGCCCGTCGGCACGGCAGGCCGAACATGGTGAGGAAGCGACGGAGCAGCACACGTCTCGCTTTCAGGTTCGGGGACGGCAGTTCATCTCCACCGACCTGGGAGGCTGCCCCGGCTGCGCCGTGGAGGTAGTGCGGCAGGTCGTGGTGTCGGAACGGGTCAGACGGGTCGACGGGGAGGCCTACGTTCCGCTTGCCGATCTCGTGCCCGCTTTCGAAGGAAGACTCGCCGTCGAGGACTCCTCCCGCGTCTACCGCATCTTCGCCGGCATATGCCGTTGGTGCATCCTGGCGGCCAGGTCCTGAGGGCGGAGCGCTCCCCAAAAAAAATCGAAAACACCGAACACCAAGAAGAAGAAGGCCAAGACAAACAGCAAGACAACAGGAAGGCGACTATGAGCATCGACGCAACCGCGACACATGGCTCCGCGATGGAAGTCCCCGCCAGGATGCGGGCGATCATCACCGCGACCCTCGTGATCCTCGCCGCCTGTTCCGGGGAGTCTCCCGACACGCTGACGGGCCCGGCCGGCACGGCTCCCATCGCTCTCGCCAAGGGAGGCACACCGGGCCCACCGACCGGGGGCGGAAGCGCGGACGTGACTCCGGTCGCCCTCGCTCACCTCTACAAGCGGGGACTCAGCAACGCTCAAGGCATCAATGGAGCCGGGGTCGTGGCGGGTTCCAGCGAGGACGAGAACGGCACCTTCCGCCCGGTGCTGTGGCTTCCCGCCGGCTCCGGCTGGGGCGCGCCCCAGCAGCTCTCCTCTGGAGACGGAGACGGGGCGGCGTTGGCGATCAATGAGAACGGGTTCGTCGCCGGCTCGGTGATCCAGAATGGCCAGCAGATCGCCGCGATCTGGCGACCGGACGGCTCCCGAGTCGACCTGGGGCCGGGTCAGGCAAAAGACATAAACGCCGGCAACACGGCGGTCGGATCCGCCACCGGCATCGGTGCGGTCGTCTGGCGCTACGACGTCTCGACCGATGGGTGGAGAATCGAGGCGTTGCCACAGGGTGCGGGTGGAATCGTGCTCGGAATCAGCGACGACGACGTGGCCGTGGGCTTCGGAGGGCCGCCCGATCACGCCATCGCCTGGGAATACCATGGCGGCGCGTGGAGCGACCCGACGCCCCTCCCGCAGACCGGATTCGCCGGCAGCTCTGCGCGCAGAGCGAGCGGGGCCATTGTCGGCGGAGTCTGGCTCAACCTGGATGGCTGCGCCTTTGCGGCAGCCGTGTGGTCCTCGGCGAGCGCCGAGCCGTTGCTCATCCCGGGACTCTCAGGCGCGCGGTCAGAAGGGTCCGATGTGGCCCCGGGGGGAGAACTCGTCGGGGAGGACTGGGATAGCTGTATCGGGGGCGTGCGAGCCTTCTGGTGGTCTCCGGCCGATGGGCTCCGTTGGCTGCTGCCGCTCCGCAAGAACGAGAACACCCATCCCAACGCGATCAGCTCGACAGGACTCGTTGCCGGGGTGAGCGAAGGCGCAGCGGCACGTCGTGCGGTCGTGTGGAGGATTCCGTAGGCCCGACGTGGCCCGCATGGAGGGCATAGGATGAGACGGAGCGCCGCGCGAAGTCCGCCCGGCGCTCCTCCCCTTTCGTCAAACGGCCGTTCTTTCGGGCAACCCGTCAGTTGTCCGGGTGAGCCTGGTGGTTCCCCTGTTGCAGCGTGTTCGAGGCCACGATCGGCGTCCCGCCACCCGGTGGCACGATGCTGATATCGGCCACGTCCGATGATCCCCCTTCGCCCGCGTCCGTGAAGGTGAAGGTGATCACGGCCCCCGGAACCCCATTCAACGTTCCGGTGCCCACACCCATGTAGGTGTCGAACGGAGCCGCAGGCGGCAACGGACTGATCGCCGGATCATCGGTGCACACGGCCGAGGTGAGGCTGGTGAGGTGGAAGGCGTTGCTCGATCCGCGCCAGTTGATCTCGAGGTTGTTGGGAAGGTCAGCAGGGTCACAGTGCAGCTCGAATCCGTGCGTGAACCGGACGTTGCCGGCGAAGAAACTGCCGCCGCCCGTCATGCGCCCCTCGAGCACCGGCGCCGGGACGTTGTAGTACTCGGCCAGGATTCCCCGCAGGCCGCCCCCGTTCGAGCCGGAGATGAACTCCGTCACCGTCGGGCCGCTCACCGATTGGGTCGACGAGACCGGTGAGGCGACGCTCCCGGTGAGAGTGGTCACATCTACGTGGTCCAGTAGGAACCCCGCCGGCACCTGCTCGGTCACCGTCACGTCGGCACCCAGTCCGCCGATCTCGGCAATAACGACACAGTCGCCGTCCTGCAGAGTGACCTGACCGGTCGTCGTCGTGCTCGAGTTGCGGTCGAACACGTCGAAATCGAATGTGGCGGCCGTCCCGTACTTGCAGAGCTCGAACTCCTCGAAGCCGGCGGCTCCATCACCGTCGGGCGTTCCACCGCCGGGGAGTACCGATCCGACGAGCTCGGGGGGGCCGGTGTCCGTTGGCGAGAGCCCGGCCCTGTCGCAGGCGGCGAAAAGCGCAAGACTTGCCAGGGTGAGGGCGGTCGTGACAGCAATCGATCGGGTACCTGCGAAGCTTGTCATCCTAGTACCTCTCGTGTGTTTGAAGACCTCCTACTGCAACGCCACATCCCCGAAATGATGCTCCCGGACCACGCTCGCCCCTAGAGCCAAGCGTGGCGATCGGAAACGACGGGTGCGCGCAACGGTAGATCTTCCGAGGCAAGGCGCTTGCCGCGGCGAGATCGGCGACGTATTGGGGCGTCTTCTCCGCCTGTCCCTCCCTGCCGCGACTCCCTCGCCGCATGTGTTGCGCAGGCGCGTCGCTGCTCCGATTAGACGCAAAGCGGTCCACGGTCTGCTGAGGTTTACTGCATCCCCACGCCCGGAGCAACACGAACCGTACGACTGCGAACGGCAGGCCTGCATTGGCACCGTGTCCCCTGGCGTGCAAACGGCCCCTGCAGAAGGAGGTAGTGATGCTACTCAACTCGCGCCGGATTGCAGCCGCGGTCTGCGTCTTACCGCTGGCCGTCCTCGGATGCGCCGACTTCCCCTCGGGCACGGACGCTAGCGACGGCGTTACACCTCAGTTCGCCAAACAGCCGGACAAGGGGAACGGAGCTCCGTCCGGCAGTCACTACACGCTGCTTATCCACGGGGTGGAGGACAAGGGTCAGACCGTCCCCTCGTTCAACGGTCAGAACATGTGGGTCAAGCTTTGGGGCAAGACAAACATTCTGCTGACCGAGGGTGACTTTGGGGTTATCGATCCCGACGGCCTCGACGGCGAAGCGAGCTACCGGCTGCCCAACCCGGATGCGGATGGAGACGGGGTCACCACCTATTCCGTGTTCGCACGCGGGCTCGGCAAGGGATCCGCGAAGGTGACTCTGTGCGCTTATGACAGCGAGGGTGACCTGATCTGCAACACGGGCGAACTCATCGTCACCCTGCAGAAGGGCGAGAAGAACCGGTTTTCCAACGTCTCGAAGGAGCTCTTGTTTCTGTGGGACGTCGACCTGGACGGTGACGGAACCGTGGACATCAACCGGGTAGGCCTGTTCGATGAAGCGCTCCAGGGCTACTTCTGGGAGTACGACAACTGGGGACTTCGTCTAGCACAGCTGCGGTTCTATCCGTGCAGCACGGACGTGGGCGACACCTCGAGCGACCCGATCAACGACGAGGCCTGTTTCGAACACGCCTGATTTCGGAGTTCAACGAAGTGTATGGGCGGCCCGGAGAATACCCGGGCCGCCTTTTTCGTA
>CAZJXR010000145.1:0-8064 GCA_964550085.1 uncultured Gemmatimonadota bacterium
CTGGACGCGAATGCGCTCGGTCCCAGCGCCACGCCGTGGAGCCTGTGGTTGGGCCTCGGGTTGGGGGGCGGAACGGTGCACCAGGGAGAATCCACCTTCCTCGGCGAAGTCTTCCCGAGCGTGAGCGAGACCGCCTTCCTGATACAGGGGAACGGGGCGGTGGGATACGCGGTGACGCCGAAGCTCGAGGTGGGTATCAACCTCCAGTTTTACGCGATCCTGACCGATCCCAACACGACAGCCGTACCGCTGACACTCTACCTGGCGCTTACGCAATAGGACGCGCGTCGTTCGAGGTCTCCTCTCGGGCGCACCCAGCTGCCCGGGAAGGGGATCCGAGCGCCGTCTGGCGGGGTGAGCGAGGGACGGATAGGATGGTCGGGTTCCGCTCGCCGGCCTCGCGTCGCGCGGGGTATTCTGGGACTGCAGCCAGGAGGGAGCCACTCATGAGCAATGCCAATGTTCGAAAGCTGTGTGGAGGCGTCGTCGCGCTCGTGCTCGGGTTGTGTGTGAGCGGGCCGACTACGGCCAAGGCACAGGGTGTGTTCGAGGCCGGGATCGGGGCCGAGATTCCGTCCGGGACGTACGGCGATTTCATGAGCACCGGTGTCTACTTCGAGATCCTGTTCGGATACAAGTTCAAGGAGCGTTTCGTGGTCAATGGCCAGGGTACATTGTCCCTGCTCGGCGGCCAGACGGTGACCGTGCCAGGCGCGACGCTTCCCATCCAGATGTTCGACATCGACCAGTGGCGCTTCGGGGTCGGCCTCGATGCCAACGTGCTGAATCCACGAAGCAAGGTGGAGTTGCTGGCGCAGGGATTCATCGGATTCGCGACGCTCTCCATTCCGGGGACGGGCGGCGTGGTGTGTAATCCGTTCTGCTGGGTCGTGCCCGGAGTGAGTCAGACCAACTTCAGTACCGGCGTGGGCGGCCAGCTGAACTACAAGGTGAACCCGCGCGTGGCCGTCGGTGCCGGTGCCAAGTACACCTGGATTTTCGATGTCGACGTGTTCGTCGCCGGGGTAAGCGAGAGCCGCACGCTCGCCACCATTCCGGTATCCGCCTACGTGCGTTTCTACCAGTAGAGAGACCGACAACCCAGTAAAGAGTTCGGGTCGCGCCGGGGCGCACCATGCCTCGGCACGGCCGACGCGCGGCGACCGCTCGTTGGCCGTCGTCCGGACGGCGCGCGTGCGCTTCTGTCGGGTGGCCGTTCCCGTCGAGAGTCGGTGCCTTCGACTCGCTCAGTTCGTCTGGATCAGTCGGTAGACGGTACCGCCGTGGTCCAGAACGTACAGCTCTCCCGCCGCGTCCTCGCCGAATGACGACACGTTGCCGAGGTCGCCCACGTCCCATTCCCGGCGCTGGGTGGCGTTACCGCCGCTGAGCCGGAAGCTGCGCAGGAAGCCGGAGCAGTAATCGGCGTAGAAATAGTGGCCGACCAGGTCCGGGATGGCCGCGCCGCGGTAGACGTAGCCACCGGTGATGGCGCACCCTTCGCTGTGCGTGTACTCGATGACCGGCAGGGTCAGACCGCTCTGGTCGCAGCCGCTCGCCGGGTTGAAGCACTGCGATCCCTCCATGATCCGCCACCCGTAGTTGACCGGGGCCGCGCTGGCGTCTACCGCGTTGACCTCCTCAATGCTGTTCTGACCGACGTCGGCCACGTACAGCACGTCCTCGCTCCGGTCGAATGCCACCCGCCACGGATTGCGCAGACCGTACGCCCAGATCTCCGGCCGCGCTCCCCCCTGACCGGCAGCAAACGGATTGTCGGTCGGAATCGTGTACGGAGCGCCGCCGTCGACGTCGATTCGCAGCAGCGACCCGAGGAGGGTGGAGGTGTCCTGGGCCCGGTTGTCCGGGTCGCCGCCGCTGCCGCCATCGCCGAGCGGGATGTACAGCATGCCGTCCGCGCCGAACAACAGGTGCCCCCCGTTGTGGTTCCCGAACGGCTGCGGGACGCTGAGGATCGTGAGTGCGGAGCCTGCATCGGCCAGGTTCGGGTCGCCGGCCGACACCGTATAGCGAACGATCCGGGTCGTGCCCCCGTTATCGGTGAAGTTGACGTAGAAGAAGCCGTTGTTCGCGTAGTCCGGGTGAAACGCCATGCTCAGCAGACCCTGTTCGTTGCCTCCACTCACCTGCCCGGAGAGGTCGAGGAAGGGACGCGCGAGGAGCTGGCCGTTCTCCACCGCCCGGATCGAGCCGGACTGCTGCACGATGAACAGGCGCGGGTCCCCGGGCGGCGAGGTGAGGTAGACCGGACGCGACAAACCGGACGCCACAACCGTCGTCCCTAACTCCACCTCGGCCACCGGGCCGGGCTGGACGGTGATGACGACGTCGTCCGGAGCCGAGATCGCTCCCTCGTCATCGGTCACCTGGTAGGTAACCGTGTACACCCCCACGGCGCTGAACGTGTGCGGGCCCGGATCCGCCGCGGACGACCCGGTGCCATCATCGAAGTCCCAGGCGTGGGCGACGATCTGCCCGTCGGAATCGTTCGCTGACCCCTGAAAGTCGACCGCGGCACCGAGCTGAATGGTCCGGTCGCCGGACGGAGCGGTGATCGTCGCGGTCGGCGCGGCGTTGCCCGGCGGCTGCGTGGGGCCTTCATTGCCCGAGCAGCCGGTCGGCAGGAGACCTACCATCAGTGTGGTGGCCAGGTGGAGGTGCTTCATGCTTCTCGTCCTCTGGATGGTGGGCCCGCGTGCCCGGCGAGGCCGTTTGCCGCCGCACGGCCTCGGTCTGCGCAGAGAACTCCTGATGGGGAGACGGAGCGAACCGACCCGACGTCACATCCGCGTCCCGTGGCCCCGGGAGAATACACGGATCCCAGCGGCCGGATCCTCGGGGTGGGCGACGGAATGCGTCAGCCCTTCTGCAAGATCGCGCGCCAGTCGGGGGCGAGGCTTTCGCAGGCGGAGAGCGCGAGCGCCTCGTCGCGGCGCGCGTGTCGGTCGCGGATCACCCCCGCCACGCGCGAGATGCTCCACTCGGGGCAAGGACGCTGCATCAGAGTGACCCGCTGGCCGGCCTCGACCTGGCCGGGCTCGAGAACGCGATGGTACCAGCCGGTGCGACCGGTGGTGGCGACCCGCCTGGTGAGGTCCTCCAGGCGCCAGCGCCGGCTGATTTTCCAGCACGGTGCGCGGGGCTTCGATACCTGGAGCGTGACGTCGCCGACCGAGTATACATCGCCGACGCACACCGTCTCTTCGTTCAGCTCCGTAACGGTGAAGTTCTCGGCGAACGCGCCGTACGAGAAGTCCTCGCGGCCGAGCTCCCGACGCCACTCCGGGTAGTGATCGGCCGAGTATGCGAGGACCGCCTGCTCCGGGCCCCCGTGATTCCGGGCATCGGCCGACCGATCGCCCTCGACGTGCGTGCGGTGCACGCGCACGGGACCGGAGACCGGCTCCTTGAAGAATGAGGTCGTCCACTCCCGATCCATCGGATCAGGCGCATCGGGATGGCCGTACGTCTTCGGCGTTCCCACCAGAATGGCGATGAGACGAGGGGTCATCGCTGCTTTCATCTCCCGCCGCTGTGGCGGCTCGTCACACCGGGCACTCCGCGGGGAGGCGACGGACGGAAAGGGCGCCCGGCAGCACCCGGATGTCGGTCGGCGTGGATCCGTCGACTTCGCCGTCCAGCTGCAGCGGCGCCCGGTCGCCCCGGATCCGAACCACGCGCGCGCGGTAGTGCTCGATTCCCGGCAGGCCAGTATGTCGTCCGCGCCGCAGGGCCGGCAACAGTCGAATCGCCCTCCACACGGGCCGCGCGCCAATGATACACACGTCCAGCACCCCGTCCGCCGGATCGGCGGTCGGGCAGATTTCAAACCCGCCGCCGTAAAACCTCCCATTGGTGACGGCGACGAGAAGGACGTGCCGGACGACAGCCCATCCGTCGAGTTCGATCTCGCAACGCCAGGCGGCGTAGGAGGGGAGAGCCGCGAGGATGGATTTCCAATACCCGAACGAACCGCCGCCACTCCCGGTGCGGGTTCGACGGTCGTCGAGCCGGGCAGCGATCAGTGCGTCGAAACCGACGCTGGCCGCGTTCAGGAACACGCGCTCGCCGCACCGGGCGGCATCGATTTCCGAACCGGTGCTCCCGATCGCCACGCTCACCGCGGCGTCGATTCGGGCCGGGAGGTCTAGAGAGCGTGCCAAGTCGTTGCCGCTACCGAGCGGAACGATGCCGAGCCCAGCGGGCGGTCCGGCACGGGCGAGGAGGCCGTTGGCGACCTCGTGCACGGTTCCGTCTCCGCCGACCGCCACGATCGGGTCGAAGCCGGAATCCGCACCCTCGCGGGCCAGATAGGCTGCTGTCCCCGGTCCGGTCGTCAGCCGTTCGTGATAGGGCAGATCTCGAGTCGCGACGATGGCGGCGATTCGGCGACGTGCGCGTTCCGTACGCCGGCCCCCGGCGACCGGGTTGATGATGAACAGCGGAGCCATATGAGCCCGCGACCGACCGGCAACGCCGGGTCAGTCGGCGTCTCCCGAGGCGAGCGACTCGAGACGGGCGCGAGGGACGACTCCGGTCTCACGCGCGTGCTCCCGGCCGTCGCGAAACAGGATCAGAGTGGGGATTCCACGGATGTCGAAGCGACGGGCGAGCTCGGGGTTTAGGTCCGTATCCAGCTTGGCGACAATCAGCTCGCCCGTGTGGGTACGGGCGAACTCGTCGAGCACCGGTGCCATCAGCTTGCAGGGCGCGCACCAATCTGCGTAGAAATCGACCAGTACATCGACCCCCGCGTCGGCGACGAGTCGGTCGAAGTCGTCACCCACCACCTTCACCGGTCGGTCGATGAGCAGCGGCCGCTGGCAGCGTCCGCACTTCGGGCGATCCGCCCGCGTGACCGCCAGCCGATTGAGCGTCAGGCAGAACGGGCACCGAAGGGTGACGGAGGTCGCCGCCGACCCGGACTTCTCAGACATGACTGTCACCGTATACGCCGTCACTACGGCCGCCGCAAGTTTGTTGTCGCAACGCCCGGCAGCTAGAATCGCCTGTCATCACGGTGCCCGGACACGCCTGCGGCATCGTGGCTGGCACCGGCTGTGGGCACCGCGGTCTCCGGGAGACGGTTCATGAACTACCGGCAGCTGGGCAGCTCGGGCTTGCGCGTGAGCACGATCGGGCTCGGTTCGTGGCTCACGTACGGGCGCTCGGTGGACGATGCCGAAGCTCTCGCCTGTCTGTCACAGGCGTTCGACCGCGGAATCAACTTGTTTGACACCGCGAACGTATACGCGGCCGGCGAGGCGGAGAAGCTGTTGGGCCGGTGGTTGGCTGGCGTTCCCCGCTCCTCCGTCGTGGTGGCGACGAAGGTCTTTTTTCCGGTGGGAGAGGGGCCGAACGACCGCGGTCTGTCCCGCAAGCACATCATCGAGCAGTGCGACAGCTCGCTGCGTCGGCTACGCCTCGACTACGTCGACCTGTATCAATGTCATCGCTGGGACGAGGCGACGCCTCTCGAGGAGACCCTGCGTGCGCTTGACGATCTCATCGCGCAGGGGAAGACCCTGTACTGCGGGGTAAGCGAATGGCGCGGCAGTCAGATTTCCCAGGCACTCGACCTCCAGGAGCGTCGCGGACTTCGTCGTCTCATCAGCAATCAACCGCAGTACTCGCTGCTCGCTCGGGCGATCGAGGACGAGGTGTTGCCGCAGTGCCGGGAACGAGGGGTGGGTCAGATCGTGTGGAGCCCCCTCGCCGGCGGCGTTCTGAGTGGCAAGTACCGTCCCGGATCCGTTCCCCCGCCGCGGAGTCGCGGTGCCGATCCAAAGTCCAACATGTTCATGGGCAAGGTGCTGGTGGACGACGTGCTGCGTGCGGTCGATCGACTGGATCGAGAGGTGGCGTCGGAGCTCGGGTTGACCGTCGGTCAGCTCAGCCTCGCGTGGCTGCTGCACCAGCCGGGGATCGCATCGGCGATTGTCGGCGCAACCACCCCCGACCAGGTCGAAGAGAACGCCAGCGCCGCCGGCGTCCAGCTCACGCCGGAGATTCTGGCGCGAATCGACGGGATCATGGCCCCGTTCCGGGTCCAGAATCAGGCCTGACCGGTTTGCCCCCGGCCCGATCGGCCCTGCATCACAGTCGCGTGACCGCACCCGGCGCCGCGCCGCGCCGCTGGCTGTTCGTCCTCCACGGCATCTTCGGTGCCGGTCGCAACTGGCGTTCGGTGACACGGCGGGTGGTTGAGGCGCGCCCCGATTGGGGCGCGCTTCTCCTGGACCTTCGCCTCCACGGTGCGTCGGAAGGTTTTGCGCCGCCTCACACAGTGCGCGAGGCGGCCATCGACGTGCGGCTCACCGCGGTTCGAATCGACATCCGCGCCGACGCGGTGCTCGGCCACTCCTTCGGCGGCAAGGTCGCGCTCGCCTTTCTCGAGGCTCAGAGCGAGGCGGGCGCGGATCCGCCGCGGCAGGTGTGGATCATCGATTCGACCCCCGCCGCCGAGCCAGCCGGCGCGAGCGCCCGACGAGTCCTGCGCCTCCTGCGTTCGATCCCGGGCCCGTTCGCGTCGAGGCGGCAGGCGATCGAACATTTGCAGGGAACGGGGCTGAATGCGGCGACCGCGACCTGGATGGCCACCAACCTGGAGCAGACCGGGGATGGGCTTCGGTGGAAGCTGGACCTCGACGGGGTCGAACAGCTACTCGACAGCTTCTTTCGCGCGGACCTGTGGGGGATCGTCGAGCATCCACCGACGGGGACCGAGATTCACTTCGTGAAGGCGGAGGATGGGCTGATTCTCGGCACGGAGGTGTGTCGTCGCATCGAGGCGGCGGCTGACGGCGGGCGCGTGTGGCTTCATCGGGTGAAAGGTGGACACTGGCTCAACGTCGACAACCCTGATGCTCTCGTCGACCTGTTGTCCGAGTCCCTGCCGTGAACGGTTTTTTGTTCCGCCGCCGGCCGTTGAGTCGTAGGGGTCGCTACATGACCTCGTACCAGGTGCCCGGCTTCTCGGCCAGCGGGACGGTCGGGTCGCCCACCGCCACCGCCAGCGTGCGGATCTCCCGCCAGGCGACACTTCCCTCGGGGCCGCGATACACGGCCCGCGACGACAGCAGGTAGACGCTCCGGCCACCGCCCAGCTCCACGATGTGAGTGAAGCGGACGATCGTCGTGTCGCGAGCCGACGCGAACGCCTGCGAGTCCGGTGGATGACCTGTCGTCCGGGCGAGCGCCATGCGCAATCCCGCTTCGGCCGCGTAGAAGGCGTGTACGGCCGCTTCGTGGTTCTCGCTCACCCGGTAATCGGACATCGCGACCAGGAACCCGGCGGCCGATAGCGCGCTGACCAGGACAAGCGTCAGCAGCACCGCGATCAGCGTGTAGCCGTTCTCTCGGCCCAGGACTCCACCGCCCACCCGTTCGCCTCCTTTCTCGGCTCGCCGCGCCCCGGGCTCCGTGCCCTGAGCCGTTCGTGCACTCATCGAACGACATCTCATCCACGGATCAACGGCCAGGGCGCATTCTCGGAACGCGACAAGGATCGGGCGAATTGCCATGACCGGCCCGTGCAGGACCGCCACAGCGTGGGCTCCGGCACAGGTTTGAACACGCGTAAGCTGCTGCGAGCATGTGAATTACGTACTCTCGCACGTCGGGTCGTTCCGTGGCGTTCCGTTTGCCCACTAACCGCCCCCTAGACCGCGCGCGGCGACCCGGGGATGCGATGGCTCGCTTCCTCGTACGCTCCGACGCGGGACCGGTCGGCGAGAGTCGGCGACCGATTTCACGTGCCGGGTTGGAGGGAGTCCGATGAGACACAGTCCCGCGACGGAAGCGCTGTTGAGCGCGATCAAAAACGACGTCCGTCACCGGGTCGACGCTATCGTCGACGATGCCGAGGGGGTGGTCATGAGCCTGGACAACGAGGCCGAGATCGAGGAGGTACTCGATGGCGCACTCGTTCGGGTCGAGCGGGCCCTCACCGAGGCGGCCGAGGCAATGGCCCGGGAGATCCTTCTCGACTACAGCCAGCGTCGCATTCACTGATTTCGCCCGCCCGCACGACCTTGCCGCCGA
>CAZJXR010000146.1:0-8061 GCA_964550085.1 uncultured Gemmatimonadota bacterium
GGGTGTTGTCGACGAGCGCGACGATCTCCTCGATGTCGGCCGACGTCCACCGACTCGGGTTTTGCGGCGACGGCCGGCCGAGCAGCAGCGACAGATACTCGACGCGCGTGCCGGCGGCGGCGAACAGCGCCTTGAACATGAGGTGCTGGAGGAGATTGTCACGCCGGATGTCGAGAATAAACGCCACACGCGGGCGAACGGCCGCGATGTACGAGAAGTTCTGGTCGGGGCCGACACCGATGTAGGCACCTTCATGCACACCGCGGCGGAGCGCGCCGATCACGTGCAGATAGGAGCTCTCGTTGGAGATCAGGTTGTCGGTGTCGAAGTACGCGCCCGGACCGGACAGGTCGGCCACCAGACGGGCGAAGGTGGTGTCGGGGAGTGGAGCCGGGAGTCCGATCGACGCCTGGTCGACGGCGGTCCGGCTCCCGCACCCCGTGAGCTGAGGCAGGGCTGCGAGGAGCGCAGCGATGGCCGGCAGCACCGCGCCCCGATGTCGTCCCCGGAGCACGCACGGATCGCGCGCCCGGAACGCCTCATCCGGACAGCGTGCCCGGCACGCCGCACCTTCGTGTCGCGCCCGGTGCGAGGAGGTCTTCCGCCGGTGGATCACGGATACAGGCGTTCGCGTCGCCAGCCGCTGCCCTCCCAGGTGTACTCCAGCCGGTCGTGCAGGCGGTTGGCGCGCCCCTGCCAGAACTCGATTCTTTCGGGCACCAGCCGATAGCCGCCCCAGAACGGGGGCAGCGGCACCTCGTGGGCTTCGAACCGGTCGTCCAGCTCCCGAAAGCGGCGTTCCAGCTCCTCGCGGCTCTCGAGCGGCGCACTCTGCTTCGACGCCCAGGCACCCAGCTGGCTCCCGCGGGCACGCGTCCGGAAGTAGGCCGCAGACTCCTTCTCGTTCAGCTTTTCCAGCGAACCCTCGACACGGATTTGCCGGTGCAGGACGCCCCAATAGAGGAGAAAGGAGGCGTGGGGGTTCTCCGCCATCTCCCGGCCCTTGCGACTCTGGTAGTTGGTGAAGAAGACGAAGCCCCGCTCGTCGAAGCGCTTGAGCAGCATCATTCGCACCGAAGGGCGTCCGTCGCGGGTGCTGCTCGCCACTGCGATCGCCTCCGGCATGTAGATGCCGGCCCGCGAGGCCTCATCGAACCAGGCTCGAAATAGGGCGATCGGGTCCGCTCCCGCGTCGCGCTCCGACAGTCCGCGGCCCAATCCGCGGACAGCGGTGAGAAACCCTCGGACGAGCGCCGTGAGCCTC
This sequence comes from uncultured Gemmatimonadota bacterium, assembly GCA_964550085.1. Taxonomy (GTDB): domain Bacteria; phylum Gemmatimonadota; class Gemmatimonadetes; order Palauibacterales; family Palauibacteraceae; genus JBFILW01. The sequence goes on from CAZJXR010000146.1 coordinate 1,265, forward strand.
ACTTCCCCTCGTCCCCTACCGGCATCTGGCCTCCCTCACCTCACCGTTTATCCGCCTCCGGGACTTCACTCCGCCTCGAAGCCATTCGTCTTGTGGGTGCCGTCGCAGAACGGCTTTCGCTGCGAGCCACCGCACCGACACAACGAGCCCCTGGAGCCGGTCAGAGGCCCCTCGCCCGCGGCTCCCCACAACTCGACCGCCCCCTCGATCCGAATCGATCCGTTCGGCCTCGGCTCGATCGTCAGGCCGGCGTACTCCTGTGGTGCGTCACCGAGGTGTCCCTCGCCGATCGAACCCGGGTCCGCGAACCCGATTTCGAGGTGCGAGTTATCGCAGAAGGGCTTGTTGTTCGAGGCCCCACAGCGGCAGAGAGCGACCCGCGTCTCGCGGACGACCCGACCGTCGGACAGGTGAATGTCCAGGTCGCCGTGCACGTAGAGCGGGCCGCCGGCGGCGATGGTGACCCTGTTCGAGTCCGGCGCGGCTTCCGGTACCCCGCCGTCCCGGCGCTGGTAGGAAAGGGCACCCGTCGGACAGCGTTCGATGACCTCCGCGATCACGTCCGGCGAGTCCCGCGTCGGATCCACCCATGGCCGCCGATTGCGGTCGAACACGCCGGGAATCCCATGCACGCACTCCTCGGCGTGAATGCACCGTCGCAGGTCGTATTGCACCACGATGTCGCTGCTCTCGTACGATCGGACTCGGTCACGCTTCGTATTGCTCACCGCTCCGGTGCCTCCTGGGCGAGGGTCCCTCGGGCGCGATTGTCTGCAGACTGTATAACGCGGCTGCCTTCGTCGCGCACCCGGTCCGTAGGGCAATCTCCTACATCCGATCGGGAAGCATGCCCGACAGACAGGCGAGCGTGTCGCCACAAGTATGAATGTATGCGCACGGGCGCGCGCAGGATGTCGGTCCGCGAGCGACCTGCACTCGAGCGGCGCAGCTACGGAAGCGCCGGGAGGTAACCATGAAGCCCGACCGTGCCCGCCTGTTCACCGAGAGTTTCATCGCCGGAGTCATCGGCTACGCGGCTGTGGCGCTCTACCTGGCCGGATGGAACCTGATTCTGGGTCGCCATCCGCTCTACACCGCCGCTCTGCTCGGCCAGAGTGTGGTCGGTGCGCCGGCGAGCGTGAACGACGTCGCCATCGGGTTTGGGCCGATCGTGGCCTACAACGCCCTTCACCTGCTCGTCTTTCTCATCATCGGGCTCGTCGCCGCGTCGCTCGTGGTCCTCACGGAGAGGCAGCCGCGCTTCTGGTTCATGGGGTTGATGATCTTCGTCGCCGGCATGATGGCGAGCATCGCCATCGTCGTCGCGTACGCGGTCCCGGTCGCGGACCGACTCCCATGGTGGTCGATCGTGTCGGCCAACGTGGTCGCCGCCATCCTCATGGGAGCGTACCTGCTGAATGCTCACCCACGGCTGCTGGCGGGGACCGGCGAGTACCGATAGGCAGTCGGCGCACCGGTTCGTACAGTCCAACTTGCCCCTCTGTCCCGGGCGGACCAATATGCAAACCTCCGTCGCGACGGGGCTCGCTTCTTCGGACCTGCTGCGGCAGCAGGCGCAGGAGGTGGATCCCGGACGAGGACGGCGGCACCGCCGCGACCCCCGCGTCGCGGACCAAAACCAAGAGGAACGCGAGTTCCTCCCGATCAAGGAGTGTAGCAATGGAGTACGCCAACCCCTCCGCTCTCGTGTCCACCGAGTGGCTGGCTGAGCATCTCGACGATCCGAAGCTGCGAGTGATCGAAGTGGACGAAGACACATCCGCCTACGCCAAAGGCCATATTCCCGGGGCCATAGGCTGGAACTGGAGCAAGGACCTTCACCATTCCGTGCGGCGTGACTACATCGACCAGGCCTCGCTCGTCGCCCTGCTGGGCAAGGCTGGCGTCGATGACAAGACGACCGTCGTCCTGTACGGAGGCAACAACAACTGGTTCGCCGCCTACGCCTACTGGATCTGCAAATACCGCGGTTTCGACAACGTCAGGCTGCTCAACGGGGGCCGGAAGAAATGGGAGCTGGAGAAGAGGCCGTTGACGAAGGACGTGCCGGCCAGCAAGCCGACGAAGCTGACCGCGATCGGCAAGGAGCGTCCTGAGCTTCGAGCCCTGCGCGACGAGGTGATCGCCAAGGTCGGGCAAGCGACCTTCGTCGACGTGCGCTCGCCCGAAGAGTTCACGGGCGAGAAGCTGGCTCCCGATCACCTACCACAGGAGCAGCCCTACGTGGGTGGGCACGTCCCCGGTGCGAAGAACGTCCCGTGGGCAAAAGCGGCCAACGACGACGGCACCTTCAAGACGGCCGACGAGTTGAACAAGCTCTATTCGACCGCCGGGGTCACCAACGGCGACAACGAGATCATCGCCTACTGCCGGATCGGCGAGCGATCGAGCCACACCTGGTTCGTGCTCAGGGAGCTGCTCGGCAACGAGAAAGCGAGGAACTACGACGGCTCGTGGACCGAGTACGGCTCGATGGTGAACGTGCCGGTGGAGAGGTAGGGGTGCCGGTGGAGGGGTAGGGTAGAGGGTGCTACCGCCGCGGTCCCACTGGTGGCGGGCCGCGATCGATCAATGCAAAAGGCCGGCGCTATGCCGGCCTTTCGATTGGTCTGGGGCCTGTCTCAACGGGCCGGAGTCACGTGATATCCCTGGAAGGAGGCTGTGCGTGTTCAGGCGCGGAACCGATCGCCAATGGGTCACCGGCATCGCCGTTGTCGCAGGCGCGATCGCCGGCGGCACCAAGGGGCTGGCAGCGCAACCGGCCGGTGGGCCGGTGGAGGTGGTAGAGTCGTTTCACGCGGCACTGGCGAGCGGCGATTCGGCGACCGCGCTCGGGCTGATGCTCGAGGTCGCGGTCATATTCGAAGCCGGCGGCGCCGAGATGTCCCGCCAGGAGTATCGGAACCATCACCTGGCCGCGGACATCGAGTTCTCGATGGCAGTCGATCGGGTCGTGACGGACCAGCGCGTGGACGCTGGCGATGACGTCGCGTGGGTGCTTACTCGGTCCGCCACCGCGGGCACCTTCCGCGATCAATCCGTCGACGCGGTCGGGGTCGAGACGATGATCCTGGTGCGGACGGAGGAGGGTTGGCGAATATCGCACATCCACTGGTCATCGAGGCGCACCACGCGTTGATTCCTGAATCCACCAAATGGTGGGCGGACTTGACACTGGTACCCTACCGGGGTATAGTATATACATGACTCCCAAAGACAGCTCTCGCGCCGGCCCGCAGCACGCCGCGGGCATCGCCCCGTCGGTCAAAGAGGATCTCCTTCGACGGCTGGCGAGAATCCGCGGACAGGTCGAGGGAATCGGTCGCATGGTCGGAGACGAGCGCTACTGTCCCGAGATCATGCAGCAGTTCGCGGCGGTTCACTCCGCGATGCGCTCGGCAGAGAAGCAATTGCTGGCGAACCACCTGGAGCATTGCGCGACGCATGCCATTGAGCGAGGCGGTAGGCCAGCCGCACGCGTGCGTGATGAACTCGTGGACCTGTTCTACCGGTATGTGCGGTAATCATATGAAATCGCTCGCGTCGGCGGCGAGGCCGAGTCACGGTCGGCGGCTGAGGAAATACAGGCGCACGAGCGCTCTCCTCTGTCTCATTTTTCTCGGCAACCAGGTGCCGATGCTGACCCAACAGGCGTGCGCGATCGCTCACGGTCATCACGATCCTTCGAGCCACGCCCTTCCGACGAGTGCCGGAGTGACGGCATCACCCGTGAACGGCATCGTTGCGCTCCACGCCCCGGGATCTTCTCAATCTGGAGCGACGTGCGCGGCGATCGCCGCCTGCGCGTCCGCCCTCTCGAGTCCTCGAAACGTGCCCCTGCCGGAAGCGCCGATCGGATACGAGAACCCCGGCCCCACCCTGACCTGGGATCTTCGCACCGGTTTGCCGTCACATACGACCCCGCCTCCCAAAGCCTGACCTCCATCGGGTTTTCGTAGTCCAGCGGCGCTCGTCTCCGAGCGCACGTCTGCTTTCGATACGACAGACCGCCGCCTCGTGGCTCGACCCGGGTCGAGAGGCGGGCTTTCGTGAGCGCATCTCCGCAGGGAGGCTCCGTGGAAGGAAGGCACGTGAATCGTCTGCAAATCGCCGGCGCGGTGATCGCCCTGGCACTGCAGCCGTCCTGGCTGTCAGGACAGGACAGCGACACGCTGCGGCTCGCCGACGCGGTCGCAACCGCCCGGCGAGCGAACCCGATGCTCCGGGCCGCGCGCCTCCGGGCCGATGCGGCCGTCGAGCGTGCGCCGCAGGCAGGTGCACTACCCGACCCGCAGCTCGCTCTCGGGCTCTTGAACCGACCAGTCGGCGATTTCGGCAGCACGGATCAGATGATGACGATGAACGCAATCGAGCTGTCGCAGCGCTTCCCGTGGCCGGGGAAGCTGGGCTTCTCCGAAGACCGGGCGGAGCACCTGTACCTGGCGGAGCAGTTGGAAGCGGACGAATCCGAGGCGACGCTGGTCGCGCGGGTGAAGGCAGTCTACTACCAGCTCGCCTACATGGACCGGGCGCTCAAAATCATGCGGGATACCCGTGACCTCCTCCGCCAATTCGAGGAGGTCTCGACGGCTCTGTACGCCGTGGGGACGGGGCTGCAGCAGGACGTCCTCCAGGCCCAGGTCTCCGTGGCCGCCATGACCGAGGACATCACGGTCGTGGAGCAGAATCGAATTGCCATGGCGGCACGTCTAAACGCCCTGCTCGGCAGAGCCGCGACCGTTCCCATAGGCGGTCTGGAGTTGCCGCTACCCACGGGGGGAATTCCATCCGTCGACTCGCTCATGGCCGTGGCCGCACAGCATCGCCCGGCCCTGCGAGCCGCTCGGGAGCGCGCCTTGGCCGCGGAAGCCGGATACCGGGCTGCGGGCCGGGCCGTGTATCCCGATTTCACGCTCCGGCTGGGGTATGGTCAGCGCCCGGAGTTCGACGACCTGGCCACGATCGCGATCGGCATCAACATCCCGCTGTGGGCCGGCTCGAAGCAGTCGGCGCAGCGCCGCGAGATGCAGGCCATGCAGACCATGGAGGAGGCGCGCGAGCTGGACCTGTACAACGAGACATTCGCCCGCATCGCCGAGCAACGGGCGGAGGCGGAGCGCGCGCGCAAGCTCGGGCGGTTGTACACGACCTCCGTCCTCCCGCAGGCCCGCGCGGCTGTGGAGTCGGCCCTCTCCGCCTACCGGGTCGGGCGGGTGGACTTCAACACCCTGGTCCAGAATGAACTGACCGTGAACCGCTACGAAATCGAGCGCGTGCGTCTGACGGCGGATTATCATCGCGCCACCGCGCAGCTGGACGCGCTCATCGGCGAGAAGGAAAGAGAGTGATGGTTCGAAGCGTGGTCCTTATCGCAGCGAGCCTGCTGGTCTCGGCCTGCCGACCGGAGCAAAGCGAGTCCGCGGATAACGGGATGACAGCTCGGGAGCATGCCGCCATGGAGGCGGAGTCGGCCGGCGAGCCATCGGCGGCGGATACCGCCGTCACCGGGCGCCAACCCGTGCACCTCACGACCGAGCAGGAGCGGGCTCTGGGCGTCGTATACACGGCAGCTCGTCGTGAAGCGCTGTCCCGAACGATTCGAACCGTCGGGCGCATCGAGGCGCCGGAGCCGAACGTGGCGGACATCACTCCGAAGATCGAAGGGTTCGTCGAGACCCTGTTCGTCGCATCGACGGGCGAGACCGTGCGCCGGGGGCAGGCGATCCTGAGCATCTACAGTCCGGAGCTGGTCGCCGCGCAGGAGGAGTTGCTCACCGCCATGCGCCTCGCCGAGAGCGTCGACCCAGCGGCAACAGAGGCACGGCGGAGCGCCGACCAGATGCTGAATGCGGCGCGGCGGCGCCTCGCCTACTGGGACATCACGCCCGAACAGATCGATCGGCTCGAGCGCACTGGCGAGGTGACGAAGACGCTAACCCTGGTCTCGCCCGTCCACGGCATCGTGCTCGAAAAGGAGGTGCTGGAGGGCCAGCGGGTGATGCCCGGAATGCGATTGTACCGAATCGCGGACCTCACGCAGCTATGGGTGGAAGGCGAGGTGTTCGAGCAGGACCTGCAGTTCGTGCGCGAGGGAGCCCAGGCCCACATCGAGGTCGCGGCGTACCCCGGCGAGCACATCATGGGACAGGTGAGCTTCGTCTATCCGACCGTGGACGTAAGGAGCCGGACCAATCGCGTCCGTGTCACGGTCCCCAACCCCGGCTTGCGACTGAAGCCCGGGATGTTCGCGACCATTTTCTTCGACGCGCTGATCGGCGATGAGGACATAACGGTGCCGATGGAAGCCGTCGTCGTCACGGGGGAGAGAAACCTCGTGTTCGTGCGAAGCGGGGCGGGGATGCTCGTTCCGCGCGAGGTCACGCTCGGAGCGCGGGTAGGCGCCCGGGTGCAGATCCTTTCCGGGCTGGTCGAAGGCGAAACGATCGTCGCGTCGTCCAACTTTCTCGTGGATGCCGAGTCCCGACTCGCCGGCACCGCCCAGAGCATGCCCGGGATGCAGCATGGGGCAGGTGCGGCTCCCGCCGAAGCCGAGGCAGGGGCCGCTCGCCCGGACCCCGATCCGAAGGCGTCCGAGCGACAGACCAAGCACGACCAGGGCGGGGAGACCGGCCATGATTAACCGCGTCATCGCGTGGTCGCTTCGCAATCGATTCCTGGTGCTGCTCGGCACGGCCGCGCTCATCGGCGCCGGCGTGTGGGCGATGCGCACCACCCCGCTGGATGCGATCCCCGACCTGTCGGACGTCCAGGTGATC
>CAZJXR010000147.1:0-8013 GCA_964550085.1 uncultured Gemmatimonadota bacterium
CATGTAGGCAGCGATGGTGTTCTTCAGCACGCCCACGTCGATGCTGTCCGTCTGGACGACCAGCAAGCGCTCGTACGCCTCGACCGCGATACGCGCCGCCGCCTCGTCGACGACGTCACCGGCGGCGGGAGCGGTGGAGCCCTCCCCGGTGTCGGTTGCTTCGGTCGCCTTCTTCAGGGCGACATCGCCGAGGTACTTCAACAAGGCGACGCTGGTCGAGTCCTGCTCGACCCCCTCCTGAAGCAGCGCAATCGCCTCGTCGTAGGCGCCCGCCTGGGCAAGGTTGTAGGCGACGGTGAGCCGGACGTCCTCGGCACCGGGGTTGAAATTCAGAAACTCCCGGTACTGGGCCATCGCGACATCCGTGTTCCCGAGCTTGACGTTGGCCCACGCGAGCGATTGGAGCGCATCGGTGTTCGAGGGGTTCCGCTCGACCACCTGCTCCAGGTAGCCAGTCGCGCTCTCCCACTCCTCCTTGCCGAGCTCGACCCGACCCATGAAGTAGAGTGCCTGCACGCTGGTCGGGTTGATCCCGAGCGCTACCTCGCAATTGCGCTGCGCATCCGCGTATTGCTCGGCGGCCAGGTACTCCTGACAGAACAGCAGGGCTCGCCGGAAGTCGACCTGACTGCCCAGCGCCTGCACGATGTGGCCCGAGGCTTCCTCGACTTCGGAACGACCGTCGCCGGCGACGGTGAATTGCGGGACCGGAAGCGAGTCGCCGCTGCGGGTGTCGACGAAGGCGACGTTGACGCTGTAACTCTTCGCCGCGCCGGCCGGTCGCAGCGTTCCGTACATGATCAGCGATGCGTCCAACCGTGATGCCAGCTGCCGCCACTGGATGAGGGTGAGCTCATTCTCGTTCAGCTTGTACTGCTTCAGGGCTGACTTGATCTCGTTCTCTTCGACCGAGGTCAGGGTGGGGAACTCGCGGAGCTCTTTTTGCACCTGTTCCGCGATCTTTTCGCCGAATCCGGAGTTGGCCCCCGCCTCGGCCTTGAGCGGCACGACCAGCACTCGCGCCCGCTCTCCCTGCGCCCAAGCCGTGCTCATCGACACCAGGAGGGCCGTGAGAAGGAGCCCGGACACCTGGAAAAGCCGGCCTGCCCAACCAGTCTGCTTCATGCGAGTGTTCCTCATTGCAATTGACTAAACGAGAGCCGGGCTGGCTGGGGCACGGGGACTCCTGCCGCATGCCGGCACTTCCGATCGCCTTCCCCCCTACCCCTCCCGCTCCAGATAGGTTCGCGCCACCGGCGGCCACCAATCCGGGATGGGCGAAGCAGGATTCGAACCTGCGGCCTCCTGCTTGTAAGGCAGGCGCTCTGAACCGGACTGAGCTATTCGCCCGACGAACGTAAGCCCCACAGGAGTCCCGCAGGAATCAGCACAGCGTAGCCCAAAACCAACAGGAGCGGCGCAGCGGTAACCGAGCCCCTGTCGAGGAGCACATAGCCGCCGATGATGGTCGCGGCCGCGCAGATAAACGCCGCGATGTTCACCACTCCGAAGCGCGCCCCCTGCCTCGTCTCGGGCCGGCGCCGCTTGGTCGCCTCACCTGGCGGCCTCGTCTTCACCATAGACAGTTTACCATAGGCCGGGCTTCGTCCCGAGTCAACTCGGTCGGGTCGGCCCGGGAGGGCGTGGAAAACGGCCCCGGGGAAAGCGCGTGGAGGCCCGACGGACGTCGTCCCATCGCATCGGGTACGGGCGATGCGGGCGCCCCGACACGCACGCTCTCGGTCGGTCGACTGACTGCCCTTGAAAGCCGAACCTACGCGGTCACGCGGGACGGGGCGCTCCATGCCGGCTCAGGCCGGCCGCTGCCGTCTGGATCGAAGCCCGGTACCCTCGGGGGTCAGCGATGTTCATCCGTGACTCGGCGATGTTCATCCTCGCGCGCATCGCGTCCGGCATGCGGACCCGGGCGTCCGCTCGGCGTGCCGGCGCCGCGTGCCGGAGCCGCATGCCGCGGCCCGCTCGCGCCGTCGGGACCGCGTCCCGGAACTGAATCCGCGACCCCGCTCAGCGCGTCCGCTCGGCGCAGCGCTTCCCACCGCAGCCGGTTGTAGCGGCGCCGCCGCCAACCGAGCAGCAGGAGTGCCGTGGTGAGCGCGACCCAGAACACCGATGCGCGAGACAGCACGTACAGCCACCCGTACCGACTCGCCACTGTGCGTCGCCACCGCTGTTCGAACTGGTCGGCAGTGATCCCGTACACGCCGCGCAAGGCCGCGTCGAAGCGTTCACCAGCTCTCAGCCGCTCGAACACCCGTTCGATTCCGATCTCGCCCGCCACGGCGATGAGCTCTGCCGCAGCTGTATAGGAGAGCAGGTAGGCGAGTTGGGCAGATTCCTCCTGTCGCGGAAAGCGAAGCGAGATCTCGCCCAGGGCGCCCTCTCCACGCAGGAACAGGAATCGCAGACGCCAGGCGTCTTCGGCACTCCACGCACCCGCCACGTATTGCGCGTAGCCCTCGTCGAGCCATCGAGGAACGTTGCCCCCTGTGGCGGCGTGGAGCGCGAGATGCGCGATCTCGTGCCGCAAGACCTGCCGCATCGGAGTCAGTCCGCCTTCCGCCGACACGGCGCGCAGCAGAATCAGCCGCTCGGCCGGCAGGGCGTATCCGGCGACCCACGGCTCCGGACCGGCCACGGGAAGGTCCGTTCGGCCCTCGAACTCCGACACCAGCCACACGGTCAGACCGCCATCGAGCTCCGCCACGGGCGGTCCGATCCCCGGCATGGCCCCGAATGCCCACCGATCGGCCGCCAGCGTCGCAGCGAGTTCTTCGAGACCGGGATCGATGCGCCACTCCACCGCAGTCGGCTGCGCGACAGGCGCCCCAGGGCTCGCGAGGCTGCACAGGATGGCGCCTCCAAGCGCGGACGAACGCCTCAGCTCGTACGGCGTGCCCACGCGAGGGCCGATGCGAGCGGTTCGGGCAGGGGCGATCGGAATGCGAGATGCTCCCCGCTCACCGGGTGATGGAAGGCGATGCGGGCCGCGTGAAGAAAGAGCCGTCCGCAGCGGCGGGCGTACTCCGATGCCCATCGCCCGGCTGCGCCGCCGAATCCCTTCTCCCACCCGGAGGCGTAGGTCGGATCGCCGACGATCGGATGACCGAGCGCCCGAAGGTGCACGCGGATCTGATGCGTGCGCCCGGTGTGCGGCCGTACGGCCAAGAGCTCGGCAGCCGGCCATCGCTCGAGCACGCGCAGGTGGGTCTGCGCCGCTTTTCCGCCCTCAACCACCGCCATCTTCTGCCGGTCGGCCGGATCGCGGGCGATCGGGAGATCGATGGTGGTTTCGCCCTCGGTCAGGTGGCCCCAACCGGCGGCGAGATAGCCGCGGTGGATGGCGCGTGCCGCCAGGTCCGCCGCGAGTCGGCTATGCGCGCTGTTCCGCTTCGCCACCAGGAGAAGACCGCTCGTGTCCTTGTCGAGACGATGAACGATTCCGGGACGGCTCGGATCGCCGACCGACGAGAGCTCGCCGACGTGGTGGAGGAGACCGTGGACGAGCGTGCCCGTTCGATGTCCGGGACCCGGATGCACGACCATGCCGGCCGGCTTGTCGACGACGAGCAGCACCTCATCCTCGTACACGATGTCGAGGGGCAGATCCTCCGGCTCCAACCGGACCGCGCGCGGCGGCGGGACGGACACCGCCACCGCATCGCCGGCCCGGGGCCGATAGCTCTTGTCGACACGCGCACCGTTGACCAGTACGCGACCGTCTTCGATCAGCGAGGCGACGCGCGTCCGGCTCATGTGCAAACGATCGGCTAGATAGCGGTCCAGCCGATCGTCGATGTCCGTGTCGATTTCGAGGGTCCGGGGCTGGCTACGAGACGTCTGCTCCACTCCGTTCGCGCCGTCCCTCGAGGTAGAAGGAAATCAAGAGGAGGATCGCGCCGATGCTCACCGCCGAGTCGGCGATGTTGAAAACGGGCCAGCGGCGGGAGCCGAGCCCGACATCGAGAAAATCGACTACTCCCTGCTCGTATCGCACACGGTCGATGATATTGCCGATCGCACCGCCGGCGACGAGCGAGATAGCGAACAGACGCAGGCGATCCGCCGCCGGCGTCGCACGGTAGATCAGTCCGAGCACCCCGAGAGCGACGAGGGACAGCACGAGGAAGAACACGCGCGAATGTTCACCGACGTTTATCCCGAAGGCGGCGCCTCGGTTGTGCGTATAAGTGAGGCGGAAGAACTCGCCCAGCACGGGTACCGAGCGGTAGAGCGCGATGTTCTGTGTGACCCACGCCTTGGTCACCATGTCCAGAGCGACGACCAGCAGCACGACGAGCAGGAGCAGGCCGAGCTTGCTCGGTCGAGACCGGGCCGGCACCCCCTCGAGGGTCGCCTCGGAGCTACCGCGAGACACCCGTCTCTTCTTTTTCCTTGCAGGCGATGCACAGCCGCGCGTGGGGGAGCGCATCGAGTCGGTCGAACCCGATCTCGCCGCCACACTCCTCGCACTTGCCGAACTGCTTCGGCGTCTTGTACAGCCGTCGCAAGGCTTCATCGATGTGGTACAACAATCGACCTTCCTTGCTGGCGAACAGAAACGCCTTTTCGCGCTCCATCGCATCCGTTCCCTGATCGGCCATGTGAAAACTGTAGGCCGACAGATCCCCGTCGGATGCCTGCGGTGTATCGGCGAACGACTCGTCGTAGTGACCCAGCTGCTTCAAGACGCGGGCTCGCTCCTCCAGGAGTCGTTCCTCGAAGTGCTTCTGGTCCTTCTTCTTCATCTTCCTCCCGGATGCCTCCGTTGCTTCTCGATTCGATTTCGTACCAGCTCAGCCCGCTGGGGGTCCCCGTTCGACCCGGCGCAAGCCGATTCGTGCGGGGCTTCCGTCGATCTCCACCTCGTGCAGCTGTTCGAACGTCTCGGCCGAGTTGCCGCCGACGCGAAGATCGAGCGCCAGGGTCTCGCCTGCTATGTACTCCCGATGGGACGCGGCGGCCCGTTCGATCTCATCCACACCTTCGATCAGCAGCTCGATGCGGTCGGAGATGTCGAGACCCGTCTCGCGACGAATCCGTTGCACACGGCTGACAAGCTCCCTCGCGATCCCCTCGTCGCGCAGCGTCTCATCCAGGGCGCGATCCAGAGCCACCAGGTAGCCGTTTTCCCCGGAGACCAGCAGTCCCTCCGCCGCCTCCTCCACGATGCGCACATCCTCCGGCCCGACGCGCACCGTGTCCGCCTCGATTGTGAGCTGGATCTCCCGGCCCGCCCGCAGCTCGCGAAGGGCATCGACATCGAGGGTCTCGATCGCCCGCGCCACCGCCGGCGTTCGGACGCCGAACCGCGGGCCGAGTACCCCAAACTGCGGTTTAGCGCCAAGCCGGACAAGATCGTGGCTTTCATCGAGAAACACAACCCTCTTTACGTTGAGCTCGGCGGCCAGGATGCTGACCAGTTCGGGATCCGGGCGGCGAGCTGCGGGAATCACGGCGTGAACGCTCCGCAATGGCTGCCGAACGCGGACGCCGGCCTCCTCGCGGGCCGCCCGACCGAGCGCTGCCAGCTGCCGCACGTCCTCCATCGCTTGATCCAGCCTCGGGTCCTGGATGCCGCGCACGGTCGGAAAGTCGACCACATGGACCGAGGTACCATCCCCGAGGCCGCGGTACAGCCAGTCGGACAGAAACGGAGCGATGGGCGCCAACAGCCGCGCGCTCGTCTGCAGAACCTCATGCAAGGTGGCGAACGCTTCGGCGGTGTGGGGGTCGTCGCCGCTCGGCTGGTTCGTGGCCCAGAATCGATCCCGCGAACGGCGGACGTACCAGTTGGAGACATCCTCGAGGATGAACGATACCAGCCTGCGGGCCGCTCGCGTGAGGTCGTAGCGGTCAAACGCGGCCCGCACCGCTTCGACACACGCGTCCAACCGGCTCAGCAGCCAGCGATCGATGGCCGGACGGTCACCCGCTGGCGCGGCGGCGCCCGCCACGTGACTCCACCCCTCCGCGTTGGCGTACAGAGCGAAGAAGTGATACGTGTTGCGCAACGTGTCGAACAGTTTCCGTTCCACCTCCTCGATGGCCGCTGGATCCCAACGCTTGGGCAGCCACGGATTGCTGCTCGACAGCAGGTAGAAGCGGATCGCGTCGGCCCCGTGCCGCTCGATCGCCTGCCAGGGATCGACGACGTTGCCCCGCGACTTGGACATCTTGCGGCCCTCAGCGTCCAGGATCAGATCGTTGACAACCACGGCTCGGTAGGCCGCCTCGTCGAACAGGATGGTGGACAACGCGAGCAGCGAGTAGAACCAACCGCGGGTCTGGTCCACTCCCTCGGCGATGAAGTTCGCGGGGAAATGCCGTTCGAACGCGTCCTCGTTCTCGAACGGATAGTGCCACTGCGCGAACGGCATTGATCCGGAGTCGAACCATGCATCGATAACCTCCGGTACCCTCGTCATCCGACCGCCGCACCCGGCCCTGGTGCATGGCCAATCGAGCTCGTCTATGATTGGACGGTGCGGGTCGAAGTCCTCCGCCAGCCTCCCCGCCCTCGCCTCCAGCTCGGCGTACGAGCCGATCACGTCCCAGTGCTCCGGTGCATCCGAGCATACCCACACGGGAAGCGGCGTACCCCAGTAGCGATCACGGGACAGCGCCCAGTCGACGTTGTTGACGAGCCACTCTCCCATGCGACCCGATCCGATCTCGGGCGGGTGCCAACGTATCGATGCATTGAGCTCCGATAGACGCTCCTTGACGGCGGTTGTCCGCACGTACCAGGAGTCCCGGGCCATGTACAGGAGAGGGGTCTCGCAGCGCCAGCAGTGGGGATAGCTGTGCCGGACCGTGCCGGATCGGAACAACAGGCCGCGCGCCCGCAGCAGGCTCACCAGACTGGCGTCGGCATCCTTTACGAAGCGGCCACCCACCTCTTCGACCGCCGGCTCGAACCGCCCGCGTTCGTCGACAGGCCGCACCACCGGAAGACCATGGGCGCGGCCCAGCACGAAGTCGTCGGCGCCGAACGCGGGCGCGATGTGCACGAGCCCGGTCCCATCCTCGTCGCTGACGAAGTCCGCCGCGTACAGCTTTCCCGCTCGTTCCGCGTGCTCCGGCCACAGGTCGAGCGGACGTTCGTACGTCAGCGACGCCAGTTCGTCCGGAGTAATGCGACGCGCCACCGGCGGGTGTTCCCCCCACAGCGCGGCGACGCGGCTCTCGGCCACGATGATCTCCTTTCCGTCGTGCTCGACCACCAGGTAGTCGAGCCGGGGCCCGTAGGCCACGGCGACATTGGCGACCAGTGTCCAGGGAGTCGTGGTCCAGACGAGGAGATAGCGGTCGGTCTCGCCGGCGACCGGAAACAGGACGTAGACGGAAGGATCCGACACGTCCTCGTACCCCTGTGCCACCTCGTGGCTCGACAGCACCGTGCCGCAACGGGGACAATACGGGACCACCTTGAAGCCTCGATACAGCAGTTCGAGATCGTGGATCTTCCGAATCGCCCACCATACCGACTCGATGTATTCCGGCGAGCAAGTGATGTAGGGATTCAGGTAGTCGAGCCAATACCCGATGCGCTGAGAAACGCGCTCCCAGTCCTCCTTGTAGGTGAACAGGTTACGACGACAGACGCGGTTGAACTCGGCGATGCCGAGGCGCTCGATTTCGGGCTTGCCGGAGATGCCCAGCTGCCTCTCGGCCTCGATCTCGACCGGCAGGCCGTGGGTGTCCCAACCCGCGATCCGGGTCACGTGGAAGCCGCACATAGTCCGGAAACGCACCACCGTGTCCTTGATGGTTCGGGCCATGATGTGGTGTACGCCGGGGCGCCCGTTGGCGGTCGGCGGGCCCTCGTAGAACACGAACTCCTGCTGGCCGCTCCTCGCGCTCATGCTGCGCGCGAACGTGTCCTCGGCGAGCCATTGCTCGAGGATCTCCTCCTCGAGCGACATGACATCTTCGGGGAGATATCGATAAGCCATTCTGTCTCAGAGAGAGGGTTGGGAGCGCCACCCGGTC
>CAZJXR010000148.1:0-7923 GCA_964550085.1 uncultured Gemmatimonadota bacterium
CTGACCTCCCCTGTCCTCGAGGACGAGAGACGGCTGCTCTCCCGTCAGTATCAGCTCGAGCGGACGGGGCACGCCGTCGATTTCGAGGTCGCGCAGGATGTCGTGCTCCTGGTGGAGCGAGGATCGAACACGGCGGTCCAGGAGGTCTCCGAGCGGGGTCTTGATTACCACCGGCAGTCCGTCGCGCTCGCGGATCGCACGGGAAACGACCCTCGTGCGGCCGAGGTGAATCACGCCGATCAGCTCGAACCCGGCGGGCAGGCGCGGGTGCGCCTGCGCACCAGCGCGCGGTGCCGCGTCCACCGAACGCGAGTCGACCGGAATCGAACCTCCCGAGCGGGAAGCGTCCGGAGACCCGCGAGCGGAAGAGGAAGCGGTAGGCGGTCCGTCCGGCAACCGGTGGCGCATTCTCGGAACCTGCTGTTGGCCCTTGCCGCAGACGCGGGCGTTGAATATGGCATCGGCCGTCACGCCGGGCCAATGCTCTATCCATGGCGCCAGGGCTCTATCCATGGCGCGGCAGTGTCCGGACCGTGGCCGGAGTCCGGACCGCAGGACCTCCGGAGTGCTCGACGAGTGGCTCTACGCGACCGCCTGGGGCGAGTCGATCGGGGCAAGCTCGCGTCCGGTTGCCACCCCGCAGTCGACCGCCGCCTCCCACAGCGATCGCTGGAGGGCGTCCCTCGCTCGATGGAGGCGCGAACGCACGGTGCCGACGGGACACCCGACGATGGAGGCGATCTCGGCGTACGAGAGGTCCTCGACGAAGTACAGGCTGGCGACGGTCCGGTACTGAATCGGCAGTGACTGGATGGCCTCGCTGACCTGCTCGGTCACCACGCGATCGAAGAACGCGCGTACCGGGTCGGGGGCTTTGTGCCACCCGACCTCCGCCGTGCGGTGGAAGAGGTAGAGCGGCTGCGCGTCATCGAGCG
This sequence comes from uncultured Gemmatimonadota bacterium, assembly GCA_964550085.1. GTDB lineage: Bacteria > Gemmatimonadota > Gemmatimonadetes > Palauibacterales > Palauibacteraceae > JBFILW01. Next base: position 936 of record CAZJXR010000148.1, read on the forward strand.
ACACCATGCTGTCGCTTCGTCGCTCCTTGCGACGGCGCATGAGGAAGGCGTTGGTGAGTACGCGCAGGAACCAGGCCCGGAAGTTCGTCCCCGGCGTAAAGGTGCCGAAACCTTTGAGCGCCATGAGCACCGCATCCTGGACGACGTCCTCTGCTTCCACCGGGTCTCGCGTCATGTGCAACGCTGCCTGGTACGCGCGCGGCAGAACCGGCTCGAGGAGCGAATCGAAGGCAGATGGACTCGCGGCCGAGGTGGCACCCGTTGGTTCGATCGCAGTGGTGTTCATGGCGAGCAGTCCTCTTCCAAGAGCTGACGGATGAGAGGGGAGGAGCCTACCAGCTCCACCCGGCGGCGCCGGAGGGAGCGAAGGGTGGTGGCCCCCTGGCAGTCGACGTAGTCGACGCCGGATATGTCTACCGTGAGCGGGGACCCCGTTCGGTCGACAGCGGCAAGACATTCCGCCTCGAGGAGCGCGGACGATTCCGCATCCACCCGACCTTCGACCCGGAGGGATGCGCTCGGCCAACGGTCCGCGAGCGAGGTTATTCGGAGCATCTCCACCTTGCTGGGGTTGGTGAACGGACGACCACGGAACTGCAGCGACGGAAAGGCAGGGAGTGTGCCGGTCGGGCGGAGAGGGGCGCTTCGGACCTGAAGTAATTATCAGGCTGTTACTTACAGCCGGGACCGGGGCGGATTGGAACAGTTCGAGCGCGACCGGATTCCCAACCGGTTGGGAATCCCCCAAAAAAAGAACGGGACCGTGCGGTCAGCCACGGCCCCGAGCCGAGCAAGGCTTGCGTTACGCCGCCTAGGGCTGTGCGGAGCTGAGCGGTTGCGGGAGACTCCAGCCGCTGCCCGCGACTTCGAGCCGCAACCGGTAAAGGCCGGTTCTGGCCGTCATGTACAGGGTGCGACCATCCGCGTCCCCCCAGGCGAAGTTCGCCGGCAGCTCGGGCGCACGAATGGTCCCGAGATGCACGCCGGTCGGCGAGATGATCCACACGCCGCCCGGCCCCGAAACGTACAGGTCGCCCCGTTCGTCGACCTCGATCCCGTCCAGCGCTTCTTCGCCGGAAGCGTCTGTCATGTCGAAGAAGACGGTGCCGCCACTCAAACCGCCGTCGGGCGCCACTGCGTAGCGCATGACGACCTTGTTCTCCACGTCCCAATTCGTCACATAGAGGAAGCGCTCGTCCGGAGAGAAGGCGAGACCGTTCGGACCCCGTAGATCGGTCGCCACCAGCCGCAGGCGGCCGTCCTTGAGCAGAAATACGCCGCTGAACGGAAGTTCCTTGCGCGGATCCGCGTCGAACTGCGGCAGTCCGAACGGCGGATCGGTGAAGTAGAGCGACCCGTCCGAGCGAAGGACGAGATCGTTGGGGCTGTTCAGGCGGTTACCCTCGTACCGATCGGCCAGCACGGTGAGCACTCCGTTGCGCTCCAAGCGGCTGATACGCCGATTCCCGTGCTCGGCGATCACCAGGCGGCCGTCCGCGTCCAGCGCGAGTCCGTTCGACCCCGGTTGACCGTACTCACCGATGTCGAAGCCGGTGTACCCGCTCTTGGTCCGGTACACGCTCACCTGGCCGTCCGGAGACCAGCGGTAGATCCGGTTCGCATTGGGGTCACTGAACAGCAAGTAGTCGCCTTCCCGCACCCATACCGGGCCTTCGGTGAAAAGGAACCCGGTGGCCAGTCGCTCGACGCGCGCATGAGGTGAAACGATCGCGTCCAGGGCGGGGTCGCGGCGCTCGATCTCCGTCGCCACCTCCACTCCCACTCTCGACGCTGCGGGGGCGAAGAAATCGAGGGTCGCCGACCGGATCCAGATGAAGTTCGCGGGTGGCTCGGACAGAGGAGCGTTGGTACCGAAGATCGCGAGCTGGATCTGCTCCCCTGGCACGGCGGAGCGGGTGAGCACGATCCGGTTGGGTGCGTTGAATCCCTTGACCAGTGGTCCACCCGCCTGTCCGAGGACGACGGGCAGGCGTCCGTCCACCCACACCTCCGCGTAGTCGTCCACGACTACCTCGAGAATGACGGTCGCCCCGGTCGGATCGAACCCGCCGATGCGCTCCGGGATGGTGAGTCGGAATCGATACCAGTTGAACGAGAGCCGGCCGCTGCCCCGGCGGGCGTCGAGCTCCTCCGGGCTGATCACCGACCAGGCGGAGTCATCGAACCCGGCCGCGCCCGCGTGCGGATCGATGTCGTGTGTTCGTATGGGTGACCCGGACGCTTTCAGATCGGGACCGGGAGCGCGGTGGTCGACCTCCACGATGCGCGCATCGCTGTACCTCCACTCTCCGCGCACCAGCTGGACGCCCTCAGGAGTGGCGAGATTGACCACTGCCATCGGTAGCCCGGCGGGAGCATCGGACGTAACCTGGCCGCGCGCCGGACCCACGCTGCTCAAGCAGCAGGCAGCGAGCACGGCCACGAGTCGCGGGCTCACTCGACCTCCCCCGTGACCTTCACCACGTAGTAGAGGAACGGGCCCTGCACATCCTTGAACCAGTGGGGCGTACCGGCCGGCACGATGATGAGGTCGCCCGGCTGGAGCACGCGCGTGAATCCGCCTTCGATCGACGCGCCTCGGATCTCTCCGGGTGCGATCGGGGTCCCGCCGACCAGCGACCCGCCGGTCACGAAGGTGGCGGTTCCCTCGAGCACGTAGATGATGTCGGTGTCCCGGTCGTGCACCTCGCCCTGCCCGGGCGCTTCACGTCGACTGGCGTGCACTTTGTAGGCTTCCGTCTCGACGAGGGGCGCTCCGGTTGCAAAAGCGGCCGCCACTTCGGCGGCTGGCATGTAGGTTACGCCGTCGTCCCGGCCGGGGATGGTGGTGGCCCACAGCGTCCCGGTAAAAAGCAGCAACAGAACTGATGATTGCGTCTGCATGATTCCCTCCGGACATGCGTGTCTGGCGCCGTGGCGCGTTCCTGTCACAGGGATTCGTCCCTGCCGGTGCTTGAATGAGCCGTCGCGGGAGAGGGTTCCCGCAGCGCATTCGAGACTCGAAGCCCCTTGACCAGACCGGGAACCAAGCGGAGGGACAGTGCATTCCGGGGACATGGCAGGGGGCACCTCGCCCCGGCCACGGAGACGAGTGACGCTGTCAACTTTGCAAGGAGAAACAACATGGACGTGCTGGAGCGAGTTGCGAGCCGGGTCGCGCCCCGGTTGCTGCGGTTCAGTCTGGCCACCGTACTGTTGTGGATTGGAGCCCTGAAATTCGTCGATCCGAGCCCGGTGGTCGGACTGCTGAATGCATCGCTGTCCTTTCTGGCCTTTCCGGCCTTCGTTTACCTCCTTGGGGCGCTGGAAGTCACCGCAGCCGTCCTGCTGTTCGGAGGCATCGGCCTCCGCTACGTGGGGCTGTTCGTGGCGGGGCTGTTCACGGGGACGCTGGTGATCTTCGTCATCGCTCCGGCGGTGAGCTACGGGGACGGAGGCTTTCCGAAGCTGACGCTCGCCGGCGAGTTCCTGCTCAAGGACCTCGTACTGATGGCGGCGGCAATCAGCATCACGGCCATGGCCTCGGGCCAGCAGTCGGTCCCTGCGCGCTGAGCGCCGCGCGCAGGGCCACACAGCCCAGGTCGTACGAATCGTCCCGTCCCGCGGTGACGATCGTGTCGACCGACAGACAGCGCGCGACGAAGACGCCAGCGGCGCGAGGGAAGAAGAGCCACCAGGGTGCTCGACGGCAGGGGGCTTGACGGATGAAGAATGCGGCGCGGCCAACCGATGGATACCGCTACAGCTGTGAAGAAGTGTTCGCCCGGCTGGCCGACTACATGGATCGCGAGCTGAGGGCCGACGAGATCCGGCGGGTCGACGAACATCTCGAGACGTGCATCGAGTGCACCCGGGAGTACTCGTTCGAGGCTGACGTGCTTCGCGAGATGAAAGACCGCGTGCGGAGGATCGACACGCCGCCCTCCCTGCGCGAGAAGGTCGAGACGATTCTGCGCAGCGTGGATCAGCTTCCGGAAGTGGGTCAGCTTCCGGAAAGCGAGAATCGCGGCAACGCCATGACGACGGACTGAACTCCCTCGGCCAGGGTCGGGTGGATGGCTTGGGCGTCCACGACCGCACGAGGCGACGCGTCAGCCTGCATGAGGGCGACGAACACGTGGATCAGCTCACCCGCCTCGATCCCGACGATGGCCGCCCCCAGGATCCTCTCCTTCTCGGGATCGAGCAGCACCTTGAGCAACCCGGCCGGTTCATCCACCTCGAGGGCACGCGCGATGCTCGAGAACGGAATGCGCGCCACCTCGTGCCTCACCCCGCCGGCGCTCGCTTCCCGCTCCGACATCCCCACCCGGGCCACCTGCGGATCGGTAAACACGCAGTAGGGGATCAGCCGGTCGCCGCGACCGCGGACGTCACCTTTGCCGTTGTCGAACATGAGATTGTACAGGATCCGGTGGTCGTCCCACGAGGTGTGGGTGAACTGCGGCCCCCCGGTGACGTCGCCGACGGCGTACACCCCATCCGCCGACGTGCGGTAGTGGTCGTCGACGACGACGAAGCCGCGGGCATCGAGAGCGATGCCGGCCGCCTCGCAGCCGAGATCTTCCGTATTCGGCACCCGCCCGACCGCGACCAGGAGGTGCGAGCCGCGCACCGCAGGCCCCGCCGCCATCCTCAGTATCAGTCCACCGTCCGCCTGCTCGACCGCGGCGGCTGTCGCGCCGAGCCGAAGCTCGATCCCTTCGTCCCGAAACACCTCCTCGATCGTAACCGAAACGTCCTCGTCCTCGCGATCGAGCAGGTGAGGGCCGCGATTGAGGATAGTGACCCGCGAGCCGAAGCGCCGGAACATCTGGCCGAACTCGCAGCCGATGTAGCCTCCACCCATCACGATCAGATGCTCGGGCAGCTCCCGGAGCTCCATGATCGTCGTGCTGTCGAGCCACCGAACATCGCCCAATCCCGGAACCGGCGGCACGGCCGGTCGAGCGCCGGCATTCAACACCATCACCTCGGCCTCGTGTCGCTCGCCGTCGATCTCGATCGCGCGAGGCGCGGTGAAACGGGCGTGTCCGTACACGAGGCGTAGATTCGGCCCCGCGGTCTCCAGCGACGCGCGGGAGCGCTCGCGCCACGAACGGACGATCGCGTCCTTCCGATCCACCACCGCCGCGAGATCGACCCGCACCTCGGGCACCCGGACACCGAGCCGGCCCGCGTGACGCGCCACGTGCGCGGCGCGGGCGCTCGCCACCATCGTCTTGGTCGGCGTGCAGCCCCGGTTGATGCAGGTGCCGCCCGGGTGTTCACGTTCCACCACCAGGACGCGCCGGCCGGTTGCCGCCAGGCGGCGGGCGAGCGGCGTGCCGGCCTGCCCGGCGCCGATGATGATCGCGTCGTGCTGCTGCATGGGGAGAGCTCCTTTCAGGGGCGGCCGCTGGGGCCGATCCCGGGCCATCTCTTGAGCCGCTGCGTAAACCCTGCCGCGGGACCTACGGCTCGATCAGACGGAGAACGTGTCCATCCGGATCGCGAACTGTCAGTCCGGTACGGAAGTCGAGACCGCCGGGCGGGAGCGCGACCGCCCCCGGTGAGACGAACCGCGCCGCTCCCGAGCGCAGCTGGTTCGCGAGCGTCGCCACGTCGGTCGTGGTGAGGGTCGTCTGCCAGTGGAAGATATCAGACGCGCGTTCATCGAACGGCATCGGGCGGCCGTCGCCCGGGGTGAGATATTCGAGAAACTCGATCCCCGGCCCGGCTGGGGCGCGCAGAGCAGTGATTCGGAGCCGAGCCCCGAACACGGCGTTCAGGCGCTCCTGCTCAGGCCCATAGTTCTCGCTCTCGCCCGCAACCTGCAGACCCAGCAGGTCGCGGTAGAAGCGGAGGCTGGCGTCCGTGTCACCGACGACGATCGCGGTGTGGTCGATCCCGAGAAAAACCCGATCCGTGGGCCGCTGCCACCGCGGGTCCCCTTTCCCGCTCGGGAACCGGATGACCTCGAGAACGTGCCCATCCGGATCGCGGAAGTAGAAGGCCTCGATGCCGCCTGCATTGGGGTTCCAGTCGGGAAGGCGCTGCGGCTCCGGCGAGATGTGCTTTACTCCCGCGGCGCGCAGCACCTCGTACGCCCGGTTCATGTCACTGACCACGATGGCGATGTGCTGGAACCAGCGGTCGTTGCTGCGGGAGTCTGTGGGCACGGGACGGCCGGCCGGAGTGATGTACTCGGTGAGCTCGATCTCTTCACTGCCGAGGCGGAGGCGAATCACACGCGCCCGCGCCGGGAAGACGCCCGCGAGCTGCTCATAGGCCTCGCCGCTCACCTCGATGTCGGAAACCTTCTCAAACGTCAGCACACCCTGAAAGAACTGGACGGCGCGGTCCATGTCGGACACGGTGAAGCCCACCGTGACCACCCCGGATACGACGGGCGCGGAGTGTGCCGAATCGTGCGCCCGGACGGCCCGGGGTTGCGTCGGAGCGGCAGACGACTCCTTCAGCGTCGGCGTTCGTCCCGGTGTACCGGCGGCCGCCTGCGAGATCGACAGTGGCACCGCGACCGCGTGCCGAAGAGCGGGGAGCGGCACCAGCGCCACGAGCGCGGTCAGTACCGCTCGCCCGATGACGGGACTCAACCGGGCCGACCCCGCGCCACCGGAACGCGGCCGTGTACACCCGAGATCGGCACGGCAGCGCATCACACGACTCCAAGGGCGTTGCCCGCGGTGGAGGACGGGCTCCCGGCAGCAGCCGCGCGCCCGGTGGGCGACGCCTGGGCAGAGATCCCCTCCTCAGACTCCTCAGACGCGTACCCGCAGCGGAAAATGCAGCGCTTGTCGTTCTGGTGGTGCAGCTTGGCGCACTTCACCCGCCGCTTGCCGGCGATGCGGACGTAAACCTCGGCGGCCAGGAGCATGCCGAGGAGCGGGGCGATGAGATAGATCCAGAGCGACATCCAGTGTCCTGGAGGCAGCGACGATCCGAAGGTGCGGGCCGGGTTCATGCT
>CAZJXR010000149.1:0-7920 GCA_964550085.1 uncultured Gemmatimonadota bacterium
GGTACAGCGCCGCCATGACCACGATGGCCAGCACCGCGAAGACCAGGTCCATCTGCAGCATGAGAACCAGGCACATGACCGCGCCCGTCAGGCTCACGTACCACTTGGAGCGGAAGCTGGGCCGGTAGCTGGGCCGGGCTGCGAAATGCTCGAGAAAGCTGATCGCACACAGCGAACCGTAGGTGACCATGAAGAACATGGAGATGATGCGGGCCACGAAGTCGACGTTGCCGAGCAACACGATCCACAGGGCAAGCGCCGACGTGACGAGGGTGGCGTTACGCGGCTCGTTTTGGGGGCCGGTCCCGGCTGCCAGGAAGCGCATGACGCGTGGGGCCCGCACGATTTCGTCGGCGGCCAGCGCCTGGAGCGTTCGGGGCGCGACGAGGATCGAGCCGATCGCCGACGAAATGGTGGCACAGGCCAGCCCGATCGGAATGATGGGACCCCACACCGAGATCCGGCTCATGACCAGCTGGTCCCCGGCCAGCAATGCCGCCGGGGCCGCGTCCGCGAGCTTCAGGATGATCGCCGCGTACACGGCCATCCCGGTGATGGTCGCCGCCATAACGCCGAGCGGGATCGAACGCCGGGGGTTGGCCAGGTCGCCCGATAGGCCGACGCCGGCAGTCATGCCGGTGAAGGCGGGAAACACGATCGAGAATACGAACATGAAGGGGGCCGCATCGGGTAGGGAACGGAACATCCGGATCTCGTCCACCGCGACGCCGCCGGGCGGGCCGCCCAGAAAGAACAGCACGAGGGAGACGCCGATGATCATCACCACGCCCCACAGAGCGGCCACGCCGATGCGCGCTCCCCGGGTCAGCATTAGACCCGTGACCACGAGCGTCCCCGGGATCGAGACGAGGCGCGGGTCGAACCCGATGCCAGTCAGGCGCGCGAACAGCCCCGCCAACGGGGTGAATGCCTCTGCGAACGCGATCATGTAGAAGGCGACGGAAACCGCCTGCGAAAAATAGAGGGCGATGCCGATCGTGCCCCCGATCGTGGTGCCGAACGAGCGCGAGATGATGAAGTATTCGCCGCCGCCTTCCACGCGCCGGTTCGTCGCGATCTCCGAGATGGCGAGCGCGGTGGGAATCGTGACCAGGTGGCCGAGCAGCACGATGGAAAGAGCGCCGAGGAGCCCGACGTTGCCGACTGCGTACCCGAACCGCAGGTACATGATCGCCCCGAGGATCGTGCTGATGCTGGCCAGGAACACGGGCGCGGTGCCGAACCCGTGACCGCGGCTCGCGTCGGACGCAGACCCCTGCCTGGTCCCGGATACACGAGAGATGGAATGCTCGCCCTGTGCTGGAGACATGGTATGCTGTTCGAGGGCACGGCTCGGACGCGAACGCGGGAATCTCTGCGCTGCACGCACGGTGGGCAACAAGCCGGGCGATGTCGCGGGCGGCCAACGGGGCCACGCGCCCAGGGCACGGACCCGGGCTCGAGGGGCGTTGACCAAACGGGTTCCCGCGCCCGAGTTTGGTTCGCGCGCAGCGCGGGACGAGGATTTCGACTCTGTCCGCCTCGCGGCGCCGAAACGTCTCAGGGTTCGCCCGGACTCCCATAGCGAGAGGCACCATTGGCCACCCACCACGAGACCTCCGAAGCCACGTTTGCACGCGACCTGGGGCTATTCGACGCCACCATGATCGGGGTCGGCGCGATGATCGGCGCCGGCATCTTCGTGCTCACCGGCATCGCCGCAGGGGAATCCGGCCCGGCCTCGATCGTCGCCTTCGCCCTCAACGGAGCGGTAACGCTGCTCACTGCCTTCGCCTACGCCGAGCTCGCCTCCGCCGTTCCGCGCGCCGGCGGCGGCTACTCCTTCGTCCGCCTGGCGTTTCCCGGAGCGGTCGGCTTCACCGCCGGCTGGATGCTGTGGTTCGCCTACACCGTCGCCTGCAGCCTCTACGCACTCGGCTTCGCCGGCTACTTCTGGGAGCTGTTCCTCAAATACGTGCCCGGTCCCACGCACACGCTGCTCGGCGCGATCGGCGAGCAAACGGCGGTCCTCGCGGTGACCGTGCTCGTCGGACTTCTCTTCATGCGCCTCAATGTCCGGGGGGCGGAGGTGACCGGGAAAGCCGAGAACGTGCTCACCATGTCGAAGATCGTTGTCCTGCTCGTCTTCATCGCGTACGGGCTCAAGAAGGTGTTCGGCGACACGGTCTCCGCGGCGGAGCAGTTCGAGCCGTTCTTCCCCCTCGGCGCTGGCGGAGTGCTGGTCGCCATGGGTCTCACCTTCATCGCCTTCGAAGGATACGACCTGATCGCCACCGTGGCGGAGGAGATCAAGGACCCGGAGAGGAACATCCCGCGCGCCACCTTCATCGCCCTCGCGATCACGATCACCATCTACCTTCTCATCCTGTTCGTGTCGCTCGGCGCGGTGCAGCCGCCTGACATGCCGTCGTGGCAGTTCCTCGGCAGGTTCGGAGAAACGGCGATCGTGCGCGCGGCCGAGGACTTCATGCCGGCGTTCGGGGTGGCGGTGATCGTCGCCGGCGGTCTCCTCTCCACCATGTCGGCGCTCAACGCCACGGTGATGGCCGCCTCGCGCGTGGCCTTCTCGATGGGGCGAGATCGCTGGTTGCCGCGACCCGTGGCGACGATCGACCGCAAGCGGCGCACGCCGGTGGTGGCCATCGTGGCAACGTCTGCGATTCTCCTCGCCATGGCTCTCACCTTGCCGATCGAAGCGGTCGGCTCAGCGGCCAGCCTCATCTTCCTGCTCACCTTCGCCCTCGTGAACCTGTCGGTGATCGTCCTGCGGCGCACGATGCCGGAGATCCCTCGCCGCTACCGCGTGCCGCTGTACCCGATCATCCCGATCCTCGGCATCGGGCTCAACGTCTTTCTCGCCGTCTACCAGTTCAACTTCCAGCCGGTTGCCTGGTACGTGACGGGAGGGTGGATCGTGGTCGGATTGCTCATCTATTTCGCTTACTCGGAGAAACAGGCCGCCGAAGAGCTGCCGCAGGTGCTCGTTCCGGGTCGCGCCGTTACGCCCGCCGAGAAGAAGTTCACCGTGTGCGTGCCGCTCTCCAACCCGTTCACTGTGGGCGCGCTCCTCGACATCGGCCTACCGTTGGCCCGAAAGCACGCCGGCCGCGCGGTGGCCATCGCGGTGGTCGAAGTGCCGCGCCAGCTCCCCATCCACGAGGGATTGCGGTTCGCGCACCACAAGGAGGCACTCTTCAAAGCGGCGCGCGAGCACGCCCACCGGCATGGCATGCCGCTGGAGACGGACGTCGTGATCGCGCACCACGTCCACGATGGCATCCTGGAGGCGGCCCGTCGGCACAAGGCGGACCTGCTGGTGATGGGCTGGAAAGGCTACACGAACACCCGCGAACGCATGTTCGGCGAGGTCGCCGACCAGGTGATCCGCCACGCGCCGTGTGACCTCATCCTGCTCAAGATCACGGGCGACCAGCCGCCGCGCCGGGTGTTGTTCCCGACTGCGGGCGGCCCGCACGCCCGACTCGCCGCCGACTATCTCGGTGTCCTCGCTGCCGAGCGAGCATGGGAGGTGACGGCCTGTTACGTTCTTCCGCCGGGTGCGTCGGCCGAGGATCGGGCGGCCGCCGACGAGCGGATCGCTGCCACGCTGGAGCACCTCGGCACTGTGAAGGCCGAGCAAAGGATCATTACCTCGAAGTCGATTGCCGGCGGCATCGCCCTCGCGGGCCGCGACTTCGATCTGGTCGTCCTCGGAGCGGCGCGAGAACCCCTGTTCCGAAGAGTCCTGTTCGGCGAGATTCCGGAGAAGGTGGCGCGCTTCACCCCGACCTCTGTGATGGTGGTCAAGCAGTACGAGGGCGCGGTCCGGTCGTTGCTCAAGCGCGCGTTCGGCTGACCAGCTCCCGGCCGTCCATTTTTTCGCGCCTCGATCCGTCGTGCGCGATCCGGGGCGGGAGCCGACCGCGCTGGATCCGGCGTTCGTCGCAGGCAGGTGTGAGCCGGAGCGACAGTATGACAACGACTTACACCTCAGGTCGGCCATTTTGACCGGCCGTCACTCGTGGGTGGTCCGTGACGTGCGGGTGATGCTGCCTTCGGGCAGGAGTTGATGGAGGATTGAGGCCATGTCGCAGATAACGCCGAGCGCGGCTCACGTATTCCATTCACTCAGCTTCCGGGGTGGGCCGGTCCGCTTCAGCATGGATGAGGTCGGACGCATCGTCTACATCCCGATGCAGCCGACGGAGATGACCATCGTCGGCTCCGACTCGGTTCCCGAGCTCTCGGTCCGACTCCCGGCCAACAGCCGGGTGTGGGTGGTCGGGAACGTGGTGCACTTTCCGACCGGCCTCGGTACCGCGTACGAGACGGAATGACCGACTGCTCGGTCGCTCCGAGCGGCAGATCTCGGCCTGACCGGCCGGACCGGCGGGAGCGATGAACACGCTCGGCGGACGAAGGGCCATCGTGTGCGGAAGCACGAGCGGAATCGGCCGCGCCTGCGCCGAAGAGCTCGCTCTGCTCGGAGCGGCCGTCACCCTGGTGGCCCGCGACGAGAGCGCACTGGGCGATGCGGTGCGCGCCCTGGCGAGCGATCGCGGTCAGAGGCACGCCTACGTGATGGCGGATTTCGCCGAGCCGGATTCCGTCCGCGCGGCTGTCGACGAGCACATCGCCGAGGCCGGACCGGTACACATCCTGGTCAACAACACCGGCGGACCGCCCGCCGGGCCGCTGCTCGATGCGCGCCTCGACGATCTCCAGCGGGCCATCGCGATGCACGTCGGCTGCAATCAGTTGCTGGCGCAAGCCGTCGTGCCGGGCATGAGGGACGCAGGATACGGACGGATCATCAACATAATCTCGACCTCGGTAATCGCCCCGATCCTCGGCCTCGGGGTGTCGAACACGACCCGTGGTGCGGTGGCGAACTGGGCAAGGACGCTGGCGGGTGAGCTGGGAGCGCATGGAATCACGGTGAACAGCGTTCTGCCGGGTTACACATCGACGCCGCGCCTGTCGGAGCTCATCGCGAGAAAGGCCGCCCGCGACGGCACCAGCGAGCAGGAAGTAGTCGGCGACTGGGAGGCAGGGATCCCACTGCGCCGCTTCGCTGAGCCGGCCGAGATCGCCGCCGTGGTCGGGTTCCTCGCCTCGCCCGCCGCGTCGTACGTGAACGGGGTCAACCTGCCGGTCGACGGCGGGCGCACGGCCGTGCAGTGACCCGGACGTCGGTCCAGCCGCCGGAGCGGCAGGGAGATAAGCGCTCGCGGAGGGCGGCGACCGGAGGAGCGGATCCGCTGGTGCTGGCCAATTACATCGACGGCGAGCTCGTGGCGCCGAGCGGGCGAGCATACCTCGACGTTATCGAGCCGGCTACCGGCGCCGTCTGCGCACGGGTGCCGGACAGCGAGGCGCGGGACGTCGACCGCGCCGTGCACGCCGCCGTCCGGGCCTTTCCCACCTGGTCGCGGACTGCGGCCGAGGAACGCTCCCGTCTGCTGCTGCGCGTCGCGGACCTCATCGAGCGGCGACTCGAGGAGCTGGCCCGGGTCGAGAGCACGGACACCGGCAAGCCACTGGCGCTCGCGCGCTCGGTCGACATCCCCCGGGCGGTCAGCAACTTCCGCTTCTTCGCAACCGCTATCCTCCACCTTCACTCGGAGTCGCACCGCACCGACGAGCGGGCTCTCAACTACACGTTGCGCAATCCGAGAGGCGTAGCCGGGCTCATCTCGCCCTGGAACCTTCCGCTGTACCTCCTGTCCTGGAAGATCGCACCCGCGATCGCGACCGGGAACACCGCAGTGGCCAAGCCATCCGAGATCACGCCGATGACGGCCTTTCGGCTCGCCGAGCTGTGCAGCGAAGCGGGTCTGCCACCGGGTGTCCTGAATATCGTGCACGGCCGAGGGCAGGAGGTCGGGGCAGCGATCGTCGGTCACCCGGACGTGCCTACCATCTCGTTCACCGGGGGCACGAAAACGGGCGCCGACATCGCGGCGCGGGCTGCCCCCCGCTTCAAGAAGCTGTCGCTCGAAATGGGCGGCAAGAACCCGAACATCGTCTTCGACGACGCGGAGATTGAAGACGCGCTCGCCACCAGCATCCGGTCGTCGTTCACCAACCAGGGGCAGATCTGTCTCTCCGGCTCCCGCATTTTCGTTCAGAGGGGGTTGTACGAAGACTTCGTCGAGCGCTTCGTCGCTCGCACCCGCGAGCTCCGGGTGGGCGACCCGCTCGACCCGGAAACGGATCAGGGGGCGATCGTTTCGGCGACCCAGCTCGACAAGGTGCGTCGGTACGTCGACCTCGCGCGTGAGGAAGGCGGCAGGATCCTGTGCGGCGGGCGCCAGCCCTCCGATCTGCCCGAGCGGTGCGTGAACGGTTACTTCTTCGAACCGACCGTGATCGTCGACCTGGACGTCTCCGATCGGGTGAACCAGGAGGAGATCTTCGGGCCCGTGGTTACCATCACGCCGTTTTCCGACGAGCGGCAGGTCATCGAGTTCGCGAACAGTACCGAGTACGGGCTCGCCGCTTCAGTCTGGACCCAGAACCTGGCCCGCGCGCACCGCGTCGCCGAAGCGGTAAGCTCGGGGACGATATGGGTCAACTGCTGGATGCTGCGCGACTTGCGGGTACCCTTCGGTGGGATGAAGAACAGCGGCGTCGGCCGTGAGGGCGGTGAGGAGGCCCTCCGATTCTTCACCGAACCGAAGAACGTGTGCGTTCGAATCCCGCGCTCCGGCATGTAGCGAGGGTGGGTGACGGAGCCATGAGCGACGTGCGGCCGTCGGACCGGCAGCCCGGGGCGTCGCCCGCGACCCAATCCGGCCAACCGGTCGCCCCATCGTCGACGCCGGTGGTGAGCGAGCGTGGTCCGACCCCGATGGGGGCGTATCCACACGCCCGTCGAGTCGGAAAGCTGCTCTTTCTGTCGGGCATCGGTCCGCGCCAGAAGGGAAGCGACGCGATTCCGGGCCTCGAACGTGACGTGCGGGGTCGCGTGGTGTCCTACGACTTCGAGGCACAGTGCCGGGCGGTGTTCGACAACGTGCGGGCCGTGCTCGAGGACGCCGGATCGAGCTGGGAGCAGATCGTCGACGTCACCGTGTTCCTCACCAACATGGCCGCCGACTTCCCGACCTACAATCGGCTGTACGCCGAGTATTTCGCCGACGTCCTTCCGACCCGCACGACGGTGGAGGTCGGCGCTCTCCCGAGCCCGATCGCCATCGAGCTCAAGGTGATCGCTACCGTCTGACTACAGTTGGTCGCGGATTGCCCACAGATCCGGGAATACGGGTTGGAAGAGCGATTGTTTGAGGAAGTCGACGCCGGGAGATCCACCGGTGCCCGGTTTGTGCCCGATCGTGCGCTCGACCATCTTGACGTGCCGGTAGCGCCATTCCTGCAAGCCTTCGTCGAAGTCGGTCATCAGCTCGAACAGAATGGCGACGTCGGGCTGGGATCGATACAGCCCGAGAATCCCCTCCTGCACCCGCTCGCTCGGACGGGTCGCCGATGACGGATCTCCCGTGAGCAGCTCTCCAGGAATCGACACCCCGCGGCCGATTAGGAACCGGTAGAAGGCGTCGACCACCGACGGCTCGACGAGTCGCCGTTCGAGTCGCGCTGTCGCCTCGGCGTTGGCCCGGTGGTGGTCGATCATGTCCGGGCGCTTGTAACCGAGGAGAAACTCCAGCTCGCGAAATTGGGCCGATTGGAATCCGGACGCGGCCTCCAGCCGATCGCGAAAACTCAGGAAGGAGACGGGCGTCATCGTCTCGAGCACATCGAGCTGCCCGACCAGCGTCTTCATCACCGTTCGCGTCCGTTTGAAGGTCGCGATGGCCTCGAACATCTCATCGGCGGCGAGGTCGCGACGAATCTTGTCCAGCTCGTGCAGCAGCAGCTTGAACCACAGCTCGTAGA
>CAZJXR010000150.1:0-7906 GCA_964550085.1 uncultured Gemmatimonadota bacterium
CGATGGCCGGCAGGAAGAGCGCGGCCAGCATCCCGCCGCCGCTGAACATCGCCCACAGAAAGGGTTCTCTCGAACGCCGCACCTTCACCTCCCGACTAGCAACCACGCCACGAGCGCAGAGGTGCCGAGCCAGGCGCCGTAGTGCGCGAGCAATACGACGGCGTTCGGGACCCTTCGCCCGCCGATGCTGAGGACGAGTGCGCTCGGCGCGAGGTTGAACCAGGTGAAGCTGTGGAAGAGGAGGGCGAGCAGCGCCGCGACGTTCAGAACGACGACCGGTCCGTCCCGCAGGTGGCCCAGGAAGTGCTCATACGCCTCCGGTCCCGAGGCCAGGCACCAGATCTGGATCAGGAGGCCGAGGGCCGTATAGGCGACGAAGACGGCGGTCAGCTCGCGGCTGATGAATTTCGTGTACGACCGTTTCCCCAGCCACCAGAAGATCGGCATCCGACGGCGGTACCACTTGGGGTGGTACTCCGTGTAGTCGGGATTCAGCGGCGCGCCCATGGCATCAGCACCGATTTGAACCACTCCGCCGTTGCCCCGACCTTGTAGCGCTGAATGGCGCCGGCCGGGTCCACGTTCTTCGGACACACTTCGGAGCACTCGCCCACAAAGGTGCACGACCAGATGCCGTCGTGCTGCGAGATGACGTCCATCCGCTCGTCCGATCCCTCGTCCCGGGAGTCGAGGTTGTACCGCTGGGCGAGGGCGATGGCGGCCGGGCCGATGAAGTCCGGCTCCAGCTCGTAGATCGGACAGGCCGCGTAGCACAGCATGCAGTTGATGCACATGCTGTATCGCTTGTACTCCTCCACCTCCTCGGGCGTCTGAAGGTACTCGCCCTCTTCGAGCGGCTTCTCCTCCTCCCGCACGATCCACGGCTTCACGCGCTTGAGCTTCTCGATGAAGTCAGTGAGATCACCCACCAGGTCGCGGATCACCGGAAACCCCTTGAGCGGCGCCACCCGCACGGGTCCGGGGAGCACGGCGCTCACGTAGGTGGCGCAGGTCAGCACCGGCTCGCCGTTGACCATCATTCCGCAGCTCCCGCACACCCCCATCCGGCACGCCCAGCGGTAGGACAGGGACCCGTCGACGTGGTCCTTGATGTGGTTGAGCGCGTCGAGGATCATCCACTCCGGCCGGCTGGGGACGTCGAAGCTCTCCCACACCGGCTCGTCTTCCTCCTCCGGCCGGTAGCGCTGGATCTCGAATCGCACCGGGTCGCTCATGTCAGCTGCTCTCCATACACGCGCTCGGCCGGAGGCCAGCGGGTGATCCGCACCGGCAGGTAGTCGATCCGCGGCGTACCGTCGTCCGATCGCCTGGCCAGCGAGTGGGTGAGGAAGTCCGCGTCGTCCCGCTCGGGATAGTCGGTGCGCTGGTGCGCGCCCCGCGACTCGGTTCGCCGGAGTCCCGAATGGAGGATGGTCTCTGCCACATCCAGCAGGTTTGAGAGCTCGAGGCACGCGACCAGCTGGGTGTTAAAGGTGTGGCTCCTGTCGTCGAGCGCCACCCGGCGGTATCTCTCCCGCAGCTCCTGGATCGTGTCGATCGCCGTTTGGAGGCCGCCCGCGTCGCGGTAGATTCCCGCACCCGCCTCCATGGCCCGCTGCATCTCCTCTCGAAGATTGGAGATGCGCTCCCCGCCTCCGGGCCTGTCGGCGAGGAAGGTGCGGAGCCGGCGCTCCTCGTCCAGCGCCTGGGCGAGCAGCGCCTCCCCTCCGGACTCGTTCCGCGCGGCGGCGAACTCGGCAGCCGCCCGGCCGGCGCGCGCCCCGAACACGAACAGCTCGGTGAGCGAGTTGGAGCCCAGTCGGTTGGCGCCGTTGATGTTCACGCACGCCGCTTCGCCCGCCGCGTACAGGCCTGGCAGGGGCGTGCTCCCGAGCACATCGGTGTGCACGCCGCCCATCATGTAGTGCACCACCGGCCGCACCGGGATCAGCTCGTTCACCGGATCGAGGTTCTGGTACTTCAGGCATAGCTCGCGGACGAACGGAAGCTTGGTGTCGATCGTCTGTTCGCCGAGGTGCCGGATGTCCAGGTGTACGACATGTCCGTGTGGCGTCTCGATCGTCCGGCCCTTCTCCATCTCCTTCACGAACGCCTGCGAGAGGCGGTCGCGGGGCCCCAGCTCCATGGAGCGTTTGACCGGCCGCGGCTGCGGGACCCCGAGATCGTAGTCCTGGAGGTAGCGGTAGCCGTCCTTGTTCAGAAGCCAGCCGCCCTCGGCCCGTGTGGCCTCGGTGATCAGGATGCCGGTGAAGGGGAGGCCGGTGGGGTGGAACTGCACGAACTCCATGTCCTTGAGGGGGACGCCGACCCGGTAGGCGAGCGCCATTCCATCGCCCGTCTTGATGTTGGCGTTGGTGGTGAACGGGTACACCCGGCCGCCGCCTCCCGCGCACACGATCACCGCGCCGGCGAGCAGTGCATACACCTTGCCGGTGGCCAGCTCCAGGGCCACCAGCCCGCGGCAGCGCCCATCGTCGACGAGCAGCCGGGTCACGAACCACTCGTCGTAGTTGATGATGGCGCCGTACTGGAGCGAGGTCTGGTAGAGAGTGTGGAGCAGGTGGAAGCCGGTCTTGTCGGCGGCGTACCAGGTGCGCTCGATCTTCATTCCGCCGAAGGGCCGGACGGCGATGTGCCCGTCCGGTCGGCGACTCCAGGGGCAACCCCAGCGCTCCAGCCGAAGCAGCTCCTCCGGCGCCTCGGCCACGAACGCCTCGACGGCGTCCTGATCGCAAAGCCAATCCCCGCCACTGATGGTGTCGTACGCGTGCGCGTCGAGGCTGTCGTCGGGTCGGATCACGGCCGCGGCGCCGCCCTCCGCCGACACGGTGTGGCTCCGCATCGGATACACCTTGGAGACGATCGCCACCGACAGCCCCGGGTTGGCCTCGGTGACGGCGATCGCGGCCCGCAGGCCCGCCCCGCCGCCGCCGACCACCAATATGTCATGGGTGATCGTGTCCATGCGCGATCACTCGAGGAAGGGCTGGAAGCTGTCCTCCGGAGCCGGCTCGAGCTCCGGGTGGCGATTGAGGAGGCGCACACAGCTGTTCCAGCGCAGGATGGCCTCGTCGTTCCCTTCGGGCCTGCGCGCGATCGCGCGGTCGTACGACTCCAGCGCCCGCAGCAGGCTGTCGTACGCCTGGTGAGCCGAGCCCGGTCCGCCCGTGGCGTGCTGCGCCTTGGCCTTGCGCTCCCAGATCACACCCTCGTAGTAGGCGCGCTTGTAGTCGTCTTGCAGTCGCGGCAGGAGCTCCCGTGCCTCGTTGACGGCCTGCGCGAGCCGCTTCGGGAACTGGTCGGTGCGCGCGAGGAGGAGGGTGATCTTGGCCTTCTCGTTGTCGGGGTCCACTTCGAGGATGTCGAGGCAGATGCTTTCTGCCTGCGTGGGCTCGTTGAGGAGCCGGTAGCGGACGGCCTTGTCCAACGCGTCGGGGACTGCTTCCTTCGATATGGGCTTGATCTCGAACCGTTGCATTTCCTCCCTCGCTTCCCGGAAGCCGCGCAGGAGCTTGCGTGTTCGGGGTCCCCGAGTCGCCGCCCACCCCGTGGAAGGCTATTTGGCGGACGGGGAGGTGTCAAAGCCCGGCGTTCGAGGTCGCACCCGGAGGACGGCGCGGAGTACCATGGGAGCAGGTCGCCGGAGTGGCGCCGCCCGGGCCGAGCGGTGGACGCGCGCGCCGAGCGGTGGACCCCCGGGCCGAAGGAGGATGGAACGCATGCGCGGACCCGTGATCTCCGATCCCGAGCGCCTGACGCTCGGCCGGATGCGCCATCCGGTGCGCGGGGTTCTGAACGGCGCGGCTGCGCTGGCTGCCGTGGTCGGGGCGTGGCTGCTGTGGTCGCGCGGATCGGCGGACGTCCCCCGCCAGACCGCGCTCCTCATCTTCGGGCTCAGCCTCGCCGGCCTGTTCCTGGTCAGCGGCCTCTATCACTCCGTTCCGTGGCGGCCGGTGTGGAAGCGGCGCATGCAACGGCTGGACCACGCGATGATCTACGTTCTGATCGCGGGCACCTTCACGCCCGTCGTGTTCATCGTACTCGACGGCTGGCTGCGATGGGTCAGTCTGGCGGTGGCGTGGGGGATCGCCCTCGTCGGCATTGGACAGAAGATCCTTCTTCCCCGGCTAGGCAACGGGTTCTCCATCACGCTCCAGACCGCCCAGGGTTGGCTGGCGCTCCTCCTCTTTGTGCCCCTCGCCCGGCGGCTGCCCCCAGCGGCGCTGGCGCTGATGGTGGCCGGCGGCCTTTTGTACACGATCGGGATGGTGCTCCTGGTGATCCGGCGCCCGCGTCTGTGGCCCCGGGTGTTCTCGTATCACGAGGTGTTCCACCTGTTCGTGGTGGCGGGTGGCGCGGCCCACTATCTACTCGCCTACCGCTACGTAGCCGCGTTCATCGCCGGGTGACGGTCGACGCCGCGCTACCTCGCGCCCGGTCGTCGATGCCACCCGCGCCGCCTTCCCGGCGCATTCATGCGGCGTCGCCTGCTGGCGGGCAGCCGCTCTGGTCGGCTACCATTCTCGGGTCGGTGAAGCCGGGCTGACGTCCGAGCCGCCGTCGGCATCGTCAGTCGGACGAAGGATGTATCCACTCATCGGGATCGCACACGTCATGTCCAGCAGGAAAACCAAGCGCACCCCGTCGCATCATGCGCGGCCCCCTGCCGCGGTCGCCCTCCTCCTCGCGCTGCTGCCGATCGGCTGCGGCCCGGCCATGCAGAAGGTGTCGGTGACGACCGTGCCCGGCGGCGCCGAGGTGTTCCTCCAGCGTCAGGGCGAGGTAAAGGTCGATGCCAACGTGGCCGGCGTGTCGGGTCAGCTCGGGGCGGGGACGTTCGAGGAGGAGGAGATCTCGCTCGGCACCTCGCCCGTCGAGTACGAGTTCCAGCTCGAAGAGAAGGAGGTGGACGTCGATCGCGCGGGTGTCAGCGGCAAGGTCACCCGCCGCTACACCGAGGGCGTGATCCGGGTCGAGCTCGCCGGCTATCGACCCGCGGAGCGCCGGGTTCGCTTCAGCGGAGACGCGGTATCGCTCCGCCTCGACCTCCAGCCCTCGAGCGGGAACTGATCACGCCGGACAAGTCAGGCGGATCCGGCTCCGGGACCCGATCCTGTCGAGTCCTAAAGAACCCGGCCAGCACGGACGAGCGGGCGATGACGGCCGTCCCAACGACGAGCCCTCGTCTCGTGTTTACTTAGCGACCATCCCTCGAACCCTTACGGACCGAACCATGACCAGACCTTTTCTTGCCGCTTCGCTCGTTTTTCTGTCCGCGTCATCGGCCGCCGCCCAGACCTTCCGGGGGCCCCGGAGTGACGTATCCGACCTCGGCTTCGGTGCCAGCGTGGTGATCGTCGGAGACCAGATTCTCGTCGGCCGCACCGGCGAAACGCCGGGTCTCCCGGTCAACCCCACACGCCCCGGCGGCGTGCACGTGTTCACACGCGCCCAGGGCGAGTGGCGCGAGACGGGGACGATCGAGGCCGAGGGCGTGGCGATCGGCGACGGGTTCGGGAGCGCCCTGTCGAGCGATGGGTCGCGGCTGGTCGTCGGGGCGCCGCAGCAGGCCGAAGAGCAGGGAGCCGTCTACCTGTTCGAGCGCCGGGAGTCTGGTTGGGAAGCGACGGGCCGGCTGCTGGCCGCGGATGGGGCGGCCGGCGACCGGTTCGGCGCCCAGGTGCTGGTGCGCGGAGACATCGTGCTCGCGGCCGCGCCGCTGCACGCGGGAGGCACCGGCGCCGTGTACATGTTCCGACGCGATCCGGCCGGATCGTGGTCGCAGGCCGCCGTGATCGAGGCGAGCGATCCGGCGACCGGGTCGCGCTTCGGGACCTCGCTGGCGCGGGACGGAGACCGGCTGGCGGTGGGAGCGTCGCGGGCCGGCGGGAGCGGTCGCGTGTATCTGTTCGAGCGCGAGTCCGATTCGGCCCCCTGGACGGAGGTCGCAGTTCTGGCTCCTGGCGAGGAGTCCGCCTCCGGCTTCGGGACCAGCGTGGCGTTCCTCGGCGACCGCATCGTGGTCGGCGCGCCGCAGACGAATGGGAACCGCGGCGCCGTCCTCACCTTCTCCGCCGACGGGAGCGTGCTCGGCGTAGCGCTCGCCCCTGACGATCTCACCCAAGGCGCCTTCTTCGGCGTCGCCCTGGCCGGCGGTGGCGAGGAGATGTGGGCCGCGGCACCGATCCGTGACGGGGGGAAGGGGGCCGTGTACCGGTTCGGTTGGGACGGGGCCACCGGTGGTTGGTCGGAAGTACAGCAGATGACGCCCGAGGGTTCGTCGTTCTTCATCGGCTTCGGCCTTGGTCTCGCCCAATCGGGAGACCTGGCGGTGATCACGGCCCCCGGCGCCTACATGTTCGACGGTGCGAGCTACGTCTACTCTCCGTCGGCAGGCGGTGCCTGGCAGCTTTCGGGGTCGCTGGAGGACACGCGGCCCTCCCTTGCCGCCGTGCTGGGCTCCGCGATGGAGTGTGCGGATGGGCAGGCGGCCGGCTTCTCCTGCTCCGATGTCGACCTGCTCGCCTTTCTCCCGGTGTCGGCGATCGGGCCCGTGGGCGGGGAAGCGCGCGGAATCATGGTCAACGATCTGTGGGGGTGGACGGATCCGGCGTCCGGCCGCGAGTACGCGATTGTCGGACGCGTGGACGGGACCGCGTTCGTGGACATCAGCGACCCGCGCAACCCCGTGTACCTGGGCGATCTCCCCCTCACCGAGGGAGCGTCCATCAACATCTGGCGGGACATCAAGGTGTACGACAACCACGCCTTCATCGTGGCCGATGGAGCGGGTCAGCACGGGGTACAGATTCTCGATCTCACTCAGCTCCGGAACGTGTCGAACCCGCCCGTCCGCTTCGAGGAGACGGCCCACTACGATCAAATCGCGAGCGCACACAACATCGTGATCGACGAGGCCACTGGCTTCGCCTACGTGGTGGGCAGCAGCGGCGGCGGCGAGACGTGCGGCGGTGGTCTGCACATGGTCGACATCCGCGACCCGAAGAACCCGACCTTTGCCGGCTGCTTCGCCGACCCGTCCACCGGGAACGCCAACACGGGCTACAGTCACGACGCGATGTGCACCATCTACCACGGCCCGGATGCGGCGTACGCCGGTAAGGAGGTCTGCTTCGGCGCCAACGAGACGGCGCTCAGCATCGCCGACGTGACGGACAAGGAGAATCCGGTGCCGCTCTCCACCGCCGCGCACCCCAACGTAGGTTATACACACCAGGGGTGGATCAGTGACGATCACACGCACTTCTTCATCAACGACGAACTGGACGAGATCGCGGGAACGGTCGACCGCACACGCACCATCGTGTGGGATGTCACCGATCTCGACGATCCGGTCATGGTGATGGAGTACATGGGCACCACCGGAGCCACGGACCACAACATGTACGTGAAGGGCCCGTACCTGTATCAGTCCAACTACGTGAGCGGACTGCGGATCATCGACATCAGCGACCCGAGCGGGTTGCAGGAGGTCGCCTTCTTCGACACCGTTCCGCTCGGCGATAACTCTCCCGGCTTCGCCGGATCGTGGAGCAACTATCCGTACTTCGAGAGCGGGACGATCATCGTGTCGAGCATGCGGGAAGGCCTCTTCCTGCTCAAGAAGCGCCCGGACCTGGTGCCCTAGCGCCCGCTTTCCGGAGGGCCTCTTCCGCCGCGCGAAACCACAGAATCCCCAAACCGAGAGGGCGGCCTCGCCAGGCCGCCCTTCTTCGTGCCATCTTGCATTGGCTCGCCGTGAGAGGCAGGGTGGCAAAACGATGAGGGACGTGAAGGTCCGATGCTGAACGACAACCAGAAGCGCCGTCTGGGCGTACGCTTCAGCCGACTGGTCGAAGAGGCGGGCGAACTGCTAGAGCTGCTC
>CAZJXR010000151.1:0-7881 GCA_964550085.1 uncultured Gemmatimonadota bacterium
CGTCGACGAGGCGGCGGCGCGTATCGCGGTCGACGCGTACGAGCGCTTGCTGGTCGTTCAGACGGACAGCATCGACGTGGGCGTGCTGAAGAACACCATCGCTGCCTACATGGCGATCGACGAGGTGGACGCCGCGGTCGATTTCAGCGACCGTGCCCTGCAGCGCGTTCCGGACGACGCGTCGCTGTGGTCGGTGCGGGCCGATGCTCTGGCCCGGGCCGAAATGCTCAGCGACGCGATTGCGGCGATGGATCGCGTGATCGAGCTGCAAGCGGATTACCCCAACGCGTATCTGCGCCGCGGGATGTTCCGGCTCCGCGCTGGCGATGAGAACGGAGCGGTGGCCGACTTCCGGCGGGCGATCGAGGCGGGCTCCGATGCGAACGCGATCGCCAACCAGCTCCTGGCGCGCGGTTACCAGGACTACTTCCAGAAGGGAAACTACGGGAAGGCGATCGAGATGTTCTCGACCGGGCTCGACTTCGCCTCGTCCGCGGAGATGGTCCGGCAGCTCAACTTTTTCGTCGGCGCCTCGTACTTCCAGCTCGGAGTGGGGATCGACCAGTCCAACTCTGGCGAGGCGTGTGCGCCCGCGCGCCGGGCCCTGGATGCTTTCCAGAAGGTGCTTCCCTACATGGGGCAGTCGGGCGATTACCAGTCCGCCAACCAGGCACAGATCGTCGAGAGCACCGACGTCTATATTTACCGCCAGGAGCAGATCATCAAGAAAGCCTGCTGAGCAGATTTTGGCTCTGCCGGCGGCGCGGAGAAGCGCGGCCGGCGGTTGCGGCCCGGCGAGGAACTCCCCTCGCCGGGCCGTTTAGCATCCGCCCCTCGACGCCGGCAACGGCGTCGCACCCGTCAGTCGACCGTCGTCCCGACCGCGTACCGGCCGCACCGTCACCCCTCCTTTCGCACCGTCTTCCGGCCTGGCATCCCTCTCGGGTCGGACGCCGAACCGGAGCCGTCACCGGCGACTGCTGGTGGAGTGGCACATCAGGGGTTGACGGAGTGGGGATAGTTCTAATACAATGGGTCGCACTGGGGAAAAATGGGGAGAAGTGGGGACCTACCTGAACATGCGCGTGCTGCGGGGTGAAGAGTTTTCTCGGAAGCTACGTCCATCAGCTGGACGCCAAGGGACGCGTCAGCCTGCCCGCCCAGTTTCGGCGGGGGAGGGAGTCGGACTCGTTCGTCCTGATCCAGGCGCATTCCGATGCTCTCACCCTGTATCCTCCGGAAGCCTGGAAACGGGTGGAGGAGAAGCTGATCGAGATGGTTCAGCGCAGACCGGAGACCCGCCACTATCTGCTGGGGCTCACGGCTCAGGCGCACGATGTGTCTCCCGACAAGCAGGGACGAATTCTCGTGCCGGAACGGTTGCGAGAGGCGGTCGGGTTGGGATCGGAGGCGCTCATCGTCGGTGCGATCGACAAGATCGAGCTGTGGGACCCCGCACGCTTTAGCAAGAGTACCGAAGCAGAACGCAGGAATACGGAGCTCGAGAAGATCGGCGCGTCGATCTTCGCTTGATGAGCTGTCGGCCGGGGCCTGAGTAAGGGAATCCCGTGGCCCCTGACGAAAACGGTGAGACATCCGGGAGCGACACCGGTCGGTTTCGGCACCAGCCAGTACTGGTGACCGAGGTCGTCGAGTTCCTAAGACCGGAGCGGGGAGGTGTGTTCCTCGACGCCACGGTCGGCGGCGGTGGACACGCGGCGGCGATACTGGAGCGAGCCGCGCAGGCGCGTCTCATCGGCGGGGATGTGGATCCCGATGCGCTTGCGGCCGCCACGGAAGCCGTGGCGAAGTTCGGCGAGCGTGTGCGGCTGCGCCGAATGAACTTTCGAGCCGTCCAGGATCAGCTTGCAGCATCGGAGTGGTTGCGCGACGGCCTTGCCGGCGCGCTGCTGGATCTGGGGGTTTCTTCACAACAGATAGATGAGTCGGCGCGCGGGTTCTCCTTTCGGCCGGGCACACCGTTGATAATGCGGATGGGCGGGACAACGGAAGGAAGGAGACCCGCAGCCGACCTGCTGAACACGGCTCCGGAAAGGGAGCTGGGTCGAATCTTCAGGGAGTACGGGGAAGTGCGCCAGTGGAAGCGTATGGCGCGCGCGATCGTGCGGCGTAGGGGCCAGCGGGCCTTTGAGGTGAGTGAGGATCTGGTGGGGGCGGTGCAGGTTGCGCTCGGCCCCCGCGCCGCGCCAAAGGACTTCGCCCGGGTCTTCCAGGCAATTCGAATCGCAGTAAACGATGAACTGGCCGCGCTGGAGGAGGGGTTGGCGGGGATCCGTGAACTACTCGCACCTCACGGTCGTCTGGCGGTGATCGCGTACCACTCGCTGGAGGATCGAATTGTCAAACGGACATTCCGCGACTGGAGTCGGAGCTGCGTGTGTCCGCCCGAGCTTCCGATCTGTGTCTGCGGTGGTGTCGCGCTCGGCGCGACGCTCACTCGACGTCCCGTTCGACCGACGGCGGCGGAAGTAGCCGCCAACCCGCGCGCTCGGAGTGCGCGGCTCCGGGTGTGGGAGAAGGCCTGACATGGCGGCGGCTCGATTCGGGCGAACGGCACGCCGGCGTCTTCTCCTGGCCATCGCGCTCGGTGGCTTGGGAGCATCGATGCTCGTCGCGGTCCGACGCACGTCCGAGGCTCGTCGCCTGTCGACCCAGATCGCCGCGCTCGAGAGTCACGAAGACGTAGTGCGATCCAACCTGGCGCGCGCGCTCGTTCGCGCCGATTCACTCGGTTCGAGATCCCGACTGATCGCTGTCGCAGCCGAACTTGGTCTGCGGCCCTCGACCGAGCTCGACATACAATGGTTGCCTGATGCACCGACGGTACCCGGCGGCGAGGCGGAGGAGCGGGTCCTCGCGCTGAGTAGCGAGTAGCCACCGCGATGAAGAAGTCGGGAGGTGGGGAGAGGAGGGGGCGCTCGTCTGTCAGATCGCGCACGCACCGCGTTCGCACGCGCGTGCTGTCCGCTCTCGTCGTCGGGACCACCGTCGCGTGCGTCGCCCGGCTGGTCGATCTCCAGATCATGAACGGGGATGCGTGGCTCGCCGCGTCGATCAGCCAGAACTCGGAGCGCGTCTCCCTGCACGCGTCGCGCGGCGGGCTGTACGATCGCCAACGGCGGCCTCTGTCGCTGTATGCCGAGGAATACCGCGCATACCTGGCACCCGGCGAGGCCGGGGGTGTCGAGCGGACAATTGAGCCGATCGATCGCATCCTGGGGCTGACCGGAGCCGAAAAGAAGCGACTCCGAGCCGCCGACCATGGCTGGGTGACGATTCGCAGCCACGTCTCGAGCACCGACCGCGACCGGCTGATGGCTGCCGTTCGCACCGGCCTTCACTTCGACACCCTGGCCACCCGCGTCTACCCGGAAGGCCGCCTCGCGCGAGGTCTTCTCGGGACGATCGACGAGCATGGGCGCGGCGTTTCCGGGATCGAGCTGGCGCTCGACAGCGTCCTCCGGGGCACCCCCGGCAAGGCGCTGAGACGCAGAGACGCGACGCAAGCCTTGCACCGGCTGCCCGGCCGGGAGCTCACGCTTCCGCGCCCCGGTTACGACGTCGTCCTCACCATCGATGCCGAGCTTCAGGCGATCGCCAGGGCGGCGCTCGAGCAGGCGATCGAAGAGACAGGCGCAGCCGGTGGCGACGTCATCATGGCCGACCCGCGTTCCGGAGAGATCCTGGCCGTGGCGAGCTACCGCGAGGGCCAGGCCGGGGTGCCCGCCTTCTCGGATCCCTACGAGCCCGGTTCGACGCTCAAGCCGTTCCTCCTCGCCTCTCTCCTGAACGAAGGGGCAGCCTCGCTCGGCGACTCCGTCGACACGGAAGGAGGCACCTTTCAGCATACGGGCCGGGTGATCCGGGACGAGCACCCCCACGACCGGCTGACCGTCGCCGGTGTCGTCCAGTTCTCGAGCAACATCGGGGCAGTCAAGCTCGCGGGTCGCCTCGAGCGCGGCATGCAATACCGTTACCTTCGTGATTTCGGTTTCGGAGTTCCGACCGGGATCAATTATCCGGCCGAATCAGCCGGACTCCTGCGGCGGCCGGGCGAGTGGTCGGGCCTCAGCCAGGCTTCGCTCGCCATGGGGTACGAGCTGTCCGTGACCTCTCTACAGCTGATCGCCGCTTACGGAGCGCTCGCCAACGGCGGCGTCCTGATGCGGCCCTATATAGTGAAGGAAATCCGTGCCACGGACGGCGGGCTGGTGTGGCGACGGGATCCGGAGCCGATCCGACGCGTAATATCTGAAGAGGTCGCTGCAAAGATCACCGCGGTGTTGAGCTCAGTAGTGGAAGAAGGGACCGGCTTTCGAGCGGCGCTCACCACGCTTCCGATCGCCGGAAAGACGGGGACGGCCCGCCTCGTATCCAATGGCGGGTACTCGGAGCGGCGGTATGCGGCCTCCTTCGTCGGTTATTGCCCGTCCGACGCACCGAGCCTCGTCATTCTCGCCAAGATCGAAGATCCCCAGGGTCCCCTCATCTACGGTGGCGCGATCGCGGCTCCGATCAGCGCCTCGACCCTGCAGGCGGCGATGGCGGCCCGGGGCGTGACATTTCAGCCCCGCGCTCCGCATCCCGCCCGCACCCTGCGCTTCGAGTGGGGAGGAGAGGGAAGGCCGGCGGTGGCGAGTCCGTACATCTTCGCCGTCGATGCGTCCCCGATTCCATGGTCCGGGAGCGGGAAAGCCCGGCCCCGCCCCGTCTTGCCCGATCTGGCGGGCATGCCGGTGCGCGCCGCCGTGACCCGATTGCTCCAGTTGCAGGTCGACGTCGAGTTGCGCGCTTCGGGCATCGTCCATGGACAGGATCCGCCACCGGGAACCGAGGTACGGTCCGGAACCAGGGTCGTGCTGCGGTGACCATGGTCTCCGCCCGCCAGATCGCCGAGCGTCTGGGCAACTGCGGGTTGCCGATCCATTGGCGGGGCGAACCGCCAGCCAAATTCGACGGACTCGCGGCCGACTCCCGCCGCGTCGAGCCAGGCTTCCTATTCGTTGCCATCCGCGGGTCCGGGGTCGACGGGCACGCGTTCGTTGGTGAGGCACAGGTGGCCGGGGCGCGGGGTGCGGTAGTGGAACGGATCGTGTCGGGCGTCCGCATCCCGCAGATCGTGGTGCCCGACAGTCGTCTGGCCGCCGCCCACCTGGCATCGCTGTTCGAGGCCGATCCCGGCGAGCGCTTGCACCTCGTCGGCGTGACCGGCACCAATGGCAAGACCACCACGACGTGGATCGTCCGCCACCTTCTCTCGGAGCTCGGTCCGTCGGTCGCTCTCGGCACCCTCGGCACGATCGACGCCAGCGGCGAGAGGCACAAAGGCGATCTGACGACGCCGGAGCCGATCCAGCTGATGGCCACCCTCCACGGAATCGCCGACCAGGGAATACGATTCCTCGCCATGGAGGTGTCGTCGCACGGGCTCGATCAACGGCGAGTGGATGCGCTCCAGTTCGAGGCGGCAGTGTTCACCAACGTGACTCGCGAGCACCTTGATTACCATCGCGACATGGAGGAATATCGGCTGGCCAAGCTCCGGCTCGCGAGCCTCGTCGGCCCGGAAGGGGTTTGCGTCGTGAACGCGGATGAACCGGCGTGGCGCGGGAGGTTCTTCGACCACCGGCGGGTCGTCCGATTCGGTCTCTCCGACGGCGCCGACCTGCGGGCGGTCGACCCGACTCACGACTCCAGCGGCAGCCGTTGGCGGTTGCAGTCCCCGTACGGCGACGCGACGGTCGTCCTTCCGCTGGTGGGGGAGTTCAACATTCTCAACGCGCTCGGGGCAGCCGGTGCCGCTCTCGAGCTCGGTGTACCCTTGTCGAGCCTCGTCGAGCGGCTCGGGACAGTGCCCCAGGTGCCGGGTCGAATGGAGATTCTGCGCCGGGAACCCGCCCTCGTCGTGCGCGACTACGCTCACACGCCGGACGCGATCGCCGGGGTCATGCGCACGCTTACCGACCTCGCTGGCGGCCGCATTATCGTCGTGTTCGGGTGCGGCGGTGATCGCGACCGGGGCAAACGTCCGCTCATGGGCCAGGCCGTCCACCAGAACGGGGGCTTGGCAATCGTCACCACCGATAATCCACGATCGGAGGATCCTGCCGAGATTGCCCGGCAGATCGTCTCCGACCTCCCGGCCGAGGGGTACGAGGTCGTACTCGATCGGGCGCAAGCCATTGCGCGCGCGCTCGAATTGGCCGGTGCTCGTGACGTCGTGCTGCTGGCGGGCAAGGGACACGAGCGAGCCCAGATCATCGGAGAAGACGTGATCCCGTTCGATGAGGCGGAAGTGGTGGCCGACCTGCTGGCCGGAGGGGTGCGCTGATGAGCGCGGCGTTCACGGCCGCGGAGGTGTTGGAGGCGCTCGACCGGACCGCCGGGCCATCCGATGTGCGCTTCTCGTCTGTTTCGACCGATACCCGCACGATGCGGCGGGGAGCCCTGTTCGTCGCGCTGGCCGGTGAGCACTCCGATGGCTTTCAGTACCTGACTGCCGCCGTCGAGGCAGGCGCGCGGGGCGCAATCGTTCCCAGCGGCCGCGAATTGCCGCCTCTGGATCTCCACTTTTTCCCGGTCCCGGACACCCGGGAGGCGCTGGGTCGCTTGGCCGCCTACCATCGCCAACGCGCGAGCGCCCGCGTAGTGGCGATCACCGGCAGCTCGGGCAAGACGACGGTCAAGGAGATGGTCCGCCATGCGATCGGCGGTGTGGGTCGCGTCCACGCCACGCGCGGCAATGAGAACAACCAGATCGGCCTGCCGCTGTCCATCCTGTCAGCCCCATCCGAGGCGGAGGTCTGGGTGCTGGAGCTGGGGAGCAACGCTCCGGGAGAGATCGCCCGACTGGCGGACATCGCCCGGCCGCACGACGCGGTCGTGACCACCGTGGGTCCGGCCCACCTGGAGGGATTCGGGGACGAGGCCGGCGTGCTGCGCGAGAAGCTGGCACTGGTCGAAGCGGCGGCGGCGAGCGGCTCGGTCGTGGTCGGAGAGCGTCCTCTGACGTTGCCGCGGGGCGCCCGTCGACTCCGTCCTGATACGCGGGTCGCAGGTCTGGGCCCCGAAGCGGACTTCACTCCCGATCGGTACGAGAGCGGGGCCACCCGGGTAGCCTTCGAGCGAGGGCAGGTTCGCTACCGGATCGCGGCCGGGGGCGAGCACATGCTGAGGGACGCGCTGATCGCGGCCGCCGTTGCCGAAGCGCTCGGGATCGAGGCGGCCGCCGCCGCCGGCGGACTGGCCGGTTTCGAGCCGCTGCACATGCGTGGCGGCGTCCGGCAGCTCGGCTCGCTCACCGTGATCGACGACAGCTACAACGCCAATCCGGAGTCGTTCCAGGCCGCCATCGACTACTGCACCTCGTCGTTTCCGGACCGACCACTGGCGGCGATCGTCGGCAGCATGCTCGAGCTGGGAGACCGGAGCAGGTCGGCCCACCTGGAGGTCGCTCGACTCCTGGTCCGCACGGGCTTTCTCACCGTCGCGGCGACAGGGGAATTCGCCGACGCCTTTCAGACGATCGGGCCGACCGCGAACGGCACGCATGTGGTGGTGGCGGAGAATCCGGAGGACGCGTGGGAGCCGCTTGTCGAAGCGCTGGCCGGCGATGAGGTGGTGCTCGTCAAGGGGTCGCGGGGTGCCCACCTCGAGCGAATCGTCGAGCGACTCGTCCGACTCTACGGTCGGGAGACGGGCTCTTAAGAGTGCTCTATCACTTTTTGTTCCCGCTCGCCGATCGGCACATTCTGTTCAACGTCTTCCAGTACATCTCGTTCCGTGCTGCCGGCGCGATGGTGACGGCGCTGCTGGCCACCTTTGTCGTCGGTCCTTCCATCATTCGAACCTTGCAGCGAC
>CAZJXR010000152.1:0-7835 GCA_964550085.1 uncultured Gemmatimonadota bacterium
GAGATACGCGCGGCCGCCTGTGTTTCGCGCTCGAACCGAAGGCGAGCTTTCCGGTCCCGGGCACGTTGCGGAGACATCACCTTCACCGCCACCAGACGCTTGAGCGCCGGCTCGCGGGCCAGGTAGACGGTCGCCATCGATCCGTCGCCCAGAAGACGCAGGATCTGGAGGTCGGGGGCGAGCTCCTCGCTCAGACGCTGTTCGAGACCATCAGCGGCGTGAGCCGGCTCGTCTCCCGGCTGCGGACCTTCTCGGGGCGGGCGATGAGGGCCGCCGGGGTCAGGAGACACTTGGGGCTCCAGCTTTCGGTCACCAGCCGGCCCGATCGGGACGGCTTCGAAAAAGCTATGCCCATACTCCGCGATTCTCAACGCCGTGTGGGGAAGTTCACTACATGAATGGCGCAGAACTCCGTACACGACCTGACCGGGGGCACCCGACAGACGGCCGGGTCGGCCCGACCTAACGTGCCGCACGTGCCGGCAAGTCGTCGGCGCGGCGACGGACCGAACCGGACGAAGGACCGGAGGACCACGCTCGATGACGCACGGGATTCGCTCGGGATCGACTCCACGCCGGCGCCGCGCGGCCGGCAGACCGTCGATCGCGGAACGGGCTATCCTGTTCGGGGTCGCACTCGCTCTCCCCGCCGCCGCGCTGCCGGGCGGGGCGCAGGCGCAGGGGCAAGAGGACGCTGCCTCCACCCGCACCACGATGTGGGAGATCTTCGATGCACTGGCGGCAGCATTCGAATTGAGCCTCAGCCCGAGTCAGTACGACAGTCCTGCCAATCGGGACCTCATCCTCCAGGCGCTACGACATCTCGCCGCGTACGCCGACAGCCTGGAGTCACACGGCACCGACCTCCACAGCAGCTACGCCTACCTGCGTCGCTCGCTGGGACGCGATGCCGGGGCAGCGCTGGTGCGGTTCGAGGATGGGCAGTATGCCGGCTCGCGTTTCATGCTGCAAAAACTGACCGAGAACTGTTTCGCCTGCCATTCCAAGCTGCCGACGGCGCACGATTACGACCTTGGCGCCCGACTGCTGAGTGCAGAGAGCGCCCAGAGACTGGAGGCTGAGGAGCTGGCTCGACTGCAGGTGGCGACGCGTCAATTCCAGGCGGCGCTCGACAGCTACGAGAGCCTCATGCGCTCGGCGGCACGGTCACCTGCCGAACTGGACTACATGGGGGTGTTGAGGGACTACCTGGTCATTACGCTGCGTGTGGAGAGGGATGTCGGGCGACCGGCCGCTGCCCTGGACGAGTTCGGGCGGAGGGAGGACGTTCCCGACTACCTCTCCGCGCAGCTCGCGGACTGGACCGAAGCGCTGCACGAAATCGACCTCGAAGTCGCGCCGGACAGCCGGCTGGCGCAGGCGCGCGGCCTCATCGCGCGCGGCCGTGCGGTGAACCGGTACCCGATGGATCGCCGCGGCCTGGTGTACTTCATCGCCGCCTCGAGCCTTCTCGAGCGTGACCTGCTCTCCGGCGTCCCCGCCCCCGACGAGCTGGCGGAGACGTATCTGCTGCTCGGCATCGCCGAATCCCACATCGCGCATTCGTACTGGGTGTCCGAGAGCGAGTTCTTCCTCGAGCAGGCGATCCGCAGCGCCCCCGGCTCGGCGGCCGCGACCGCAGCGTACGAGGTGCTCGAAGCCCAGGTGACGCAGGGATACTCCGGTTCGGGCGGCGTGGACCTGCCCCCTGATGTGGAGGCCAATCTGCGCGCCCTCCGAGCGCTGATCGACACTCACCGGTAGCGTCGAGCCGGCAGGCGACCGGCGATCCCGCTTTGCGGCGGGCGAACGGACCGGTCGGTCGAAACGCTCAGGCAGACTGCGAGCCGCCGCCCTCCTGCTCCCAGTAATCTTCCAGCTCGATGCCGAGGCCATCGGCGAGCCGGTTCGCGAACGCGAAATAGGCCGTCACCTGCACGATGTCGAGCACCGCGCGGTTATCGAAGCCCGCTTCTCGGAGCCGCTCGATGTCATGAGCTTCGACCGCGGCGGGGCGCAGGGTGAGCTTGACCGCAAAGTCCAGCATGGCGCGATCGGAGGCGGAGAGCGAGGCGCGGGTGTGATCGGTGGCCAGCGCGGCCACCAGCTCGTCGTCGTCGATCAGCTTACGGAGACCCGCCCCGTGGTGCACCACTCAGTAGTGGCAGTCGTTGAACCCCGACACGGTGACCGCGATCATCTCGCGCTGGGGGCGGGTGAGGGGCGAGGCACCCCGCATGATCACCCGGTAGAGCTCGTAGTGCGCGGCGAGCGACGCCGGGCTCAGGCTGTGGATCTTGAGGATGTGGTCCACCCCGCCCGACGGCTCGATCAGCCGCTCGTAGAGCTGGCGCAGCTCTCCGGCGGCCTCGGCCTCCGGGACCATAGGGATCCAGGCCATGTCGTACCTCTGCCGGGTGATCTGTGTCACCGCTCGGCGGCCGGCGCCGGCTCGCCGCCGGTCAGTTGGAGATGCGAACCACCTTCCACGCGTTGGTCTTGGTGATCATCGCGCACAGGTTTCCGCTCTGGTCGAAGAAGACGTACTGGTCATCCGCCTGACTCACCGATCCCGCTTCGATGATGTCCTCGGTCTCGAGTCCCTTGTAAACGACCTGGAACTTCGCCATCCGAACCGCCTCCTTTCGGTAGCGTGCCGGCGCTCCTCATCCGGACGATGATTCCCCACCAATCGACCTGTCGTTCTGCATGGCAGGATCGCCCGGCCGGCGGAGCAGGTCAACGGGGCTGGTGGCACCCCGCCACACTTCCGACTTCCCGCCTCCGTGTAGGCCCGGACGGGCAGATCTGTCAGTGCCTCGCAACAGGTGCCCCCGGGCTCGACCCCTGAGCCAGCGCGCTAAGCTCAAATGCGAGTGTCACTTAGAGGCCATCCGCAACAGCGGCCCGACCCATGCCACGGCTGCGGAACGCTCGCAAGTCGATTTCGCACAAGGAGCGTAACCGTCAACCTCGAGGTAACGAAGATGAGAAGTGTAACGGCAGTTCGACATGTCGGTCTCCTCCTCGCCCTTCCCGCGGTTCTGGCCCTGTCAGGCTGCCGGGATGGCACGGGGGTCGGCCCGGAGGGCGCGTTTCTTGGCATGCTCGCCGACCAGCCGCCGGTGACGCCTGGTACGCCGGAGTTCGAGGAGCTCCAGATCTGCAAGCACTGGACGGACGGCACACAGGGAGTGTCGACCGATTTCGCCGTGACGGTCAAGGATCTGCTCACGGACCAGACCTCGCAGGGCACCCGGACCCTTGCGGATGGCGAGTGTCGGGTCGTGGCCGTGTTCGACGGCACGACCAACATCTTCGGCCCGGCCGACCTGACGGTGACCGAGAACGTTCCCCCCGGAGCGCAGCTCGACCTCATCCGGGTCACCACGATTACGCGTCATGGTGTGCCGGCGGTGCCTCCGCAGGACATCACGGGAACGAACACGTGGAGCTTCAACGGGGCCGACAACGCGTACGGCTTCCTGGTCGAGTTCTTCAACTCGACGCCGGGCGGAGGCGAGGGCTGCACCCCCGGGTACTGGAAGCAGCCGCACCACTTCGACTCGTGGGTCGGGTACACCCCGGGTCAGGCCTTCTCGAGCGTGTTCAATCTGCCCTCGGCACTCCAGAATCCTAATCAGAATGTCGATCCGGCCAGTCTGAGCCTGGTGGACGCACTGGGGCTCGGCGGCGGTGGGGTGAACGCGCTCATGCGGCACGCGGTCGCGGCGCTGCTGAATGCGGCGAACCCGGGTGTGAGCTACGACCTCACGCAGGCCGAGGTGATCGCCATGTTCAACGCGGCGATCGCCGGTGGCGATGTGATAGGCACGAAGAACGAGCTCGCAGCCCTGAACGAGCAGGGGTGCCCGCTCAACTGAACCGCACGCAGGTAAGCGAGACGGGCATCAGGCCAGAACGGCCTGGTGCCCGCCTCGAATCTCAATGACAGCGCTCGGATCTCAACGGCAACACACAGAATCCAGGACGCGGGAAAAAGCAGGGGAAGCGCAATGAAACGCAAGAGGAGTGCGTCGAAAAGCTCAAGGTTTACCACCAAGCGACCCGGGGGCCGCCGCCTGCGCTTGTGCGGCGATACCGTCGGCCAATCGCTCGCCGAGTTCGCGCTCGCGGCGCCCGTGCTCCTGCTCCTGTTCGTCGGGATGGTGGAGTTCGCGCGCGGCTGGATGGTCAAGCAGGTGATCACCAACGTCGCCCGTGAGGGGGCTCGCCTCGCCGTGCTGCCCGGCAGCAATCAGGGCCAGGTGCAGGCACGGGTGGACAGCCTTCTGACCGCGGCCGGAATCAGCACCTCGGCGGCTAGCGTGTCGCTCAATCTGTGCAGCGGTATCGGATGCGCCGGTACCACCGACGAGGTGCGGATTGAGGTGCCGTATCAGTTCGCCCTGCTGGGGCCGGTGATGAGCGCCGTGTGCCAGAGTGGCTGCGGAAGCGGGCTGGGGACGGTTACCCTGAGCTCCACCTCTCGCATGCGAAACGAATAAACGGCTGTAACCCGAAGCGATCCTAGTCCGCGGCCAAACCTTTTAGCTAGCCCTAGAGACGAAGGACACGACAAACGATGAGACAGACCTTGAATCGAGTGATAGCGAACGAGAAGGGATCGACGCTGGCCCTGGTGGCCGTCACCATGACGGCTATGCTTGGAGTGGCGGCGCTGGCCGTTGACCTGGGCATGGTGATGACGGCACGCACCGAAACGCAGCGGGTCGCGGATCTGGCGGCGCTGGCCGGCGCCGGGGTGCTCATCCAGCAGCCGGGTAACGCGAGTCTCGCGCGGCAGACGGCGATCGACTTCGCCGCCCAGAACAACGTGCAAGGGTTGGCGGCGGCGGTCCAGAACCAGGACGTCGACGTCGATCTCGCCAACGGCCTCGTGCGGGTGCGCATGTACCGCACCGCTTCGCGGGGCACGCCCGTCCCGACCTTCTTCGCCAGGGTTCTCGGGATCAGCACGGTCGACGTGGGGGCGGTCGCGGCCGCCCAGGTCTATGACGCACAGTCGGCCAACTGTCTGTTGCCGGTAGCGCTCTCGGATCGGTGGATCAACTACGGGGGACCGGGCTGGGACCCTGCTGAGGGCGATACCTACATTCCCAAGTCGCAGTCCAGCTACAGCGGCTACACCGACGCCGACATCGGCAGTCAGATCGTGCTGAAGCCGTCCCAGGGCGCGAGCGCGGGCAACGGGAGTGGGGCCGGCAGCACCTCCATCAGTGGGGGGTTCGAACCGGGCTGGTGGTATCTGTGGATCCCGGACGGATCGGGTGCCTCCCAAGTACGCCCCTATGTGCTCAACTGTCCCGATGAGTCGGTCCACACGTCCATCGGCGATTGGGTCACCGATAAGAACGGAAACATGCAGGCGATCGAGAGGGACTTCGAGGACCTGATCGCCATGGACCCGTACGCCCAGTACAACAGTGTGTGCGAGTGCATCACGGGCGGAGCGGGGATGAGCAGCCCGCGGCTGCGCTGGGTCCCGATTTTTGATCCGACCACCTATTCGTTCACCGGGTCCAACTCGAATTTCCAGGTGGCTGGCTTTGCCGCCGTGTTCATCGAGAGTGTGGGGAGCGGGCCGCCGGGCCAGCGCAACGTCTACGCCCGCATCATGAGCTTCACCGGAGCGCATCCGACCGGTCCGGCCGGCGGCACTGGATCGCTGGCCAAGACACTCCGGTTGGTCGAGTAGAGACGCAGGCAGCCCGACAAAAGGAACTCGCGGTCCCGCCGGCTTCCGTGCGCTGCTGCCAGCACGCGAGGTCGCGAGGCCGCGGGATCCACGCCGCCGCTTCTGCGCACGCCAGCGTTTCGCGGAGGGTTCCTCCTCCAGCCGATTACACCCGTCACGCTACATTCTGCACACCCGGCCCGTCCTTTCACCGCTTCCGACCCGACGGAGAGGAAGGGGGCCAGCTCCCGAATCTGCCTCCCGCTACCTAACCCATTGCAGGGCAAGATCTTAAAAACCGTGCCGCGCCACTGAGGCCCGACGGCGCCTGACTTGCTTCGTTTGCCGGCGAACCGTTCGCGGATGGAATCAGGCATGTGGAGGGAATCAGGCATGTTCAGAACGCGCCGACGCACACGTACGGGAGCGCCGTGGAAACGGCTCCGGAGGGAAAGCCGGGCGCAATCCCTGGCGGAGTTCGCGATCGTGGTGCCGATGCTGCTGATGCTGCTCATCGGCATGGTCGAGTTCGCCCGCGGCTGGATGGTCCGGCAGGTCATCACCAATGTGGCCCGCGAGGGCGCTCGCCTCGCCATCCTCCCGAACAGTAATCAGTCGCAGGTCCAGGCCCGGATCGACAGCCTCCTGACGGTGGGGGGCATCAATCCGGCCAGTGCGAGCGTCACCCTGAATCTCTGCAGCGGACCGAATTGCACCGGTACCGCCGACGAAGTCCAAATCGCGGTTCCGTACCAGTTCACTCTCCTGGGACCGGTGATCAGCTTCGTGTGCCAGGGATCGTGTGGTAGTCTTGGCAGCGTCACCCTCCGCACCACCTCCCGGATGCGGAACGAATGATCCGGCCGGCGAAAGCGAGCCGAGCGACAGCGAAGGAGCATGAGATGAGTACACGGCGGTCGAGAAGGTTGATGAAAGTGATCCACGACGAGCGGGGCTCCGCGCTTCCGCTGGTCGCCGTCTGCATCGTGGCCTTACTGGGCGTGTCGGCGCTCGCCGTCGACATCGGGATGATCATGACCACTCGGACCGAGGTGCAGAGAGTGGCGGACCTCGCCTCCCTGGCCGGAGCCGGCATCCTCGTGCATCAACCGACCGATGCGAACACGGCGCGCCAGACGGCGATCAGTTTTGCGGCCCAGAACAACGTCTACGGTGCTGCCGCCACGGTCCAGCCGGGCGACGTGGATGTCGACCTGGCCAACAAGCTGGTTCGCGTCCGCATGTACCGCGCCTCCGGGCGAGGAAACCCCATCAACACCTTTTTCGCGCAAGCACTCGGCATCAGCACGGTGGACGTGGGCGGCACGGCGGCGGCGCAGGTGCACGGCGCTGGAGCCGGGAACTGCTTGCTTCCCGTCGCCCTGCCCGACCCTTGGGTCAATTTCGGCTCCGCCGAGTACAATCCGGCCGAGGGAGACTATTACGTGCCCCCCGATAACGGCGGGTATACCGGGTACACCGAGGCCGACATCGGCACCCAGATCCTCCTCAAGAGCGCCCAGGGCGCCACCGGCGGGCGCGGCAACCCCGACTTTGGCGCCTTCGAGCCGGGGTGGTGGTACCTGTGGATCCCGGCCGGGGGCTCCGGCTCGTCGCAGGTCCGGGACTACGTAACTGGCTGCCCGGATGAGACCGTGCTCACCCACGTCGATGAGTGGGTCGAGGACAAGGACGGCAACATGCAGTCGATCGAGCAGGACTTCCTGGACCTGATCGCTCAGGATCCTCTCGCCAGCTGGGACCCCAGCTGCAACTGCGTCACGGGAGGTATGGGGATGGCGAGCCCGCGCATCCGCGGGGTTCCGATGTTCGCGCCAACGAGCTTCACCATGCAGGGCTCCTACGCCAACTTCCAGGTCTCCGGCTTCGCCGGCGTCTTCATCGAGGCGGTCACTCACGGGCCCCCGGGCCAGCGCGGTGTCCTTGCCCGACTGATGGGCTTCTCCGGCACCGACCCCACGGTGCCGGGCGGCAGCGGCAGCGGCCTCGGCAGGGCGATACGCCTGGTCGAGTAGGCGCCCGATTCTGGCGATCTGCCCGTCTCTTGCACGGCGCCTGTAAGAGACGGGCACTCTGTCATTTCAAATCAATTCATACTGCGCATCACAACTCAGGG
>CAZJXR010000153.1:0-7783 GCA_964550085.1 uncultured Gemmatimonadota bacterium
ATTTCGATTACCTCGTAGCTGAGGACTCCACCTGGCACGTCGATCGACAGGCGCTGACCCAGCACGGCCCCGCGCAGTGCCCGTCCGATCGGCGAGGCCAACGAAATCTGATCCGTGTCGAAATCGATCGAATCGCCCAGCGCCAGCGTGAAGCTCTCGATCGTGTCGTCGTCGAGGTTGCGCAGCTGCACCTGCGAGCCGAAGCCGATCCTGTCGGCTGGTATCGAATCGATCGAGATTTCGCCGATCTCCGACAGACGGCGGGAGATGTGATCCAGACGTGCCCGTACGTACGCCTGCCGCTCCAGAACCGCATGGTATTCGGAGTTCTCCCGCAGATCGCCGAGCGCCACTGCCCGCTCGATCTCGGCCGGAAGCACGACATTGAGCTCGTGCAACAGCTCCTCCGACTCCCGGTTGAGCTTCTCGATCAGTTCGTCGAACATAGCCATCTTCTTCCAAAAAAAGCGCAACGCCATCGAGACGAGAGCGTTGCGGTTGAGTGGAGGCGGCGGGAATCGAACCCGCGTCCGCGAGCCCATCCATCGCGGCGTCTACGTGCGTAGTCTGCGGTTTGCGTCTCACCGGAGCGGGGTCCGCAGTCGACCCTTCTCGCGGCCAGCCACGATCGGCTCTCGCCGATCTCGCCGGGTGTGCTCGTGGCCAGCACTCCCGGCCAGCCCGATTCAATCGACGCCTCACGCACCGCCTCGGGCCGGGCGACTACGTGAAACGGGCTACGTCAGATTACGCAGCCAATGCCAAGTTGTCGTTGGCAGTTCTAGATTTCCCGGTGTTTTACGAGGTACCCGAGCACCTCGGCACGCTTCCACGATATCCGGCACACGCGTCGAAGCCAGATCGCCCCCCAAGTTGTCAAGCAGCGCAGAATCGATCCTCAACATAGACCGCGTGGCGCTATTCACCAAACGGGCGGCGCCCACCTTCGTCCATGCAAGTCTGGTACCCGATGCTCGCGAGGCGGGTTCCTGGCAGTCACCAAGGCACCGTTTCGACTGCTTTGCAGCTTGGTGACGTCGCCAATATACTGACGCCGGATCTGGTCGCCGGCCCGCTCCGCAGTGGCGACTATATACTCGGGGCCGTATCCCCGTTCGGGGAGGAGACATAGATGCAGCTACGCCAAATGTTCGTGCCGGAAGCTATCTCGCTTTCGCTCACTGGAACGACAAAGGACGAGGTCCTCAAACAGATGATCGGACTTCTCGGTCTGGACGAGAAGTCGGAAGGTATCCTGTTCAAAATGCTCAAGCGGCGGGAGAACCTCGGCTCGACGGGAATCGGACGCTCGATCGCCATTCCGCATTGCCGATCCCTGGTGGTGAATCGGCTGCGCGTGGCCTTCGGCCGACACGCGGAAGGCCTGGACTTCCGGGCCATCGATGACAAGCCGGTCAAGTACCTGTTCCTAATCGTCGCCCCTCCGCTGGAGGTGTCGAACCAGTACCTGCCGGTGCTCGGCAAGATCGCGCAATTCGCGAAGGATCCCGAAATCCCGCGGCGGCTCGCCGAGCTCGAGAACCCGGAGGCGTTCCTTGCACTGCTGGAGGAAAAGGGGTTCTGATCGATGCACGCCCAGCTCGAGATTCTGTTGGAGATGCAGGACCTCCAAATGCAGAAACGATCGCTCCAGGAAGAGGAGTCCGCAGCCGTCGAGACGTCGACGTTCGACGTCGACGTTGAACGCGCGCTGCGTATTCTGGACGAAAAGCTGGTCGAACTCGAGGAACGGCTCGAGCCGCAGGTGCGGAAGCGTTACCTCGACCTCATGGGCGCCATGCAACGCGCCGTCGTTCCGGTGCTGAATGGCACTTGCTACGGGTGTTTTGTCGCCGTGCCGACCGCCCGCGCCTGGACCTCGCGGCGCAACCTCACCCTTGGCGTCTGCGACCAGTGCGGCCGCTTCCTCTACTACGTCGACTGATCGGCGGTTACCAGCTCGCGGCTGTCTCCGACCCTGCGGGTGATGCCGACCCGGTCCAAGTATTCCAGCAGCGGGATCAGATACTTGCGCGACACTCGGAACTCGCTCTTGAACGCGGCCGGTGGCGCGAGCGGTTCGCGTTCCAGGACCCGATGCGCGCGTGCGCGCAGGTCGATCTCGTTGCGGGTCGACAGGTACAGGTCGGAGCTGACGGCAACAACGACACCTCGATCGGCCAGCAGGCGGAGTGCATCGTGGAGGAAGTCGCGTTCGACGCCCACGGAGCGGATCATTTCTCCCACCGTCGGCGGTTCGATACCCCCACCCTCGATCGCCTCGCGGATCGAAACGAGCTGCTGCACCTCCCGCTCCGTCAGGGCAGGCTGGTGATCCGGTAACCATACGCGCGGTCCGTCGACCCGAATCGACCGCCGCTGCACGGCCTCCACGAGAGCGCTTTCGACCAGTTCGGGAGCGAACCGGCGCTCGAGGGAGGAGCGTAACGCCTCCAGCGAGACGGTCGCTGCCCGGCGGCTTGCGGCGTGCATTCGTTCCAGCTCGGCCGCGGCCGCTGAGCGGACCTCATCGGCGCGACGCGAGTCGAACAGCCGCTCACCGCTGCGGACGACACCCGCCGTGGGTCGCGACAGCCACGCATCCACCGTCGCGGGCGCGTAGCCTGCCCGGAGCCGAAGCTCCTCGGGACCGATCCCGGCCCGACCGCCAAGCTCGACTGCCGCCGCACACGCTTCCGCCGGCGAGCCCGACAAGATTCGCCCCCACTGATCGACGCGCGTCTTCCAGCGCGTCGGGGGGTCGAGCTCGGCCACACGTCCCCCACCGATGGTAGTCACCGGGGAATAAAAGCGCAGGATGAAGCGGTCGCGCGCCCGGGCCACCAGCGACGCGTCGAGTCGGAGGATCGCCCACGCAGACTCTCCGGGTTGGAGGTCGGTCTCCCGGCAAAACCCGATGCGCGCCATGACTTCGCGCGTCCCGAGGTACACCCGAACCCGCTGGCCCTCCCGGATCGTCCGCTGAGCGCCCGGTAGCAGCTCCACCCGCGCCCCCAGACGGGCCACCATCCTCCATTCCGGCCCGGTCACCGCAACCGAGCCCCGCGGCAGCTCCGCCACGTCGACCCCGACCAAAGCCAGGGCGCAGCGACGCCCCGCCCCAACCGTGTCCCGCATCTCACCGTGCACCTGCAGGGATCGCACGCGTGCCGTGCGGTCGGTGGGAAGCAGGCGTACGCTGTCGCCACGGGATACGCGACCGCTCCACACCGTGCCGGTGGCCACGGTCCCGGCACCGGCCAGCGCAAAGCTGCGGTCGATCGGCATGCGAAACACATCGTGCGGGTCGCGATACGCCACCCTCGCGGCCGCAGCACGAATCACCTGGCCGAGGCGCTCGAGTCCCTGCCCGGTCGCGGCCGACACCGGGACGAGCGGCCAGTCGACGAACGAGTCGTAGCGGCGCAGCTGTTCTCGCACGGCCTCCTCGGCCAGGCTCAACCACTCGGGGTCAACGCGATCGACCTTGGTGAGCGCCACGACTCCCGTCGTCACACCCAGCAGACTGGCAATCGACAGGTGCTCGCGGGTCTGCGGCATCGGTCCTTCGTCGGCCGCCACCACCAGCAACAGCAGGTCGATGCCCGTTGCGCCGGCCAGCATGTTCTTGACGAAGTCCTCGTGGCCGGGAACGTCCACCACCCCGATCTCCAGCTCGGCATCCCGCAGATAGCGGGCGAATCCGATGTCGATCGTCAACCCGCGTTCCCGCTCCTCACGCCAGCGATCCGTGTTCACGCCGGTGAGCGCGCGCACGAGGGCGGTCTTCCCGTGATCCACGTGTCCAGCGGTGCCGACGACGAGGCCCTTCATGCGGCGGACAGCATCGCTTGGCAACCCCTCGGAGAGCCCGTCAGGTCAGATCGAGAAAGCGGAGCGATCGAAGGCGCAGCCCGTCGGCCACGTGATACCGAACGAAGTCGGCCAGCAGGCGGCGCTGCACCCCGTCGGCGGCGGGAACAGGATCGGCTCCTTCGACCAGCGACCGCAATGTCGCCACCTCCTCCGGCGGCAGTCGGGCGCCGCTGCCCGCGCACGCTCCGCACAGGATTCCTCCGGCCACGTGATCGAAGCGGGCGCTCTCGGCACCGACCGACCGACCGCACCGCACGCAGTGCGCCAGGCGCGGAGTGAATCCGAGCACCGCCACCAGCTTCCATATCTCGCGCAACGAGGTGCCCGCCGCGCGATCCGGCGAGGTGGCGAGCAGCGTGTCGAGACCCTGTCTGAGTGCCTCGTACAGCTCGGCGTCCTCTTGCTCGGGGGCCAGTCGCATGACCAGCTCGCACATGACGGACGCCCCGGTGAATCGTCCCAGATCGACCGCCAGGCCACGCCGGTCGGTTATGATCTCGAATCCCGACAGAGTGTGAAGATCCCGGTTCTCCTTCACGTACAGGGTGGCCACGCCCTCGGCGAAGGACTCGACCAGCCCACCGAATCGCGATCGCGGACGGAGTGCGCCGTGAGCGATGGCCGACTTCGGCCCCAGATCCCGGGTCATGAGGCGCAGGATCTTGCTCGTATCGCTGTACGGAAACGTCTGCAGAACGACGCAGGAAGTCGTGACTATCGGCACCCGGGCAAGCTATTCTCCCCGCGAACCGGGATCAACGCAGCGCGATGTCGGTGGATCCGAAGCCCGAGGGGACCTCGGCCAGAAACGATCCGTCCGCCGCCGTGAGCAGCAGACGACCCGCCTGCTCGCTCGAAAAGGTTACGCACGCCAGCCGGTTCGCGTCGACCGCGGTGATTGTCCAGCACGAGACGGCGCTACCTGACGCGTCGCGCACGGCGATCGGACTCGACGGACCAGCGAGGAATCGCTCGCCGACCGGATCGAACCGCAGGGCTTCGGTGGTGATGAAATCTCGTGTCGCGGTCACATACACGTTCCCGTCCCGGCCCAGCTCGACGCCGATGCCGTTGCCGCCGAGGGCGAACGTCCCCGATACGCGTGCATCGATGATGTCGATGGTGACCAGCGTGCCGTCGTTGTTGGGCGCGAAGTCCGGATCCAGGCTCCCGGAAGCGAGCACGATGAGCGTCCCGGAGGCCAGGACGGCATCCCGGGCGTTGACGACCCCCGCCGGCAGGGTGATGACTGTCTCCGGCTGACCGGCCGCGTCGAGAACCACCACCCGACCCGGACCGAGCGGTTGGAAAGTGAAGCCGTCGTCGTCGATGTTGGCGTCGATTGCGAACAGACGATCGCCGATCGGCATCACCCGCTCGACAAACGTCCCCACCCCGGCAGCGAACGGAGTGGCCACCGAATCGCCTCGCACTACGCGGTACACGGCGTCGCTTCCCCGTCCCCCGACCCAAACCGTACCATCGGTTCCGAAGGTGGCACGCGAGGGGTTGACCAGAGTGGAGTCGAGACCGTCTCCGCCGGGAAACACGACCGTCTCGCGTTCCGCCGTCTCCAGCTCGACGAACACGACCTGGCTGCCGTTGAACGAGCTGATCGTCGACACGGCAAGGGCGTCGCGCACGTCAAGCGCATCGCCATCGAAGTTGGCGCCCAGGTCGATCGGTGATCCTTCGCGCCGGACGGTCTCCTCATCCACGACGAACCCGGTCAGGGTCTGTCCGACCGAGTTCAGGACCAGCAGGCCGCCGCTCGTCTGTCCCGGCCCGGTCGAATCGCCGCACGCTCCGAGCACAAGTCCGAACAGTCCGCATGCCCCGAGCCGCCTGCCGATTCCGGCGTTCTTGCGTCCCATGTTTAGCCTCCCCCCAGTTACTGAGTCTTCGATATCCTCGCCGGCTATACGCGTCCGCTGCCCGATCCGTCGCTCGTCACCCGACTGCGAGCCGAAGCTGGAGCTCTCGTCCGGGCTGCGGAAACAGCTCGACGAACTCATAGTGATGATCCAGCACGTTCATGACCCGGCACCGCGCCGAGATCGTGCGCCGCCCAATCAAAAACCGGT
The DNA here is from genome assembly GCA_964550085.1 of uncultured Gemmatimonadota bacterium. Taxonomy (GTDB): domain Bacteria; phylum Gemmatimonadota; class Gemmatimonadetes; order Palauibacterales; family Palauibacteraceae; genus JBFILW01. Next base: position 5,961 of record CAZJXR010000153.1, read on the forward strand.
ATTGACCCACCAGATCGAGGCCCGCGTAGCCGGCCAGCTCTCGCGTGCCGGCCACGCTGGTGGTCCGCGGACCCGTGTACCTCACGGTGGCCTGCGTGGCCCAACGCGTGGCACGGCGCTCGAGCACTATCGCCGCGGCCACCGCCGGCTCGTACGGAAGCCGGTTCTCGTTGCTACCGAAGCCGACCCGACTGTTGGTGAGCGTCGTCTGGGCGCTCATCTGCCAGCGACCGTCGTCCGACCCGAGTAGCACGCTCAACTCGGCCCCGGTGGAAGTCAGCCGATCCAGATTGTGGGGACTCCACACGGCGGCGCTGCTGGCGAGCCACACGATCGGGGATTCGGTGACGCGGTGGAATCCGACCGCCTGAAGTTGCAGGCGCGGCCCCGCGGGAACGCTCCACATTCCGCCCACTTCACCGTCGAAGGCGATCGTCTCCGCCTCGAGGTCGGGGTTGGGTTGAATGCCGGTGGCGGAGGCGAAATAGAGATCCGCGAAGGTCGGCAACCGGAAGCCGCGACCGGCTCGGATCCAGGCCACGATACCGCGTCCGGGATCGAAGGTCGCAGCCAGCTCCGGACTCCAGGCGGCCTGATTCGGAGCCACGTCGAACCCGAGCCCCGGCTGGAGCGTGAACGCGCCTGCCGTGAAAGGCCGAGAAACGGCCGCCCCGACCGTCCACCGTTCGCCCGCTACGGCGTCGCCCGACACGCCCTCGCGCTCGGCCCGTCCGACCACCTCGGCGCCGATCGGCTCCCCGAGGGGCACCGTCCCGTTCAGTCCGATGGTCGATACCTCGCTCACCGTAGCGGTCGCGTCCGCGGCTGGCCGGTAGGCGAGTCGCTGGGTGCGGAAGTTGCCGGTAACCCAGCCGGTACGCGGCTGACCCAACACCGTCGCGGCCTGGAACGCCCGCTCCTCCCAGCGCGCCTCGGCGAACAGATTCGTCCCGATCCGGCCGGGTACCCCGCGCTCGGTCGCGTCGAAGCGAAGCTGCGCGCTGAGGGGCAGTGCCGCTGCCCGCATGCCGAGCGTCGAGTGAAATCCGGAAGCGTCGGCATTGCGACGCACCTCGGAGGGGTTGTCCGGCAGGGTACGATTGACGAACTCGAAGTCGTTCTGGGCTCCCTCGGCACCCATGTACAGCGCCGCCTGGCCGGCCGCGCCTCCGACCGATGCGTATCCATCGGCCGACAAGTAACCGTGGGAGCCCGCCTCGAGGCCGACGTTCCAGCCGCTGCCGCTGGGCGTGAGGGAGCGAAGAAGGAGGACTCCCCCGGTTGCGCCAGACCCGTACCGCGACGAGGCGACGCCCCGCAGCAGCGTGGCCGACTCGAGCGATGCCACCGGTATCGAGGACAGGTCGGCGACTCCGGTGATCGGGTCGTTGATCGGCACTCCGTCCACCAGCACCAGCACGCCTTGCGGCCTGCCGCCCCGCACTCCGACCACCTGCCGGCCACCGGGTCCGTACTCGCGCACCGACACGCCCGGTTGGGTCGACAGCCAGTCGCCGATCGACCGCTCGGTGACCGCCTGTCGGGAGAAGACGACCCGGCTCATCGCGTGGCCGGCGAACGGACCGGCATCGGCCACCTCCCCACTCGCAACTACTTTCGGCAGGACGATCGGTTGCACCAGTAGGACGACGCGCCGATACGCCTCCGCGCCCGGCGACAGGATCACCACCTCCTGATGGGCCACATAGCCGAGCGCCGCGATGCGAAGCCGGTACTCTCCCGGCCGCAGCGACGCCGCCGCATAGCGTCCGCCCCCGTCGGGGGCGAGCACCACCGAGTCGGCCCCGGCTCCGCCGCGCTCC
>CAZJXR010000154.1:0-7739 GCA_964550085.1 uncultured Gemmatimonadota bacterium
GCTACAGCTACAGCCCCCCTGGTTCGAGGCCTCGATCTGGGGAGGAAGCACGGTTGACAACGACCGCTCCTTCGGGTTGCGCGCCGCCGGAGCGGTCGTGTGGCCGGTCCCCCACGTGGCGATCTGGGGACTGTACGACAACGCGCTCAACATCGCGGCACCGGCGCTCGTCCGCGGCAGCGACGACCTCGAGTCGATCGGCGGCGGTGTACAGGTCCAGTGGGGGGAGGGCGGACGCTACACCTCCCTGTTCGAGGTCGCGCGCCGCGAGCAGGAGACGGAGATCTATCAGAATCTCTACCGCCTGCAGCAGACGTTCCGCCTCTCGTCCGGTCCGAGCGCCAAGGGTCTTGCCGTGGGCGGCTACTTGGGCCGCTGGTACGACCGGGACGACTGGCTCCTATACGCGCAGGCGGAGCTGCCCACCCGCCCCGACCTGCTGTTCAATCCGGCCCTGTATATCGGCCAGACACTGGGTTCCAACTTCAGCGATGCGGGTCGAACGCCGGCGGACGAGGTGCGCGGCTACCTCTCCTTCGTGTACCAGCCGGAGCCCCGCGTCCGAGTCGAGCCGGCCCTCGGGCTCGGCTACGTGGGCGCCGACGACGAGCGATTCTCCGGCGCGCTTCTGGACATGTTCGCGCGGATCGGAGTCGCGCTCGGGTCGGCGAGCGAGGCGCAGCTCTTCGTTCGCTTTCAGAGCCCGCCCGGCAGCGAGTCCTTCGCGGTGCTGGCGCTCGGGCTGACGATCGGCGTCGAGCGAGGCCGATGAGCATGAACCCGCTCCGAGCGTCACGCCATTCCGGCCGGCGGGTCGGTGTGGCCGCTGCGGCCGCCCTGCTGGCGGTGGCCGCCTGCAAGCCGGGGGCCCCCACCGGTCTCGGCGTGATCCCGTTCGCGGTGGAGGTGACGCCGAACACGCTGTCCTTCGACGCGTTCGGCGCGACCACCCAGCTGACCGCGGTCGCTCTGGACGAGAATGGCGATCCCATCTCCGGCGCCGCCTTCGAGTGGACTTCCTCCAACGCGCTGGTGGCGGTCGTTTCGAGCGACGGGACCGTGACGTCGGTCGGTCCGGGAACCGCGACTATTACCGCCACCGCGGCTGGAATCGCGAGCAACCCGGTCACCGTGGCCGTCAGGCAGGTGGTCGCATCGATCGATGTGACCCCGCCTGGACTGACCTTCGAGTCGCTGGGCGACTCGCAAACTCTCACCGCGGTGGCCCGGGACGCGTCCGGTACGGAAATCCCCGGCGTGACGTTCACCTGGACGTCGGAGGACACAGGCGTGGCGACGGTAGATGCGGCCGGACTCGTCACCGCTACCGGCCGCGGCACCACGACGGTGAGCGCCAGCGTGGGCGGCGTGATCAGCAACGCGGTGAGCGTGGCCGTCGGCCAGGCGGTCGCCTCGATCGACGTCACGCCGACCGGCGTGTCGTTCCAATCCGTCGGCGAGCAAATCACTCTCACCGCCGTGGCCACGGACGCCGGCGGCTCGCCGGTACCCGGAATCACCTTCACTTGGACATCGAGCGACCCGTCCGTGGCGACGGTGTCGAACGCGGGTGTCGTGACCGCCACAGGACCGGGCACGGCCACGGTCACGGCGGCGGTTGGCGCGGTGACCAGCAACCCGGTGAGCGTCGCCGTGCAGCAGTCCGTTGCGACCATCGACGTGACACCGGTCAGCGTGAGCCTGACTTTCCTTGGCGAGCAAGCAACCCTGACCGCCGTGGCGCGAGACGCGGGCGGGAACCCGATCGCCGGCGTGAACTTCACCTGGACGTCGGACGACACGGGGGTGGCGACCGTATCGAGCAGCGGTGTGGTGACCGCGGTCGGCAACGGGTCGGCGGCGGTCACGGCCGCGGTGGGAACGGTGACCAGCAATGCGTCCACCGTCACCGTCCAGCAGACGATCAGCACGATCGAGGTCACGCCGACCAGCCTCACGCTCACCTTCATCGGTGAGGACGCATCCCTGTCGGCGACGGCGCGTGACGCCGGAGGCAGCCCCGTTCCCGGCGCCAACCTGGGGTGGGCGTCCAGCAACAACTCGGTGGCGCGGGTCTCGTCGACGGGAGTGGTCACCGCCGTCGCCAACGGAGCGGCCTCCATCACCGCCTCCGCCGGCGGGGTGACCAGCAATCCGGTCGCGGTCACCGTCCAGCAGGCGGTGACCTCCATCACCGTCACCCCGACCAGTCTGACCTTCACCTTCCTGGGCGAGCAGGCCACGCTGAGCGCGACCGCGCGCGACGCCGGCGGCACGCCTGTGTCCGGAGTCTCATTCACCTGGGCGACCAGCAACGCGAGCGTTGCGTCGGTCTCGGGCTCCGGAGTGGTGACGGCGAACGCGAACGGGAGCGCGACGGTGACGGCGGCGGCGCGGGGGGTGACCTCCGGCGGCGTGAACGTGACCGTACAGCAACGGGTCGCCACCATTTCGGTGACGCCGACCTCGGTCTCGCTGACCGCTCTCGGCCAACAGGCCACCCTGGCCGCGACCGCGCGCGACGCGGGCGGCAGCATAATCGCAGGCGTCACACTGAACTGGACATCGAGCAACACTTTGGCCGTCACCGTGTCGCAGACCGGGGTGGTGACGGCGGTTGGCGCGGGGATTTCCATCGTGACCGCCGCCGCCGACGGGGTGACGAGCAACGGGGTCTCGGTGACGGTGACGCTCCCGGCCGCCATCGCCTTCGACCAGTCGTCGAGCCAGAGCGGCTCCGGCGTCGGGTCGCTGAGCTGGAACCACAACGTCGGCAATGGGATCAACCGCATCATCATCGTGTCGATCGGCGTCGAGGACGCGTCGCTCTCCAACGCGAACGTCGTCGGCGTCACCTACGGCGGTGCGCCGCTTACCCGGGCGGCGGAGGACAACGTGAGCAGCAGCGGGGTCGCACAGAACGTGGAGACGTGGTACCTGCTCGACGCGGGGCTCCCGAACGGCAACGCCACCATCCAGGTGACCCTGGGCGGCGTGTCTTCGGGGGTCAACGCGGGCGCCATTTCGCTCGAGAACGTGGCCCAGAGCGGACCCGAGGCCGCCTCCACCAACACGGTGGTCGGCAGCTCCACGATCAGCACCGGCATCAGCACGCAGACTGATGGAGCGTGGGTGATCGACGCGGTCGGTGCCGGCGATAGCGGCAGCTTCTCGGATGGCTCGGGCCAGACGCAGCGCTGGGAGGAGTCCGGCTCGACCTCGGCCGCTGCCGCCAGCACCAAGTCCGTGGCCAATGCGGGGGGCACCAACATGAGCCAGACCCTCAACAACGCCAACCGGCTGGTGCACGTGCTGATCGCCGTGGCGCCGGCGGCCGCACCGTGACGCTCCCCCCTCTCTCCTGATCCGACGTCCGGTTGCCGCCCCTGAGCTCCGAGCGCGGCGGCCGGAGACGCCTCGCAGGCGCCGGCGCGTCAGCCGGGAGCGATGGCGATCGTGTAACTGAAGTCGAGATCGCTCCGCAGCGTGTGGAAGACGCTGCAGTACTTCTCCCGCGACAGCTCCACCGCGCGCTTGACCTTCGCTTCCGAAACCACGCCCTCGATCTCGAAGCGCAAGTGCACATCGGTGAAGTAGCGGGGCGGTTCGGGCCGGCGATCGCCCACGATCCCCACCTTCATCGCCCGCAGCTGCTGTCGGCCCTTGTGCAGGATGTCGGCGACGTCGATCGCCATGCAGGCAGCCAGCGCTTCGAGCAGCAGGGTGGGCGGACCGGTCCCGTCCACTGCTTTGGAGTCGATCACCATTCGACCGCCGCGGGAACGCGCTTCGAACCGAAGGTCCCCCAGCCAGATGAGCTCGGCTCGCGAGTCGCCTCTGAGTTGCCGTTCCTCTACCATCGGTGTACCGATCTCGCTTATGTCTGATTCGGCTCGCCGGAGTCCGATCCGACGCGTCCGTGCGCGGGAGCCCGATTCGACGCTTCTCGCGCGCGGGGCTCGATCCGACGCGTGCGCGCGCGAGACTCGATCCGGCCGGGCGGCATACAATAACGCGCCGCGCCCGCGCCGGCCGCAAACCGATGGTCAGAGGTGACGGCGGGAGGCCACGCGAAGAGCGAATGAGCATAGTCAGCGAGAGAGAGTGAGCGCACCACGGGAGACGGGGAGCGCGTGGAGCGGCAAGCTGGACGCCGTCCGCTGGATCGGTCCCGGTCTGGTCATGGCGGCAACGGCCATCGGCGCCAGTCACCTCGTGCTTGCCCCCACTGCCGGCGCGCTCTTCGGCTTCGCGCTCCTGTGGGTCATTCCGTTCAGTCACATCTTCAAGTATCCAGCCTTCGAGTTCGGTCCCCGCTACGCGGTGGCCACCGACCAGAGCCTGCTGGATGGGTACGGCCGGGTGCCGGGCCCGGCCGGCTGGGCGCTGTGGGTGTTCCTGGCCGGAACAGTCGTGCAGGGAGTCACCGTTCTCGCCGGGGTGATAGGGGTCGCCGCGGCCGTGGTCGCCGCCGTCGTCCCGGGCGTGCCGCTCTCCCTGCTCAGCGCCGCGCTCGGCGTGGCGGCAGCGGGGCTCCTGTGGTCGGGCGGCTTCGACGGTCTCTCGGCGCTCAGCAAGTACATGCTCGGCGTCCTGGCGGTGATGACGGTGCTCGCCTTCGTCGCCGTGCCGCCCGGCCCTTCCGCCGCGCGAGGGCTGTTTGTCCCCGCCGTGCCCGCCGGCTCCGTCGTCCTGCTGGCGGCCATCCTGGGGTGGATGCCCACCGGCATCGACGTCTCCGTATGGCACTCCATGTGGGCGCTCCAGCGGCGCGTCGAGTGGCGCGAACGAGCGCGGAGGCAATCGGCCCTCAGCCCCAGCGACATCGAGGGGGACGAAGCCTCCGGTGGACGGACGTTGGGGGTCGGGCTCCTCGACCTGCGCATCGGTTACGCCCTCTCGTTCCTGCTCGGCATCCTGTTCGTCGTCCTCGGCGCCCAGGTGCTGCGGCCGATCGGTGCCGTGCCCCAGGGGGCCGGGGTCGCCATCACGATCGCCCGCCTGTACACGGACGTTCTGGGCGGCTGGGCATATCCGTTCTTTCTGCTGGCCGCCTTCTTCGGCATGTTCTCGAGCACGTACGGAGTGCTGGACGGCTTCCCCCGCGCCTTCTCCGAAACGGTGCGCCGCATCCGGAGCACCGCGGTCACTGCCCCGTCAGGACGCGACCGCCTGTACTGGGGCTTCATGCTCACCAGCCTTGCACTCGCGGTCGCCGAGAACGTGTGGGTCCGTAATCCGGTCACGCTCGTCACCATCGCGGCCGTCGCCTCCTTCCTGCTCGCTCCGATTCTTTACGCGCTGAACTATTACTGCGTGACACGGTTGATCCCGCAACCGAGTCTGCGACCGAGCGCCCCGCTCCGCCTGTGGGCCGTGATCGGCATCGCCTGCATGGCCGCCGCGACTCTCTTCTTCATGATCGTGCAGTTCGGCTAGGAGTTTGGCATGAGATCCCACACCGCCTATCTGACCTTCGAGCTCCCGAAGCGACGAGGCTTCGTCAACATCACTTCACAGGTGGAGGCCGAGCTTCGGAGGGCAGGCATACGGGAAGGCGTCTGCCTGGTCAACGCGATGCATATCACGGCGAGCGTCTTCATCAATGACGACGAACCGGGTCTGCACGCCGACTACGAGCGGTGGCTGGAGGGCCTGGCGCCGTTCGACGCCAGTCCGGAGCGTTACGCGCACAACCGGACGGGCGAGGACAACGCCGACGCGCACCTCAAGCGCCAGCTTATGGGGCGCGAGGTGGTGGTCGCCGTCACCGGCGGTCGGTTCGACTTCGGCCCCTGGGAGCAGATCTTCTACGGCGAGTTCGACGGTCGCCGGCCCAAGCGCGTGCTGGTGAAGTTCATCGGAGAGTGACCCGAGGTCTCCTCGGCTCGGGCCCGTCCATCCAAGTGACGGATGTGCCTCGATTTGCGTCAGAACCGGTGTGCGGATGATCCGGGCCTTGCCCGGGGAGCGAGTCGGCGCCGGCCTTCCGGTCCGACGCCTGGGCACATCGAGACAGGGCGCAGGATGAGGCGGGCCGACGGGCGCGACATAACGACCACCGACCACGGCGAGCGAAGTGGCGGCGATCGGCGGACGGATCCTCAGGGCCTGGCCGCGGTCGAGACGTTCGCTGCCACTCTCTACAAGGCGCTACGCACAGTCGCCAGCTACCCATCGTCGAATCCTCTCTGTCGGAAGGCGGTGGACGATTGCCACGCGAGCCTGGCCGCGATTCCCGAAACAGCCGTTGTCGGGCTGCGGGTGACGAGCGAGGAAATCCTGTGGCGAGACCAACCGCTGCTGGCGAACCAGCGCTTCGGGGCGGAGCTGGCCGCTCTCCTGCATCGCTTCAATGTCGGGGCGGTCGAGATCGCGCGTAGGACTGGTCGTGACGAGCTCCTGCGGTTCGCCGCACAGATCGCCACCGGGTTGAGGGAAGACGATCCGGAAACGACGCACGGCCGAGAGGTCCTCACCCTCCGTGGTTGCCCGCACATCTCGCTGGAACCGGTACGCCTGCTCAAGGTTCTGGATCTGCGCGATGTCCCGGACTCTCGGCTGACGCTTATCGCACACTACGGTCGGTCCGCCGCGAACGCCTGTGACAACGGCACTGCCGGCGACAATTGCGGCACGGGATACCTGTACCCGGCCGGACGCGCGTGGGTGCTGGTCGATCCGACTTCCGAGATCTGTCGCATCTCGATGGTCGACCTCGCCTTCGTTCTCGAAGATCCTTCGGGCTTCGCCCTCGTGCTCGAGCAGTTGGCGGGACGCGCTGCTGCCCGACGGTCACGCTCGCTCGCGTTCGAGAAGAACTTTCGCGAGTTGGCGAGTCTGTTCGCGGTGCTCGATGGCTCGTTTCGAGAGCGCATGCTGGCGCGTCTCGCAGCCTCGCTTCTCCAACTCGCACCCGAACGTCGGGTGCAACTCCTCCGACAACAGGTGCTGCCCGGTGTACTCGAAGGACGTGCCGAAGCGGCCGTCCTGCGACACCTGCCGGACCGGGAGCTGGCGATCGCCCTTAGTGCAACCGACAACGCCGGCGACCCACCGACACTGGAGGCGGCGCTCGACCGCCTCGATGTGACGGTCGAGCATCTCGACCTGCCGGCCGAACGTGCCGAACGCATTTACGAGCTGGCCAGCAACCGCCTGGTGGCAGCGGCGGAGAGCCCCTCGGACGGCGAGCCCGCCGCGGGCCAGATCGCCGGCCGCAGGGGTGAAGGGATCCGAGTGGAGCGGGGGCATCATCGCGACCTGCGCCGCTTCCGGGGGTTCGATCTAGCCCTCACGCCGGAAGTCGAGGAGCGCCTCGCGACCATCAGCCGCGAGATCGGCGAGGACGACCCCCAGGTCGGGCGGCTGCGCTGTCTGAGCACACTGCTCTCGTATGAAACCAGTGCCGACGGCGCGCGCGCCCGGCTCCAGGATGGCATTCGCGCCCTCGAGTCCCTCGCCGCATCGGGCAGATGGCACGACATCGCGCGTTGGATCCTCGAGTGTCGCACCATCAGCCAAGCGCCGGGGTGCTCGGCGGAGGTCGCGGCAGCGATCCGTTCGGAGGTCACGGCACTTTATTCGCCGCGGCTGTTCATCGGCTTGCTTCTCCCAACCGGACGAGAGAACGACCTGACCTCCTTGCGCCGCTTGCTCGAGGCCGACCCACGGCGAGCAACCGCGGTGCTGGTGGAGCTGCTCCGTGAACGTGTCGACCCGCCATCGGTGATCGAACT
>CAZJXR010000155.1:0-7421 GCA_964550085.1 uncultured Gemmatimonadota bacterium
TGCGAGGAGGCTGACGATGGCGACCGGCAAGTGGATTGTCGCCATGATCGCTGCCCTGGTGTGCATGCTGGGATACCTGACTCTCCAGCAGCTCCGGCCTGCCAGCGAAATCCCGGTCGGCCAGCAGCTGGACAGCGGCTACTATTTTGCCACCACGAGTCCGGGACCGATCGCCTGCAATCGGCTCGACCAGATCGACTCGTGGGAGCGCGTGACGGAGGACTCCACGCCGGCCGCCGTGGCCCGGTTCCTCGAGAGCCAGCGACCGACCTGCCGACAGCTCCCGGCCGGCATGCGGGTTCGGGTCGACGAGCGGCACGGGCTCACGGCTTCGAGGGTGTGCATCCGACCGCAGGGCTGGAGCCGTTGCATGTGGACGGTGCGGGAGGCGATCGAACGGGAGTGATGGATCGCGCCACGCCGGGCGCCCACCCTCCCGGAACGCGCTCCGGTTGTGTGCTCGTGTGCGAACGCGGCGACCGAGCACTATTATGGTCCGCGTGCGGCGCCCGCGCGACGTGCCGCGCGTCCGGAGCTGAGGACGCGAGCCGAGCGACCGGAGGAGACGATGTCTCGCACCGAAGACCCCAGATTACGTGACCTGCTCGAGGGACGTCTGCGCCAGGTGTGCCCGGACCCGAGCGTACGAGTGGGCAGCTTCGATGCGGGCTCCGACTCCTTCCTCATCGTCCGCAGCACGCCGGACGGATGGTCCGAGCCGCGCGCCAAGATCCCGACCCTGGTGATCGAGTACGAGCGCTGGGAAGAGATCGACACGGTTTTGAAAGACGCGTGCCACGACGAGCAAAGGGCCTCGCCCGGCGACGCCGAGAGTGAGCGGAGTTAGCAACCGATGTCAAAGCGAAACAGAGCCACAGCACCCCGCGATCGAAAGCGCCCGTTGCGCTTCCCGAAGCCACCGTGCGAGCCGCGGCTTCCAGGTCCCCCCGAGCCCGTCCGACCCCCGCGTCCCGAATGCGGCACCGGTCCCGATCCTTTTGAGCTGGTGAAGGCGCGACGCAGGAAGCGCCGAAAGAGCTGAAGAGAAAGAGCCGAAGGTAAGGGGGGAACCGGAGCCTCAGCGCACCGGGACCGCGAGCTCGTGCAGTCGTCTCGGACACGGCCCGAACTTCTTTTCCAACCAGGCCGCGCGAGTCGTATTCTGGACCCACACGGTCTGCACGCCGTGGTCCAGCACCTGATGCACGTCGCTCATGATCTCGTAGTAGATGCAGGTCTTCACTCGGGTCGAGGGCGGCGAATCGCTGGAGCTGCCTCGCTCACCCTGCCAGGAGCCCGGCTGCCAGCCTCGGCGCGTCAAGTGCCATTCTGTCCACGCGATGCTCGGGGGCATGCGTCAGTCGACCTCGGGAAGTCGGAAATGGTCCGCTGCGTGATTGACCCACGAATGATAGGCTCCGCGGCCGGCGGAGAACAGCGCCCCCTCGTTGGACCGCCGAAACGCCGGGTCTCTGCGGCGGAAACCGGCGTCTCGGCGTCGGATCCCCGCCGCCGGTGGCGGCGCTACCGGCGGCGCACATCGCGCCGGGCTGCGGGTGTTGCCCTGCTCGCCGCATGGACGGTCGGAGCGGCCTGCTCGGGCTCGCCCGCGGCCGGGCCGGAGAGCGACTTCGGCCGGCTCGTCGTCCACACATCGACCGGAGGGGCGCGCATCGATGCGGACGGCTACGGACTGGTCATCGATGGAGCCGCCGCCCTACCGGTGGAGACGAACGACTCCCTCGAAGTGACCGACCTACCCACGGGTCCGGTGAGCGTGGAGCTCACCGGGGTGTCGAGCAACTGTACGGTGGAGGGGGAGAATCCGCGCGTCGTGCGCGTCGAGGCCAGCGCTGCCGGACGGACCACCTTCCTCGTCGCATGCGGGGATGTGTCGATCGCCGGGCTCCGCTTCGACGGCACGAGTCACGCCAGCGCCGGCGATGCGCCGGCGCTCGATCTCGGAGACGAGTGGACGATCGAGGCGTGGATTCGCCCCCGAGGGCCGCTCGCGTCCGAACAGCACCTGGTGTCGAAGTGGGGCACCGGACTGGCCGGCTCGTACGCCGTCTATATCCGGGGAGGCCGCCTCCAAGTGTCGACCCGGCAGCATCCCAAGAACACCACCGGCTCCAGCAACGCGGTTCTCAGCCCCGGCCGCTGGCAGCACGTTGCCGTCACCTTCAACGCGGGCGCGGCTCGAATCTACATCGACGGCGTCCTAGACAACCTGTTCACGGGTTTGCACACCCCCCAGATCTCGACCACCCCACTCACACTCGGTTATGCAGAGAGCTTCGCCTGTTGCCACTACGCCGGCGCCATAGACGAGGTTCGCATCTGGCGCGTCGAGCGGTCGGCGGCCGAGATCGCCGGCGCGACCGGGAGACAACTGTCGGGTGACGAGCCCGGCCTGGCCGCCTACTGGCGGTTGGACGAGGGCACGGGTGACGTGGCGGCGGATGGCAGGGGCAGCGATCTCGAGCTGCGGCTCGGCGGAGAGGTCGGGTCCGATGCGGCCGATCCGACGTGGATCACTCCGGGACGCCCGATCATCCAGTAAGCCGGGCCACGACCGGCTCGATCAGCCAGTAAGCCGGGCCACGGCCGGTGCGCCATCATCCCCCCTGCACAAACCCGGGCGACCGGCTATCCCGTGGCCGATCGCGCGGGGCCAGTCATTCGGTGGCCGGGTCGTCACCAGAAGCGAGCGAAGCCAGCAGTCCGTCGAGCTTCTCGAGCAGTTCCCACCAGCCGCTTCGGTGGCCCTCGACTGCCGCCCGGGCGAGCTGCTCGTGGACGAGTTGCAGACGGGTGCCGTCGGGCTCGGGCGTCAGGCTGACCGTGACCCGCGTTTCATCTCCCCGCGTGATCGGCGACCGCCAGGTGAAGACCAGTCGCTCGCCGCGGTCCAGATCGAGATAGCTTCCCGTGTGCTCCCAGTCCCGCCGCGAGTCGCTCATCACGATCCGATACGTCCCACCGATGCGGGGATCGACGTCCACGGCGCTCACGTGCGTGTCGCCCCCGCAGAACCAGACCCGCAGTTGCCGCGGGTCCAGCCAGGCGTCGTAGACATCCTCGGGCGATCCCGAAATGATGCGGTCGAGCTCGAGGACCTGGGGTTCAGTGGAAGTCATCCGACCCGTCTCTTGCCGCCGAATCAGCGTGGGGCGCCGTGATCCCCGTGTTCCGGAAGTGTACTCATCTGCCACACTTACGGCAACGCGCTTTCCGTCACGGTCCCCGGGAGTCCGTCGCTTTTCCCGCACTCAGGGTGCAATTTAGGGTGCACTGTGCAGTCACCGGTGGGCAGTCCATACGGCTGGGGAGTCGCAGCGAGCATGTCGACCCGTATTAATTGGCGTTTTCTGCTCGGGGAGTTCTTCGTCATCGTCGTCGGAGTCCTGGTGGCTCTGTGGGTGGATCAGATCCGGGCAGCTCGTGCGGACGCGAAACTGGAAGTCGAGTACCTGGAGTCGCTCGTGATCGATCTCGAAGCCGACCTGGCTCAGTTCGATTCGACCGAGGCGTGGATGCGCAGACAGGAAGCCGCTGCAGCGACCGTACTCGCGCTGTACGAGGGATCGCCACCGACAGAGAACGCGGCCGATCTGGTTGCGGCGGTGGAGACCGCCGGCTGGCAGTATTTCCCCTCCATCACGCGAAACACGATCGACGATCTGAGGTCGACTGGGAATCTCCGCCTGATCCGAGACCCGGCGCTGCGGCGGGCGATCGCCTCCTACTACGCAACGGTGGAAGGGATCAGCATACCGCTCGCAGACATGCGAGATCGGATTTGGGCCCAGTATGATGCGCGCGTCGCGAACGTGCTGGGACCCGGTGAACGATTGGGCGTGCTGCAGTTTTGGCCGGAAAGCTTTGGCCAGGGTATCACTTCCGACGCGATCGAAGCCGCCGAGGCCCCGAGCGTGGAGGAGCTGATCGCAGCTCTGAGGGCATTCCCGGAGCTCGAGATCGCGGCTGGCGAGGTCCTGTACCAGACCATCAACAGCCGGGCGGGGCTCGCGGGGATGCGGACCGCGGCGCTGGGACTGAGGGCTGAGCTTGAGCAGTGGCTGGCTTCTGGTGAGTAGCCGAGACCTCAGCGGCGAGGCTTCCAAAACGGGATCCAGCACTGCGGAGGGCGATTGCCGCTTACTACACGACGGTGGAGGTCAACCGCGTACCGATAGCGGCGATGCGATCTCAGATGTGGGACGAGTATGACGCACGCGCCCGGCAGGTTTTAGGACCGCTTCAACGATTGCGAGTACTGCAGAATGCCACCGGACGACACACCCGTTCCTGAGCCAAAACTAGAGCGCAAACCGGGCAGGCTCGACTGGAAGATCGCCGTTCCCCTGACGGCGATTGTGATCCTGATCGCGAGCATTACCTACTTCGGTATCGGTAAGTTTGCATGTGTTTTCAAGAAGTGCCGGGCGATCGAAGCGCTCGATGTTGTTACGGTGTCTCAAGGCATGGCAGCTGGGTACTTTCGCATGGTTAGCGATAAGGACGGCATTGAAACGGACAGCATTGGCGGCGCCTGCGTTCTCATCGAGCATCCCCTCGGCGGCGTCTGTACGCAGCAAAGCGACTGCAAGGGCAAAGTGCCGAGCGCCATTCCCAAGAATAAGGGGCCGTTCGGTTATTGCGTTGAATCAAAATGCTGGATCAAAGTTGCCGAGGCGCACTGCTGGAAATCATTCAAAGATCCGAATCAGCCACCCGTACTTTTGACGACCGGCAAGCTCATGAAGACGCCTGATGTCGATCTTGACAGCGTTCCCGCAGAGCTAACTCAACCCGGACCACCAAGAAGGTTGAACGCGCGCGTAGCAGCCTGCCTCAACGGCAAGTTTCATAAAGACAGTACCCCGCCCTGTGCCGGACGGAGCGGCGAGCGCGACTTACGATACGGGACGCCTACAACGCTCAAATTCTAGCGTCAGGGGAACGGCTCGGAGCGGCCGAGGGTGCGGAGGCCGCCGCGTGAGCGCAACCGCCCGTCGCCGGGCAGGGTACCCAACGGGATGCAGTTTGGGGTGCACCCCCTGCGAGCTACCGGACGGAATCCCGTAAGTTCAACGGAGGGGGCGGGATTCGAACCCGCATGCCCTCGCGGGCGCCGGTTTTCAAGACCGGTGCATTAGCCGTTCTGCCACCCCTCCGATTGGCGATCCCCGGATCGGGCGGCTAGAACAGAACCCCGCCGGTGATCACGAACTGCTCGCCACCCCAGGCTTCGATCCGCAACTCGAAGAAGGGAGCGATCGACCCCACCTGAACCCGACCGCCGCCTAGAAAGTTAAGCCCGAGGTCGGTCTCCGAGTCGCCCACCTGGCCGACGGTGGTTTGGACGTCGGTGCTGAAATAGGCGATGTTCAGCCCCGTTCCCGCGTACGGCGTGAAAGTCGGCGCGCTGGCGATGGCGAAGTTGTAAACCAGATTGCCATTGATCTCCCAGTAGGTAAGGTCGACCCCGGCAACATCCTCATCGGGAAAGAAGTAGTCGAACGAGCCGATGATCGACAGCGGAAACCTCCCCGGGATGTCGACGAGCACTCGTCCGCCGATGCCGAAGTCGGCATCGTCGCCCCAGTTGAGCTGCGGACCGAAAAACACGCTGCGCTGCGCGTTGGCCTGGGTCGGTGCCAGCACAAGCGCGGCAACGCCCGCCAGGGTGAGCAACCTTTTCATCGATGTGTCCTCCTGCTGCGTCTGAGTGTGTGCGGGGACCGCGACCCGGGATGGAATGAAGGCGCGTCGCTCCGCTGCGACCGCGGCTGCTGCGCGTTGGAGCCTCTCGGTTTGGACGCTGTGTGGAAGTTGGAACGATCCCGCACCAAGGTAGAAGAGGTTCGGAGACTCAGCAACGGGAGGACGGGCAAAAAAACCTTTCCGTGATTCGTCGCGTAGTGAGGCTCAGTGGAAGCGCCCGACCCACCCCGTGCTCGCGCGAGGCATGCGGCCGGGGGGGAGACAGGCTGGCGAAAGGACGCGAATGCGCAAGATCATCTTCAGTGTCGTCGTGGTGTGGCTCTTCAAGCAGCTGCAGCGGATCCTGCGGCGGATCTTCCGTCGGGCACTCGTTCGCCTCTAGCCGCGCTCCAATCTAAGACCTGCACCTTTTCGCCCCCGTCCGTCCACCGATGCGGGGGCGCATCGACCGCGGCGCGCAACCAACGTTCTGTGGGCCAGCGCCTCGTCTGGCGCCCCTCCTCCACGCAGGACACTTGGGGGGAAGGGCCCGCCGTCCTAGATTTGGCAGAGAAGTTGCCGCCGGAGTGGTACTGAATGCTGCACCTTCGAAGCCATGTCTCAACTGGGCTCCCGCCTCGATGTTCCGGTTCGTCGCCCAGGGCGCCCGGAGCCGAGGCGTCGCCGGTCGCTGTGGCGCGATTCCCGCCCGGCGGCCCGGGGCGACGCGCGCCCCCGCTCGCCGCTCTTGTCTGCCCGATCCTCCTCCTGTGGCCGACGAGTGTCCTCGCGCAGGGCGAAGGCCCGACTCCGCTGAGCAAAAGCGGACTCGTCCGCCTGATCGCCGGTGACACCTATTCATCGCAGGAGATCGTGGCCATCGTGGAGCGCAGCTGTCTCGCCTTCGAGCCGACGCCGACCGACCTGGCCGACCTCGAGAGCCTCGGTGCCGGCAGCGACGTAATCGCGGCCATCGAATCGTGCGTCCGGGCATCGAACGCCATGCAGGTCAGGCTGTCGGCGACCCGGATCGTCGCGCCGGCGGGAGGCACGGCACGGTTCTCGGCCCGTATTCAGCGCGACGGGGCGCCCGCGGCAGGCATCCGGGTGACCGTCGCCGGGAGCGGCGACATCCGCGGCGGAGCGCCGACACCGGTCGTCGCCACCACCGACGCGGCAGGGGTCGCCGACTTCCGCATTCCCGCCGGCACGGCGGCGCGCTCCTATCGCCTCCGGCTCGAGGCCGAGCACGCCCTGCTCGAGGGGACGGCCGAGCTGCTGGTAATCGTCGCCGCGGGACCGCCCACACGAGGCGAGCTTCGTCCCGCCTCCATCGAGGTCACCGGGGCCGAGCCGACCGAGGTGCGGGCGGCGGTTCGCGACCGGTTCGGCAACGCGGTGCCGGGGGCCGAGGTTTCCCTCCGCATCGACCCGCGCGGCTCAGCCGAGCTTCCCCCCAATGAGGCGTTGCTGGTCGACACGACCGAGTCGGGCGGCACGGTCCGGTTCGAGATCGAGCCGTCGACGCTGGCTGTGGCGCGCTCGGTCAGCCTGCTGGGATCCTCGAGCGAGGTGCTCGCCGTGGCCGAGGTTGAGGAAGTTGCGGGCCCGGCTCGTGGTGTTTTCGTCGCCGGTCTGAACCAGTCCGGGCGGGCCGGCGAGTGGCTGGAGCGGCCGGTCGTGTTCAAGCTTTACGGTGCAACGGGAGACCC
>CAZJXR010000156.1:0-1957 GCA_964550085.1 uncultured Gemmatimonadota bacterium
CGGAGTGGCCGGCGATCAGCAGGCGGCGACATTCGGTCAGGCGGCGTTCGAGCCCGGGATGATGAAGAGCACCTACGGCACCGGGACCTTCCTGGTAATGAACACCGGGGAGTCGGCCGTCCGCTCCAGGAACCGGCTGCTGACCACCATCGGATGGGGGATCGCCGATCGGCTCGTATACGCCCTCGAGGGAAGCATTTTCGTGGCGGGCGCGGCCGTGCAATGGCTGCGGGACGGTCTCGGCGTGATCGATACGGCGGCCGAAACCGAACCGCTGGCCGCCAGCCTCGACGACAACGGTGGCGTCTACCTGGTGCCGGCGTTCGTTGGGCTCGGCGCCCCCTACTGGGATGCCGATGCCCGGGGAGCGTTGCTGGGCCTCACACGCGATGCAGGGCCGGCGCACCTCGCCCGCGCCACCCTGGAGGCGATCGCCTATCAGACCCGCGACCTGCTCGGCGCCATGATCGCCGACGGGGCGGCCAAGCCGGTGGCCCTCCGGGTGGACGGCGGGTTGGTGGCCAACGACTGGGCGATGCAGTTCCTGTCCGACATCCTCGACCTGCCGGTCGAGCGACCGGTGGTCACCGAGACGACGGCGCTGGGCGCGGCCTACCTGGCCGGACTGGAGACCGGCTTCTACCCGGACCAGGATGGGATCGCCAGCCACTGGCAGCTCGACCGTCGGTGGGAGCCGTCCATGCGCGAGACCCGGCGTCAGGCGCTGTACGCCGGCTGGCTCGACGCGGTGAGAAGGGTGCGGACTACTTCTGGGCCATGACCACGGCGCGGGCCGCGAGCTCGGCGAGCTCCATCTTCTCGAACGCCTCCTCGAGGCTCGAGCCGAGGGTGACCGCGCCGTGCTTCTCGAGCAGCAGCACCATGCCGCCGCTTCGCACCGCTTCCCCCACCGCCTCCCCGAGCTCTTCGCTCCCCCCCGGCGCGTAGCGCACGCGCTCGAAGTGGCCCAGCTCCGTCTCGATCTCGGGCAGCTGCCTGCCGACGTGAAGACCGCGGATTCCTGCCGCGGTGAGGGCCGGAGCGTGCGAGTGGATGACGGCGCGCACGAAGTCGTTCGCCCGATAACAGGCGCGGTGGAGCGGCAGCTCGGTGGTGACGGCGGGCTCGAGCAGCGGTCCCGGATCGCCTTCGAGCGGCACCCGGATGATGTCAGTCGGGCCGAGCCGCGCTTTGTGCTTCCCGCGCGGGGTGACGAGCAGCCACGCCTCATCGAGGCGGACCGAGAGGTTACCGGCGTGCCCGGCAATGAAACCGGCGCGGTACAGAGCCCGCCCGTAATCACAGATCGCGACCCGGGCCGCGTCCTCGACGCTGCTGCCCGTCATGCCGCAGCGTAATCCGCGCCCTGCCGGAGGGTCAAGTCGCCCGCCGGGGTCCGCTGCCTGTCGGTCGCGTGGTCGGGCCCGGGACTCGACACCGACCCGCGAGCGCGCCATGATTCCACGATGAATCGCCCGTCATCGGCCAGACACAGCTCCTCGCTCGCCAACTTCTTTTCGCCCCGTTCGGTCGCCGTCATCGGGGCCAGTCGCCGTCCGGGCACGATCGGGTACCAGATCGTGCACAATCTCCTCGAGCACGGCTTCACCGGGGTCGTGTACCCGGTCAATCCGCACGCTCGCGCCATCCACTCGGTGCCGGCCTACCCGGCGGTCAGCGCCATCCCCGACGAGGTGGACCTGGCCATCGTGGTGGTGCCGAAGGAGCACGTGCTGGAGGTGATCGACGAGTGCGGGCATAAGGGCATCCGCGCTGCGGCCATCATCTCGGCCGGCTTCCGGGAGATCGGCGGCGAGGGGGTGGAGCGCGAGCGCGAGCTGGTGCGGCGAGCGAGTGAGCACGGGATGCGGCTGGTGGGGCCGAACTGCATGGGCCTGATCAGCAACGCGTTTGACGTCTCCATGAACGCGACCTTCGCCCCGTCGGGTGACCACGC
>CAZJXR010000156.1:1967-7351 GCA_964550085.1 uncultured Gemmatimonadota bacterium
GCCTCCTCCCGGAACGACCAGCTTCCTGAGCCAGTCGGGCGCGCTCGGCGTCACCATCCTCGACTACGCCAGCGAGCTCGGGATCGGCATCCACCACTTCGTGTCGATTGGCAACAAGGCGGACGTGAGCGGCAACGATCTGCTCGAGTTCTGGGAGACGGACGACGACACGCGCGTCATCCTGATGTACCTCGAGAGCTTCGGAAACCCGCGCAAGTTCACCCGACTCGCGCGCCGGGTGACCCGCGAGAAGCCGATCCTGGTGGTGAAGTCGGGGCGGACGCACGCCGGGGCTCGCGCCGCCTCATCGCACACCGGCGCCCTCGCCGGCCTCGACATCGCCACCGACGCCCTGCTCGCCCAGTGCGGCGTGATCCGGGTGGGCACGGTCGAGGAGCTGTTCGACGTGGCGATGGCGTTCGGCGACGTGCCGCCGCTCGAGGGCAACCGCATCGCGATCGTCACCAACGCGGGTGGGCCGGGCATCATCATCGCCGACGCGTGCGAGTCGCTGGGGCTCGAGGTGGTGGAGCTCACCGAGCCCACCCTGGCCACCCTGCGCGCCGCCTTTCCCGAAGAGGCGAGCGTGCGGAACCCGGTCGACATGATCGCCTCGGCCACGCCCGCCAGCTATCAGGTGGCGCTGCGGGCCGTGCTCGCCGACCCCAACGTGGATGGGGCGATCGCCGCCTTCGTGCCTCCGATTACGATCCGACAGGTGGACGTGGCGCGGGCGATCGTGGAGGTGAAGCAGGAGCTTCCGCACAAGCCGCTGCTGGCGGTGCTGATGGGGCGGGCGGGGTTCGCCGAGGGGCGGGCCGAGCTGCACGAGGCGGGAATCCCGGCCTACATGTTCCCCGAATCGGCGGTCCGCGCCCTGGCAGCCCTCAACCGCTACCGGCTGTGGCTGGAGCGGCCCGTCGGGCGGGTGCGGACCTTCGACGTCGACCGGAAGACCGCGCGGGCGATCATCGACCGGGTACGCGCGGCCGGCGAGGAGCAGATCGCCGAGTTCGAGGCGCTCGAGCTGCTCCGCGCGTACGGGATTCCGACCATCACCACAACGGTCGCGAGGAGCGAGGAGGAGGCGGTCGCGGCGGCGGAGGCGATCGGGTTCCCGGTGGTGGTCAAGCTCCACTCCCCCGACGTCGCCCACAAGACCGATCTCGGCGGGGTGGCCGTCGACCTCCGGACGCCGGAGGAAGTTGAGCAGGCGTTCGGAGACATGACCGTCCGCGCGCGCGCCGAGGCCCCCGAGGCGCGCATCGAGGGAGTCCTCGTGCAGAGCTACGCGCGCGGGGGCCGGGAGACGATCATCGGCGTGACCCACGACCCGTCCTTCGGTCCGCTCATCATGTTCGGGCTCGGCGGCATCTATACCGAGGTGCTCCACGACGTGACCTTTCGGTTGCAGCCCCTCTCCGACATCGACGCGCAGGAGATGGTCGGCTCGATCCGGAGCGTCGAGCTGCTGCGGGGGATACGCGGCGAAGCGCCGTCCGACATCGAGGCGATCGTGGAGGTGCTCCAGCGCGTGTCGCAACTGGTGGGGGACTTCGACGAGATCGGCGAGCTCGACATCAATCCGTTCCTGGCCCTGGAAGAGGGCGGGGTGGCGGTCGATGCCCACATCCGCCTCGTGCCGACGGGACGAAGAGCCGGGCGGCGCGCCGCTCCGGCTCTGGTGAGCTGACGGCTCGGAACATGACGGGGCACGCGCCGTACGGACGTTGAGGCTGCGATGGGCAAATACGACAACATCGGCGGGGATCGACTGCGACGCGACATCGTGCGGCTGGCGACACTGATCCGGCGGCTGGAGCAGGAGGGCAAACTGCTCGACGAGATCCCGCGCCTGCTCAAGATCCTCGGCGACCTGCGGCAGAAGATGTTCGCGTACGAGATCCGCAGCGTCGAGAAGCTGATCCCGAAGGACGAGGCACAGTCCCGCGAGCTCGAGGAGTCGCGGCGCATCGTGCGCGAGGCGCTGAAGCGAGAGAAAGAGAAACTGGCCGAGTGGGAGACGCTCTGGACTCCCGACGCCGACGACGAGCCGATCCACTGACCCTCGGGTAAACGGATCGTCCGGCGTCCGCCACGGTCCCCCGGTCGATTCGCCGAGCGACCCGCCGGTCAGTGTTGCGCGGTCCGATGTCGACGGTAGATTGGTAGCCCCGTCGCAACGCCCGACCTCGGCCGTAGCGGCCGAACCGAACCCCCGTTCCTCGAACGGGGGTATGTGTTCTCGGGCCAAAGTGACGGACCCGCGCTCGGGTGGCGGAATTGGCAGACGCGCAGGATTCAGGATCCTGTGGGAGTTTAAATCCCGTGGGGGTTCGACTCCCCCCCCGAGCACTCGACTCGTCGCGGACGGCGCCCCCTGTTAACTGGAAACTAGCAGGCGACCGGTTGCCTCCGTCGACGCGTCGTGCCCAGGTGGCGGAATTGGCAGACGCGCCAGCTTGAGGGGCTGGTGCCCGTTTAGGGCGTGGAGGTTCGAATCCTCTCCTGGGCACTCGGCGATCGCGCGCCGAGCGCGAGCGACGGCGCGAAGGACCGCGAGCGGCACGCAGCCTTCGTCCGTTCCGGGATGCGATCGCCGTCCTGGATCAGAGGTGCAAAGCTGCGCCCGTAGCTCAACTGGATAGAGCACCTGACTACGGATCAGGAGGTTGGGGATTCGAATTCCTCCGGGCGCATAGACTTACGGAACTTCTCGCCCTTGCCGTGCGCAATAAGTGCGCAATCGGATGTGATCACTCGTCCCACGACGTTCATACTCGGTGCAGGTTCGAGCGCCGACCTCTGCTTCCTGCGCCGGACCGCTCACACAAGCTTGCGCCCAGCGACGCAGCAGGGAGGAGCAAGTGATCAGTAGTCTTACAGCCCTGCTCATCATATTCGCCGCCGTTATCGGCAGCACGGCGCTGATAAGTATCCTCGCCTACCTGCTCCATCGTATTCGCCAGATCGAGGCCAGGACCGCCGGCCAGGCAGGCTCCCATCAACTGGCGGATCAGGTGCATGTGATGCGGGAGGAGCTTCTCACGTTTCAAGAAGAGATGTCCGCGCTGTCAGAGCGGCTCGACTTTACCGAGAGGCTCTTGATGAGAGGTGACGAGGCAGCCGGTTCCGACCGTTCCGAGTAAAAGGGCGATAGGCGCGACCAGACGAGGTCAGGAATGCACGTCGTCGTTGGGCCGGGTCAACGCCCCGGGTTCGTGGGGAGAGCACCATGGGGACGCCTTGAGTTACTCCCTGACTCGCCTCCGTCCTATGCTGGAGCGGTCGCTATCGGCCCGCGATCTCGCAGCCGTTCCAGCACAGATGCCGCACTACTGGAACTATCTTGGGCCGGCGGCGCAGTGGAACACGCCAATCTCCACAGTGCACTTACCCGCGACGGCGAACTCCACAACGGGATTGCATCACGTCTTCAGATGTTTCGCTTCGCGCTGGGCGAGGTGGCAGACCTTCGGGAGGTAATCGCAGAGACGCTGGCGATGGTCGATCAGGCGCGCCGATAGCGCACCCTCCGTGAGGAGCTTCGGAGCCTTGGCGGGGCTTCGGGGTGCAGCCCGGAAGCTGGCAGGCTGATAGTCGGCGGAGTTTTGCCTGCCCCGCCGCCAGGGGCCCGCTTTGAGCAAGGCCCCTCGGGGCGGAGATTACCACTGACGTTACGGGCCCCATGTCGGGTGCCGCGATCGCATCTGATTGTCGTTTGTGAGGGGCACCGGGTTCGACCCATCCGCTCCCATCACCCAGATATTCGTGAACTCCGACCCCACCAAAGGAATGGCGCCTCGCACGTTCCGGACGAACGCGAGGGCAGTTCCGTCGCGAGACCAGGCCGGATCTGCTCCCTCCCCGATTGGTAAGGGGCTCGTTCCACTCGGAGCGTCAGCATCGATCAGCATCACAACGCTCCCGTCGGAAAAAGCGATCCTTTGCCCGTCGGGGGACCACGCCGGACTCAGATAGGGACCAACTTCGGTTAGATCCGTTGGGCTCGTGCCGTCCGCATTCACGACACGGATGGTCCCATTCACGAAGCCGAAAAAGTCATCCGGCAGTAGTCGGCTGTAGACGATCCGGGTGGCGTCGGGCGCCCAGGCAGGCTCAACGTTGAAGCCATCCGGGTCGCCGGTGATGTTTACCGGATTCGACCCGTCCGCCCCCATCACCCAGATATCGCCTCCGGTGCTGAAGGCGATCCTTGTCCCGTCCGGAGACCACGCCGGAAAAGCGTTCTCGGCCACCGCGTTTTTGGTGAGGTTGACGGCGTTGGAACCGTCGACATTCACGACCCAGATGTCTCCTTCGGAAGTGAAAGCGACTCTCTGGCCATCGGGCGACAAGGCCGGGTCGAACCCTTTGGGGCCAATACGGCTCGCGCTTTCGGCTCCCGGCACAACCAGTACGATCGCGCCGTTCTCGCTGAACACGATCGGCTGACCGATGGCGACGACGCAGCGTACCTCGAACGACGCCTCGGCCGTCGATCCGAACGCGACCGTAACCACGCGTGAGTCGGACTCCTGAACTGTGCAGTTATCAGCCACGTCGGTGATAAGAACCTGACGGTCACCGGCCGCCAGCTCGCCAAACATGACCGTTCCATCCTTTCGCGATGGCAGCGTCCTCGGAAGCGCACCGTCAACAGTAACCTGGTAGTCGTCCGGGTCGGAGCTGAGGCCGCTGGAATGGACGCTGACCTGGATGGTAGGCACGCAGAGGACGGTCAATTCCGCTCGCGTGGTCGTGCCGGCCGTAACCTCGACGGTACGGGTGCTACCCGACTGTTCCGAGCAGTTCGCCGCCACTCCGGACAATGCGAGCGAGTGGGCGCCGGGCGTCAGCCTGGTGAACGTAGTGGTGCCGTTGCGGTTGAGGCTACGGCTCAGCGTCCCGTCGATGGTGACCGTGTACCCGTCCGAATCCAGTCCCGCGCCCTCCGTCGAAACGTCGACGACCAGGAACCCGGTTCCCGGTTCGGGTCCCGTCGGCTCGAGGGGCTCGTTGTCGCCGCAGGCGGTAAGCTGGGCCAGCAGAAGGAGAAGGGCATGGGGAGCGAGGGAACGCCCCATGCGCCTGCGTCGCGTGGGGATCCCGACTTGGCGCAAGGGCGCCACGATGGTGCGGGACATACGGTGCCTCCTGGGAGCGGCGTTGACGGCGCCATTCTGAGATAGACGGCGTCACCGGGCGCTGCCGCATCCTCAGGCCGGGTGAAACGATCCCGGGGCGGATACCATGGCGGTTGGCGGCCGGTCCCTCTGCCGAGGAGACAAGGAGATCAGGGCCCGGCGACGGCACGCCTAGCACGATGAAGATCGATTTCTATTATATTGAGACTGTACCGGGCGTCAATGCCCCGGAAGTGC
>CAZJXR010000157.1:0-7298 GCA_964550085.1 uncultured Gemmatimonadota bacterium
GAGCACCACCCGGGCCGACCGCGAGACCACATCGTGTCGATGGTCCCGCTGCCGGCCGGCTGCGACGAGGCGTGGACGACGCTGACCGGTGACGGGGGCCTCGGGATGCCGGAGATTCCGAGTGCGGGCGAGTCGTACCGCGCTCAGACCGGCGCGGGATTGGAGCTGGCGGGGAAGGTCGTGATGATCGATCCGCCCTACCGGCTGCTGATCACCGTCGACGGGCTCAACAACGCGCTGCTCGGCGCCACACTGGAACAGATCGGCGACAACAACTTCCTCTACCTGTCGCTGTCCACCTACGGCCTCGACACCGGAGCGGTGGCAGAGGTGCGGGAGCGGTGGGAGCCCTGGCTGTCGGCGCTGTTCCCGACGAGCGAGAATCCGGTGTCAGCCTGCTAGGATACCAGCCGACCGGGATGGCGGTGGGACCGTCGTATAGCCGCTATATACGGTTGGGTCGCGGCCTCAAACGCTCACCGTCCCGATGACGTGCTGGCGGACGCGCTGAACGAGGCACGCTCCGGCGGTCGAGGCAGCGACTCTCCGGGAGCGACACCTGCCATCCAACGGAGGCGAAGGATGAGGACTCCAACGCTTACGCTCGTCTTCGGCGCGGCCGCGCTCGTGGGGTTCGCCGACTCCCCCGTCATGAGCACTGCCTTCGCCGCGCCCATTAGCCTCACCGCGTCGGCACAGGCGAGCTCGGGTGGCTCCGCCACGCAGGCGGCCGACGGCTTCGAATGGTTCTGGGCCCTCAACGGGCCTGTTTCGGCCGACGGCGTGAACGACATATCGATCGACGCCGACGGCACGGTGTTCCTGGCCGGCAGCCACGGCGGCCTCGACATGGACTACGACGGAGTGGTGGACATCGAGTCGGGGGCGACGGCGTATGTGGGGGCGCGCAACTCCTTTTTCATGAAGCTGAGCCGCGGCCCGACGGACGACAGGGTCCGGCTGCGTTGGACGCGAACCCCAAGCAATCCCGCGGATCGAGCCGAGTCGAGGATCGCGGCGGACGGCCGGGGTGGGGCCTACGCGTCGGGCGCGTTCGCGGAATCGCTGTCGTTCGAGGACGGTCCGACGCTGGCTGGAGCGGGAGGCAACGACGCGTGGATCGCGCGTTACGACGGCGAGGGATCGGTGGTGTGGGCGAGGGTGTTCGGCGGACCCGGCGGCGGCGACGCCATCTACGGTCTCGCGAGCGATGGCGAGGCGAACGCCTACCTGGTCGCCACCGGCGGCGGCACCTTCCCGCTCGACGACCGGGGGGGCGAGTTCCGCGTGACAGGAGCGCGCTCTTCCGGCCTCGTGTCCTACGGCGCGGACGGAGCCGTTCGATGGACGCGCATGTTCGGGCCCGGCGCGCCGACGCCGGAGGCGGTCCCACCCGTTTTCGCCCACCAGGTCGTGCTTGCACCGTCCGGCGAGCTGTTCGTGATCGGGTACTTCGAGGTGGCGGCCGACCTCGACGGGGACGGCGTCACCGACCTGCCGGCCCCGCGGGACCGCGACGGGTTCGTCGCCCGGTTCGACCGGGACGGCACGTTTCTCGACGCGTGGACGGTCGGCGGGGGTGCGGGCGTCCCCACTTTCGGCCCGGATGGCGACCTGTTCGTCGGCAGCATGGTGGGCGGCCCGTTCGAGCAGTTTTTCGGGCCCGCCGACTTCGATGGGGATGGCAAGGCGGACGTCGAGCCGAAGGGGGGACCCTCGGGTGCCGTGGTCGCGCGCTACTCCCCGGAGGGCGACCTGAGGTGGGTCCGGTCCTACGCGTTGGAGAGCCCCGCAGATCTGGCGATCAAGGGCGATCGTATCGCGCTCTCGGGTAACTACCACGGGCTTCGCGATCTCGACGAGGACGGCGTGCCCGAGACGCGGTTGGAAGCCCCCGAGCACGTGAACGAGGAGACGGACCTCGCCATCCTCATCCTGTCGGCCGAAGACGGGAGGCTCGAGCGCGTCTGGACCGCTCCGGGTCCCGGGAACGACTGGGCGAACGCGGTGGCGTTCTCCCCGACCGAGGCGGCCGTCTACGTAAGCGGATCGATCCAGCTCACCGCGGACTTCACTGGCGATGGCGAGAATGGAGAGGGTTGGGCCGCGTGCGAGAACCTCGGCGACGTGTTTTTCGCCCAGTACCGGCTCGACACGCCTCGGGAGATTACGCTGTCGGTGGTACTGTACGAGGTCCCGGGCGAAGGCCAGAAGGCCGACCTCAAATGGTCCGGCGCGACCTCCGCCACCATCGACGTCTACCGACGCGGCGAGCGGATCGTCACCACCTCCAACGACGGCGCACACACGGACGATCTTCCGCGCGGAGATCGGGGTCCGTTCGAGTTCAGAGTCTGCGAGGCGGGTACGGGCGTGTGCTCGCGCACGTTCACGGCCGAGTTTTGACGCGCGAGCGAGTCGAGCCTGGTGTGGACGCCCTTCACTGCCCGACCTGGGTTTGGAAGGATCAGCGACCCTACGCGCCCCCTCGTTCCGTCAGAACCGGCGTCATGAGAAGGCCCGCGCCCGTGGCCGCGATCGTTCCCACGGAGAGCGCCGGGTCGAACTCGATGACCACCGTCTCCTCACCGGCGTCGCCAACCACGAAGCCCGCGGTCGGGATCTTGACGCCGGTCTGAGCGCCGCTCGGAACCTTGCATCCATGCGGGTTGTCGGCGGCGGCGAAGGTTCTCTGTCCCACCGACACGTCGTTGTTCAATGAGATCATCGCGTCCGAGAAGTGGATCCGGACGTTGCCGTACTCGCCGGCGGCAAGGTCGGCGGCAGCGATCTCCATGCCGCTTCCAGGAAGCGACAGCAGATCGATCGGGTTCTGGGCGGCGGCAGACAGCTCCAGATCCACCCAACCACCTTCCCCGTCGGCATCAGGTCCGCGCCGGAGGGCCTGCACTCCCGTGATCATGATGTCGATGCTCGCCACGTCGTGGAGCGACACGGCTCCGGAGTTTGCGGCCAACCCCACCTCGGCGCCGATCACCGACGCTGCTCGTTGACTCAACACGACGCTGGCCGTGCCGTCGCCATCCGGCGCCATACCGCTCGAGCACCCGCTCAATGCGATTGCGGCGAGCGAGGCGAGCCCGGCGAATGACATGGCCTTCACGGCGCCTGCTGTCCTGTTCATGAGCGCGACTCCTGTGCTAGCATGTCCGTCAGCGTGAATTGCAAGATACGGACCCCGCGGCTTCGAAAGGTTTAATCCACAGGATCACAACAGCTTGGAGGTCACTCGGGTCCGAGCATGAGTTGTGCGGCGTCGTTGACCGAAATCGTCTCTGTCGGACCGAGCGATTTCGCCCGACACGCGAGGAGACCTGCAAGCAGCGAAACCAGGGACGACAGGACGGAAATGGGTCGCGCACGCGTCGTTGCGATCGCCGCGATGGCAGGCTTCCTGGCGGGTACCCTCGTGTTGGGCATCGGCGGACGACTGGCCATGCGCGTGGTCGCCTACACGGATCCGGCGCCGACCCGGTTCACGCTGGCCGGTGCGCTTCAGGTGATCGGAGCGGGGGCTGCGTGGGGGACCGTAACCGGGCCGCTGCTGCTGGCGTTGGACGGTATGCACTTGCGGTGGCGCTGGGCCTCCGGGCTCATTTTTGGCGCCGTCGTGCTGGGCCTGGCAACGCTGGCAGTCGGGTTGGTGGCGGGATTCGGGACCGGCATCGACGCACCCCCTGCGTTCGTCCTCCTGAGCGCGGTGGTATTCCCGATCCTGTTTCTCACGCACGGCGTGCTGGTCGACGTGTTGGTCGGACGGTGGCGGAGACGCGGTCGCGCTGCCCGGAGCTCAGCGCGGTCGGGGCGCCCGGGGCTCGGAGCGTGATGCCAGGTCAATTCCCCATCCAGGTGGTCGAGTTGACTCTCCTGCTGGTAGTCAAGGACCTTCCTCGCTCGCGAGCCTTCTATACGGAGGTCCTCGGGGCCAGCCTATACCGGGACTACGGAGGTACCTCGGCGGTGCTGGAGTTCCAGGGCACCTGGCTCCTCCTGGTGACCGGCGGCGGCCCGACCGAGGACAAGCCAACCGTGACGTTCGCTCCGCCGACAAACCCCGATCGGGTCAGTCATCAGCTGACGATGCGTGTCCCCGACTGTCAGGCAGCCTACAACGTGCTGCGGTCGCGTGGCGCCGATTTCCTGACGCCTCCTGTCGACCGAGGAGGCGAGGTTCGTTGCTTCTTCCGAGACCCGGACGGACACCTCCTGGAGATCAGTGAGGTGCGATAGTCGATCGTCGTCGGGCGTGCCCGACCGCCTATCACCCGCTCGACCAGGTCAACGTAGCCTGGCTGTTCCCATCTGATGCAGGTTTGCCTCGGGCTACAACGGGAGCATCTGCTTCAGCAGCTGGAACGCTCCCAACCCCGCCGCGACCAGCACGACGGCCCCTCCCAACAAGTTGGCTACGGGTCCGTTCCGGTACCGTCCGAGTAGCTCTCCACGGTTCACGGCGATCACCAGGAAGACTGCCAGCAGCGGCAGAATGATCCCGTTGGCGGCCTGGGCGAACACGATCGCCGCCACAGGATTTCGGCCTACCACCGCGACGATCACGCCTACAACCAGGATGAGTAACCAGATTCCCTTGAAACGAAGGTCGGTGAGATCCTGCGTCCACCCCAATGCTCCGGTCGTCGCATAGGCGGCGGCCAGCGGCGCGGTGATCGCGCTGGTCAAGCCTGCCGCCAGGAGCCCCACGGCAAAGAAGGATTTGGCCGCAGGTCCGAGTAACGGCTCGAGCTGCGCCGCCATCATCGCTGCGCTGTCGATGCCCGTACCTCGCACGAAGAACGCGGTGGCGGTCGCGATGATCGCCAGAGTGACGAGTCCACCGAGGGCGATGGAAAGAACGGTGTCGGCGCGCGACGCCCTCAGCGCTTCGTCGATCGGTATGGACGACGGCCACTTCTCACGCACCGCGCTCGCGTGAAGGAACAGGTTATAGGGAACGACGGTCGTCCCGATCAGCGCCAGGATGGTGAGGAGCGACCCTTCGGGGATGCGCGGAATCGCCACACCGTGCAGCATCCCGCTGAGGCCGGGGCGCACGATGATCAGAGTAGTCAGAAACACGACGCTCATCAGCGCAACCAGGACCATCAGGACGCGTTCGATCCACCTGTAGGCGCCCGAGACGAGAAGCGCGAAGGCGGCGAGGCCGACGACGACGGCCCACATCCTGACCGAGAAGCCGGTCAGCGCCTCCAGCCCGATGGCGGCGCCGGTGATGTTGCCGACCTGAAAAGCGGCGTTGCCGAACGCGATTGCCGCGACCACGAGCACGATGGAGAAGAGGCGGACGAACCGATTCGAGAACGATGTTCGCAGCGCCTCGCCCAGCCCCTGACGGGTGACCAGGCCCAACCGAGCCGACATCTCCTGAAGCACGACGGTGGCGACGACCGAGAAGGCGACCGCCCACAAGAGCGCGTAACCGAATCGCGCCCCCGCCACGCTGGCCGTGGTGACCGTGCCCGGCCCGATGAAGGCGGCCGTCACCAGGAGGCCAGGACCCAGGTCGCGAAGTCTCATTCACTCCTGGGTCGGTAGCTGCAGCTGTTCGAGCACTCTCCTGCCATTCTGGTTCGCAGGGTTCAACTCGAGGGACTTCTGGTACTCCGAATCGCCTCGTTCTTCCGGCCGGTCGCCAGCAGTGTGCGAGGTGGACGCTGATCCGGCTGACGGGTAAGCTGTCGGAGGATCACAGATAGTCGGTCGCGATGGGCCGAAACGAGCAACGGGAGGCCGCCATGAGGGTCCAACTGTCGCCGGAAGAGCGGAGCTACCTGGACGAAATCATTGCATGGGACGAAGAGCGACGCGCGACCGAGTCCATTGTGACTCACGTCTCTCTCGTGTTTGGTGGGGTGTTGATCGCGGTCGTTGCGTTCTTGACCATCCTCGATCTGCGGGATGTCACGGTGTTCGCCGTCCTCGTGCCCGGATTCCTCGCTGGCCTCTTCCTCATTGCCATCTACCTGGTCGGCCGGGCACGGGTGAACGACCGTCATCGCATCGCACTCCTCGCCAGGAAGCTGGTGCAAGCCACCTGACCGAGACATGACCGGGAATGACGGCCGGGACCGCCGCGAGTACGCTCCCTCCGCACGGCTCGCTGTCATCGCCGTCGGGTTGTCCTTCTTCCTCGTCGCGCTGCCGTGGCTCATTGCCGTTTATGGCCGGCAGCTGGAACGAAACCTGACGCTCCCTCCGATCGCGTACGGACGCCTGTCTCTCCTTCTCGGCACCCTACTGATCCTCGTCGGGCTGTTCTTCGCGCTCTGGTCGGTGAGCCGGCTGTTCTCCCTGGGCCGGGGGACGCCCTTGCCCGTCATGCCCCCGCCGGAGCTCGTCGTGCGTCCGCCCTACTCGTACTGCCGCAATCCGATGGCGTTCGGAGTGATCCTCGCCTACCTCGGTTTCGGGCTCGCCATCCGCTCGCTCGGCGCCCTGGTCCTGGTCGCGCTCTTCGCCTCGGGAATACTCGTCTACATCAAAGCCACCGAAGAGAGAGGGCTGAAGCGACGATTCGGTGAAAGGTACATCGAATACAAGAGGCGCACGCCGTTTCTCTTTCCCAGAATCCGCTAGCACTCCTCAGCCGGGAGTCCCGGGTCAAACGGGAACCGAGGTAGACGGTGAGCGATAAGGAGATCATTCGAGCCGCGAAGCGTGGGGATACCGACTCGGCGCGCCGCCTGCTCAGGCAGGATCCAGCGCTGGTCCACGTGCGCGACCGAGACGGGTCGACCCCGCTCCACTGCGCGGCCTGGAAGGGGCACGTTGCGGTCGTGCGTCTGCTTCTGGACCACGGTGCCGATATCAACGCGACGAACGAGAACACCCACTGGGGAACGACGCCGCTGCACGCCGCCGCCCATGGCAATCAGCACGGGGTGGCTGAAGTGCTACTGGCGGAGGGGGCGGATGTGCGCGCGGTCAACCTCAATGGCCGGACACCATTGCAGGAGACCGAGATTCACAACGCGCGGAGGGTGGCGCGCCTGCTCGAGGCGCACGCCGCTGGGAGCGAGCGCGACGCCGGTTGAAGTTCAATCTTTGAGAGAGACCCGGACCACAGAGCCACTACCAGGGCATCCCGTTCGGAGGTCGTTCCCTCCTGCCTTGACTAGCGCTCTGTGGCCCCGAGTCGTCTCGACGAAGCTCAGAAGACCAGCCGGATTCCAAGCCGCAGGTTCGTGTTCGAGAGCGTGAACGCGTCGGGCACGCCGAACTGCGCGTCGTACACCTGCCCGAACGCGGTCTCCTGCTCC
>CAZJXR010000158.1:0-7176 GCA_964550085.1 uncultured Gemmatimonadota bacterium
GATGGAGTTGAGATGAGTTGGTTTTGCGGAGTGGAATTGAGATGGAGTTGAGATGAAGAGGAGCGAGCGGACGGCCCTGGTCGCGCTCGGGGCCGTCCTCCTCATCACGGCGGCCTGGTGGGCGCTCGCCCTGTGGCCCGCCCCGGAGACGACGCCGCTCTGGCTGGCGCGGACGCGGTCGGTGTGCTTCGGCGCGCGGCCGGACGGCCTTCCGGAGGCGTACGGCTGGCTCGTGCTCACCGGCCAGCCGCTGGCCATGCTCCTCATCCTGTCGTTCGGGTGGGGGAAGGAGGTGGCAGGCGGACTGCGCGCCCTGTCACGGTCCGGGCCGGGACGCGCGGCCCTCGCCTCGAGCGCCATTGTCGCCGCGGTGGCGCTCGGCGCGGTCGGAGCCCGCGTGCACGGCGCCGCGTCGGCCTTCGCCGCCTCGGGCAGCAAGGCGACCGACGGGGATACCGTGGTCGACGGCACCTCCGCCGTTCCGACGGCCATGTCCCTCGACCGCCCCCCGCCTCCGCTGGAGCTCCTCGATCAGCGGGGCGACCTCATCGACCTCGAGCGGTTCCGGGGCCGGACGGTGCTCGTCACCTTCGCCTTCGGTCACTGCGAGGCGATCTGTCCGGCGATGGTGCACGAGGTGCTGAGTGAGCGCCGGCGGCTGGAGTCGCGCGGGGTGGAGGCGGTGGCGATCGTGATCACGCTCGACCCGTGGCGCGACACGCCGTCCCGCCTCCGCCACATCGCCGACCGGTGGGGCATGCGGGCCGGCGAGTACGTGCTGAGCGGCGAGGTCGACGCGGTCGAGCGGACGCTCGATGGGTGGGAGATCGGGCGGCAGCGCGACCTCGCGACCGGCGACATCATCCACCCGCGCCGGTTCTACATCGTGAGCGCCGCGGGGCGGCTCTCCGGGGTGACTGCCGGGGAGGTGGCCGAGCTGCTCCCGCTTGTCGGACTCGAGCCGCTAGCGGAACGCTCGTGAGCCGCCGACCCTTCTTCTGACTCGCTGACCTCGTCAACGCGCAGCGGCGGGCGGGACGACGCGCCGCTCAGTGTCGCTTCCGGGGCCCGCCGCCCGGTGCCACTGCTTGAGATCCGCCGCTCAGTGCGCCTTCGGGGTCCCGCCGCTCAGTGCCACTGCTGGGACGCGCCGCCGGGCCCCGACTGCTTCAGGACCTTGCGGACATGGGCGCGGTCCATGTGCAGCGCGCGGCCGATCCGGTACACGAGGCTCTCCTCCGCTGCATCCACGCTCTCATCACCGCGCGCCACCAGGAACGCGCAGCGGACGATCATCTCCTTGCCCGCCTTGTCGAGCACCCGGCTCAGCTCGGTGAGGAAATCGAGCAGGTCCGCCTCGCTGCTGCCGAGCAGCGCGAGGGCTTCGTCCAGGATCAGCGCTTCCGACAGGTCGTCGCCGGTGAGCTGCTCGTGAATGTCGCGGGCCGTCTCCAGCTCGTCGGCATCGACGCGCCCGTCGGCGAACATCATCTGCACCAGCACGCGCCGGATGCCGCGGACGAAGGGGTCTTCCAGGGTCACGACGGGTCTTCCATGGTTACCACTGGCGTCGCGACCGCAACGGCTTCGCGCGGGTTGTCAGCAGGCGGGCACCGACGGGCGATTTCACTCCGCAGCCGACTGCGCGTGCTCGCGGGCCTCGGCCACGCCGGCCCGCTCGGAGCTTGGGGCGGCGAGAGCCACCACCTCGGCGTACAGAAGGCGGGCGCGATCGCCCTGCCCCGCCGCGTCTGCCGCCCGCGCCGCACCGAGCAGGCTGTTGAACCGCCGCGGCCACATCTGGAGCGACCGCTCGTACGCCGCCAGCGCATCGGCCGGCCGGTCGAGCTCCATGTACATGTCGCCCAGCAGCTCGTAGGCGGGCTGAAGGGCGCCCGGCGTCACCGGGTGCTTCTCCTGCGACGCCTCGAGCTCGGCCGAGGCGATCATCAGCTGGAGGGCGATGTCGCGCCGCCCCTCGAGCAGCTCCGCCCACGCCTCGACCGCCAGGCGCTGCGTCTCGACCTGCGTCGCCCAGTAGTCCTCGCCGCGCGCCTTCTCGGCGTCCCGAAGCGCCGCCAGCCGCGCCTCGGCCTCCCGCGCTCCGACCACGTCCCCCGAGCGCGCCGCGCCCAGCCCGCGCGCGAACCAGGTGATCGCCTCGGTGGCCGGATTGCCGTCCCACGGCAGGTCTGCCGGCAGCCGCGGCTCGAGTGCCGCCGCCTCCTCCCACTCCCGGCGCTCCACGTAGTAGCGGGCGGGCGTCGAGGCGAGATGGAACGTGCTGATGAAGGTCGGTTGATAGGGGCCCGTAGACTCCAGTTCGTCGATTACCGCGCGCGCCGCCTCGTCGTTCGCCTGTTGCAGGTAGGCGTACGCCATGTAGTCGATCGCGTGCGGGTAGTGATGCGAGACGAACTCGCCGGCCGGGTGGGCGAGCGCCGCGTCGGCCGAGCGCCGGTTCCAGGCGATGACCTCGTCCCACTCGCCGAGCCGCACGTAGATGTGGGTCGGCATGTGGAGGGCGTGCGGGACGGACGGCGCGATGTCGTCGTAGCTCCGCGTGATGTCGACCGAGACGTCGGCGCGGCCGTCCACGTCGTTGGCGTGGATCGTGTAGTGGATGGCGCCGGGTTGGGTCGGCGACTCCTCGTGGACGGTCTCGAGCACCGCGGCGGCTGCCGCCCGCTGCGCGGCCGGATCGGCCGCCCACTCCGCGGTGGCCAGCTGCGACAGTGCCCACAGGGTCGTCGCCTCGAGATCGCCGGGATACGCTTCGTGCAGCTTGGTCATCGCGACCGCCCACCGGTCGAGCCGCTGCGGCCAGCGGGCGTTGGCCGGATCCTGGTAGAAGCCCTCGACCGCGTCGATGTACATATGCTCGCGCTCGCTCAGCTTTCCGGCCCGGCGGGCGAGCTGCACCTCCTCCCAGCCGCGCTGGAGGTCCTCGGGCGAGGGACGGGTCGGCCACAGCGGCTGGAACAGGGTCATGGCGATCCCCCAGTGCGCCATTCCGCACTCGGGGTCCTGCTCGGCCACCGCCTCGAACTGCGCCTGCGACTCCACGTACATCATGTGGTGGAGGAGGGCGACCCCTGTCTCGAAGCCCTCCTCCGCCTCGTCGTCACAGCTCACATCGAAGCCGACCGCGCCCAGCTCTTCGGCGCTCCAGCCGGCGGTCCCAGCCGCATCCGTGCCGGCGGTGCCCGGACCGGCGTCGGCCTCCGCCGCTTCCGGGTCCTCGGCGCGGCGAGCGCCCGCCTCGCAGCCGGAGAGCAGCAGCGCTCCGGCAAGGAGAAAAAGGGCCAGCACCGCAGAGGTCACCAACCGGTAGCGGGGCAGCGCCGCACAGACTCTGGCGGCCGGGTAGCGATCGGGGACCGGGGGCATCGAGTTCTTCATGGTTCAAATACCGGGTCGAAGTCTGTTCTCATCTCTTGTCGAGGCGCTGCCTTCTGGAGCGCGGGAGGCAAGCGCGCCTCCTCCACATGAAGATGCGATGATGCGGGCCCCGAAACGACATCCGTGGGCGACGGTCTCGAGGAGGACCCTACCTACGGCCTTGTGGAGTGATTCACGGCGGGTGAATCGAGCCGACCGCGCGCGCTCGGTGGTCGGGTTTCTTCCCGAGCCGACCGACGGCGCTCAGTCGTCCGTTTCCTCGCGGGCCAGCAGCAGGCGGAGGCGGCGGCCGTCGATGAGCTCGATCGGCTTGTCCTCGGCGAAGGCGTGCGCCTCGTCGTCGTAGCTCGAGGTGGTGATGAGGACGCCCTTGTACGCCCCGGCCTTGACGATCGTCTCGTGCAGGCTGCGGACCGACGCCACCCCGACCGGGTCGATTCGCTTCCGCGCCCGGATCACGACCTTTCCGCCCACGATCGGGCGCGGGTCGAAGGCGAGACAGTCCACGTCTCCTCCGGGCGAGGAGCGGGAGATGCGGGCCTCGAGCCCCATTCCGTTCAGCAGCGTCGTGACGATCGGCTCGAGCGGGTAATCGTCGAGGTCGATCGCCTCCGCATCCGCCTCTCCGCCCCCACCGGGACCGTTCGCCGCCGCTGCTACCCCGGTGGCCAACGTCGTGCGCGCCGGGCGCCCACCCCCCTCGTCCCCTGCGTCGCGGTCCACGCCCGCGTCGTCTTCGGTTCCGACCGCACCGCTCGTTCTGGCGGACGCGTCGGCCGCCGATTGGCGATCGCTGCGTGCCCGGTCACCGGCTCGCTTTCCACCCGCGGTCGCGCCGCGCTGGGTCAGCAGCAGCCAGTCGCTCGGATCGCCGCCGCTCGACCCGCGGAGCTTCGCCGCGTCGATGGTGACCACCGGCCGCACCGGCGTGAGCCCCTGCGGCTTCTCGGCCATCGCCGCGCCCAGCCCCTGGAGACAGGCGACCGGCTCGATGCGGTCGAGCACCAGCTTGGTGAACTCCTCGCGCGCCGCCCGCACCGACACCAGGCAGGGCCGCACCGAGCGGCCGGTGCCGGGATCGATGGTGGAGACCACCCCGTTGATCACGCACGCGTCCACCACCTCGGCCACGTCGGCCGAGAAGACCTCGTTCAGCAAGCGGAGCACGAGCGCCGCGATCACCGCCCGGTACAGCTCGGTGACGTCGGCCTCGCTCCGCGCCCGCCGCCGGATCTCGTCCCGCCGCGCCACGTACGCGTACGAGGCCACGGGCGGCACGATCTCGACCGTCGGCAGCCGGCACTCCACGATCAGCTCCCCGTCCCGGCGCACGAAGGCGAGCCGGAACTCCTTCGGGAACCCCTCCGGGTAGCTCGATCGCTCGAGCACGCGCGAGAAGTACTCCACCACCGCGCCCTCGTCGCCCCGCTCGTACCCCGACTGGAAGGCCGCCACCCGGCTGTTGTAGCGCTCGATGTCCGCGTAGTGGCGCTTGTATTCAGCGAGCGCAGCGCCGAGACGCTCAGCCCGCTTCGCCACCGCCTGGTCGTACTTCCAGAGCGCGCTCTGGAACGCGGCTGCGTTACTCTCTTCGATCTTCTCCTTCTCCTTCAGGTACCGGCGCTGACCGCCGAAGCGGCGGCCCCAGAAGCCCGGTGGATCGAGCTCGCGCGAGAAGTCCTCCGGGATGGGGCGCGGGGCACGCGGGCCGGCCGCGGCCTCGGCATCGAAGGGCGGCGGGAGCGGCTTCTTCATCGACTCGATGTCGAGCGGGGCGAGCGCGTCGGGATCGCCGAGCAGCAGCGAGCGCAGGGTCGCCACCCGGGCGACCAGCTTCTGGTTCAGCGTCTCCACCTGCGCGCGCCGGGCGGCGATGCGGCGTTCGCGCTCCGCTTCCTCGGCCTGGCCGAGCTGGCGCTGCGTGTCGGGGTCGGAGGTGAGCTGGGCGGCGATGGTCGCGCGGCGGCGCTCCGCGTCGCGCTTGCCCTTCTTCCCGATGCTCAGGCTGCGACGCATCTACGTCTCCTCCGGCGGCGCGGTGCGACGGTGCGGCGGATGTGGATCCACACTACTGGATCGGGCGCTCGGCTTGGCCGGCGTAAGTAAGACACCTCTCACCTGCGGACGCGTTGCTCTTGTTCGGATGTGGACCACCGGCCACCCGCGTCGCGGCCGGTGTGACGGACGCGACGACAACCCGATTCCCCGGGGATTGGAAACCGTAAGCGCAAGCTAACGACTCGGGGCAGGCCCGCGCCACGGCAGCGGCAGTTTACGCACGCTGCCTCGGGCGCCACTGACCGCAGTGAATGCCGCTCGAGTTAGTTGCGGCCCGATGCCGGGACTGGACTCACGCCCCGGTGACCGTGCCGCCTCGTCTGGAAGGACGGGCGGCAGCGGACCGGCGGGGCGCGACGACTACGGGAACGGGGGCGGTGGCGGCGGCGGGTACTTCTCCTGCCCGGGCGGACACGGGTCCGGGTCGAGCTGCCTGTTCAGAACCCGGCACAGCCGGTCCAGCTCCTGCGCCACGTCGACCGCCCACTGTCTCGCCCGGGGATCCCACAGCGTGTCCTGGGTCCCGGTCATGTTGCGGGTCCACTTCGTCAGCCACTGCACCTGCCGGGCGAGGGCACCGATGGTGGTGGCCGTGTCGGGCGTGGTCGGCAACAGGATGGTGTCGGCCGCCACCGGGATCCGCTCCACCGACACCTGAGTGACGGCCCGCTGGCCATCGCCGCCGTCCCCGCGCGCGAAGATCGCATACGCGACCAGGGCGAACAGGATGATGATAAGGATCCGGTTGAGCTTCATGGACGCACCTCCTTGTGCCACAGGGTTAAGGAGTGGAGTCGATCAGGTCACCGCGCCCCATGTCGAGGAGCCGGTTGCGAAGCACGGTCAGCGAGTCCGACCAGCCGAGCGCTCGGGCCGCCGCGTACCGGAGCCGCAGGCTCGCCGGCAGGTACACCAGGTAGATCACGGGTTCGGAGTGATCGAAGATCCCCGCCACGCGGTAGGCTTCCGCCGCTTGGCCGGTGGCGAGCAGCAACTCCGCGAGCATCATTCGTTCGAAGGGAAGCGATTCCTCCGGTGCCCATGGGAATAGGCTCGGGGGTGCGGTGGGCGCGAGCTGTTCGAAACGCGCGATGGCCGCGCTCGTGTCGCCGGCCAGCAGCGCTGCGTGAGCCTCGAGCGCCGCGTGGAACAGAGTCGCCGCACGATCACCCGCCGCCGCTTCCTCGCCCAGCCGGGCGGAGAGTCGTTCCAGGTGCTCGCGGTCTCCCCGGAACGCGTTCCAGTCGCCGACCAGGCCCTGCCACACGGGACGAACGAGGTTCTCGTAGTACGGCCCGGTCACCTCGCGCAGGTACGCGTCCACCGAGTCGGCGCGTGCCCGGAAGATCCCGGCCGCCATCGCATCGTGAAAGTAGAGCGAGGGGATGGGGTGGACGGAGCCCGCGTGCACGGCGGAATCGAGCACCACGGCGAGATCCTCCTCGCGCCCCGTCGCCACCAGGAGCGACTGGAGCCCGAGCAGCGCGCCCCACCGGGTCTCATCGTCCGTGGCCTCCGACGCGAGCACGGCCCGGTAGGCGCCCTCGGCGCACGCAAGCTCGGCGGCGCCGGGAGCGAGCGCCGTCGCGGCGAAGAGCGTCTCGACGGGGTCCGCATCCGCGTACCGCTGCCATTCACCCTCGGTCATCCCGTCCGCGGCACAACGCCGCATCGCCTCCATTCGCCCGGTGAGGCTGCCCAGCGGCTCCATGCGCC
>CAZJXR010000159.1:0-7118 GCA_964550085.1 uncultured Gemmatimonadota bacterium
TGATTCCTGGGGCTGCCGCGCGTCGCCGATTCTCGTCGCGATCGCGGGCCGCCGACCCTCCACCTCAGAAGCCGATCTCGCTCAACCGAAGCTGCACCTCGTTCCGTAGCGCTCCGGTCACGTCGTAGAGCGCGAGCGTGACGACCGGATCGTCGACCGACCAATCGATGTCGATCAAGCCGAAGTTGTTCTCGCGTACCACGGCGCCGATCCGGTTCCGGTTCGGATCGACCGACGGCCACGTCTCGGTGAGTCCGCTCGACGTGACGTCGTAGATCGGGTACAGGCCGGAAGCGTCGAGGCGGGAGATCTCGCCCCAGTGCACGTCCCCTGATATGAACACCACCCCGCTCGCCCCGGTGCTCCGAATCAGCTCCAGGAGGCGGGCCTGCTCGTGTGGCACGTTGGTCCACGACTCCCACCCGTTGTACTCGTGCGCGAACTGAATGCTCGAGGCGACGATGCGGAGATCGGCCGGCACCCGAAGCTGTGCCTCGAGCCAGCGCCACTGCGCCTCCCCGAGCAGAGTCGAATCCGGGTTCGGGTTCGGCCGATAGTCGTGCTTGTGCGGCGGCACCCGGTCGTTGCGGAGCAGATCGTCGCGGAACGTGCGGGTATCGAGAAGGATGAGCTGGAGACGCTTCCCGCTCTCCTCGAACAGGTACACGGTGTAGATGCCGGCCCGGGCGCGTCGCTCCGAGTCCGGCGGCTCGCCCCAGAAGTCGAGAAAAAGCTCCGCCGACTCCTCTTTGAGTGCCCAGTGACGACCGATGTCGTTCCAGCCGTAGTCGTGATCGTCCCAGGTCGCGACCACGGTGGTTGTCTCCCGGAGGCGCTGGAACTCGGGCTTGGCGGCGAGCCGTCCGTACTTGGCCGCCAGCGTGTCGAGCTCGCGGCTGTCGCCGTAGATGTTGTCGCCGAGATAGATGAACAGATCAGGGCCCTTCTCGATCACCAGATCCAGGATCGGCTGCGGCTTGTCCTGGTGCGAGCAGGAGCCGAACGCGATCCGGTGCGGCAGTCGCGCAAGGTCCACATCGAGGACGTAGGTGGGCTCCGCGACGGAATCGATCGCGATGTCCTGCACCGTGGTCGCCCGCGCGGCGTCGGCGTGGCCCGCGACGAGGGGCACTAACGCCAGCAGGCGGATCGCCGCCGGCGTCACGCCTCCGGCCGGGGCGAGGCCAGTGACTCGATGATAGCGTCCAATTCCCACCTTCGGTTCCCCGAGACCAGTATACCCCGACGCGTCCGGGCAGCGGCGGTGCGGTGATGAGCATATCATATGACTCTGCCCGGAATAGAAACAGCGGTCCGAGGGCTCGATTCCCGGGGTTGCAACCGCTCGAATCGGTCATCCCGGGGGTGTTTCCCCTCCCCGCCGACTTTCCGCTCACCGGATCACAGGAGGTATCGATGTCAGGACGGCCGCGGATCACTCCTCTCCCGGCGATGGTTCCTTGCCAGGCTCGGCCACTGCCGCTCGTGCTCCTTCTGTTCCTCGTGCCCCTTCAGTCATTCCCGAGCCTTTCGTTCACCGTCGGCGCCGCCATCGCCCAGGAAGCTGCCGACTACGAGACGACGGAGATCGCCGATGGCGTGTATCGCTTTCGGTGGCGCGCCCACAACACGCTGTTCGTGGTCACGCCCGAGGGTGTGCTCGCGTTCGACCCGATCTCGCCGGAGGCGGCCGTGGTGTACGCGGACGAGATCGCGCGGGTGGCACCGGGCCAGCCGCTGCACGGCCTGATCTACAGCCACGACCACGCCGACCACGTCTCGGGCGCCCCGCAGCTGTTCGCGGCGCTGCGCGAGGTGCCGGTGATCGCGCACGAGAACGCGTACGCGAAGATCGCCGCGGCGGAGGACCCGAACCGGCCTCCCCCCGACATCACCTTCGTCGAGCGAGCCGTGCTCCGCCTCGGCGGACGGACGGTGGAGCTGATCTTCCTCGGGCCGAGCCACTCCGACAACATGCTGGTGGCGTTCCTGCCCGAGTCGAGGGTGGCGTTCGCGGTCGACTTCGTCGGACACAACAGCGTCGGCTACCGCGATCTTCCCGACTGGCACTATCCGGAGATGTACGAGGCGATGCGGCGGCTCCAGGAGATCCCGTACGAGACGATCGTGTTCGGACATGGCGCGGTGGGGAATCGCGCCTCGATCGAGGCGCAGATCCGCTACTACGAGGAGCTCCGCGACGCCGTTCGGGTGGCGATCGAATCGGGCGCCAGCAAGGAGGAGGCGATGGAGACGGTACGCCTACCACAGTACGCCGAGTGGCGCGGCTACGACGACTGGTTCCCGCTCAACGTCGGTGCCATGTACGAGTGGCTGAGCGCGGAGGGCGGCTAGGCACGGTTCTGCCGCACGCGCTTGTGGTCCGACGAACGAACCCAGGTAGGGACGTCGGGGCAGACCACGCGGCGGCCTTCGCGGCCTGGACCGATCAATCGGTCGGCGCCTCCGTCCCCGTGCCCTCCAGGGGCAGACGCAGCGCCACCAGCTCCGCGGGCTGGGAGGCGCCGCCGATCGGGACCGCGATGTATTGCCGGCCGCCGGCCATGTAGGTGATCATGGCTCCGCTCGCGTTGCCGGGGAGCGGGATCCTTCCGATTCGCTCGCCCGTCCCCTTGTCGAGCGCCTGAAGCGACGGGTCGAGATCCCCGGTCGCGAGCTGGAGCGCGTTCTCGGTGAAGCCGCGGATCGACCACGGCCCTTCCTGGGCCGCGAGCAGCACGGTCGGTGTCGTCAGCAGGAACGTTCGGTGTGGCCATCCGAGCTCGGGAAGGTCGAGCCCGGCGAGGGCCGGGTGGTCACGCGGGCCGTCGCCCATCGTCCGCATCCAGACGTGCTCGCCGGTGTTGAGGTCGATGGCTGTCACCCGCCCCCACGGCGGCTTGACCAGCGGCAGGCCCTGCGGGCCGTCCGGGCCCGGCTGCCAGGTTCCGGTCCACTCGACGATGCCGGTGCCGGTCGTGTCCCGCACCGCCCACAGCGTGAAGGGCAGGGTGACCGAAGGCACGTAGAGCATCCCGGTTTCCGGATCGACGCTCGCCCCGGCCCAGCTCGCGCCCCCGATGATCCCCGGCATGGCGATCGTCCCGCGCTCGGACAAGGGCGTGAAGATCGGCCCGTAGTCGTACCGCGCGAGGATGGCCTCGGCTTCGGCCTTGAGCTCCGGGGTGAAGTCGATGAGCTCGTCCGGGCTGATCCCGTGCCGGTCGAACGGGGCGGGCCGGGTGGGGAAGGGTTGGGTGGGCCACAGCCGCTCGCCGGGTACAACCGGCTCCTGCGGGACCGGGCGCTCCTCGATCGGCCACACCGGCTCGCCGGTCTCCCGGTCCAGCACGTAGGTCATCGCCTGCTTCGACACCTGCGCGATGGCGCGGATCGCGCGGCCATCCACCGTGATGTCGATGAGCTCCGGAGCGGCCGGCAGGTCGTAGTCCCAGATCCCGTGGTGCACCGCCTGGAAGTGCCACACCCTTTCTCCCGTCTCCGCCTTCACCGCGACCAGCGTTTCGGCGTACAGGTTGTCGCCAGTCCGGTAGCCTCCGTAGTAGTCGTTGCTCGGGGTACTGAACGGGAGGTAGACGATCCCGAGCTCCTCGTCGCAGCTCATGTACGACCACACGTTGGTGTTGCCGGCGGAGCGCCACGCGTCGCCCCACGAGTCGGCTCCGGCCGTCTCCGTCTGCGGGATCGACTCGAAGGTCCACAACTGTTCGCCCGTGCGTCCGTCAAAGCCCCGCACGTCCCCCGGCGGCATCAGCTCATCCACCACTGCGTCGGGAATGGTCGAGCCGACGATGATGCGATCGCGGCAGATCACCGGCGGGGAGCTCACGCCGTACCACATGCGGCCGATCGGGCGCCGGAGTCCCTCGGTGAGGTCGATGCGGCCCCCGTCGCCGAAGTCGACGATCGGTTCGCCCGTCTCCGCATCGAGGGCGATCAGGTACGCGTCGCCGGTCGCGTAGATGATCCGCGGGTGGCCGTCCGCCTCCCAGAAGGCAACGCCGCGGTGAATGAAGCCCAGGTTCGGCGGCGAGTGCTCTCCCCCCCACGTCCCCGGGTCGTAGCTCCACAGCGTCTCGCCGGTCGCCCCATCGATCGCCGCCACCTGATTGAGCGAGGTGCTGGTGTAGAGGATCCCGTCGATGGCGATCGGAGTCGACTCGTTCCGTCCCGTCCACAGCGACCGGTTCGCGTCGAGGATCGGCTGGTCGATCGTCTTCCAGCGCCAGGCGATCTCGAGGTCGCCGAAGTTCTCGGAAGTGACCTGGTCGAGTGGCGAGTACTTGGTGCTCGCCTTGTCGCCCGCGTACACGGGCCAGTCCCCCGTCGACTCGGAGCGGGGTTCCGCGCAATAGGTGATGAGCGCGAGACAACCGAGAAGAAGTGCAAAGGCGGCGCGGGGGCGGAGCGCGCGCATGGCGTACCTCCGGGCAGTCCGTGGGCTGGAGCCGCGAGCGGGTAAAAGAGAACGGGTGGGCTCGGGGCCGCGCAAGTGGTGTGAAGGGCCAAGGGCCCGGGCAGCCCGGGCCTCCACGGCTTCGTCGGCCGAACTCAGCCGGTTCCGACCACCTGGAGTCCCGACGCGCGCGCCGCCGCGCCAAGGGTGCGGTCGTGGGTGGCGAAGACCAGCATCTCTCCCCGCAGGTCGCGCCACAGGAGCGCCGTCGCGAGGTGGATCGCATCCAGGGTTCCGATCGGAGTGGGGTAGGGAAGCGATGCCCGGTGCAGCACGGGCCATGTCGGTTCGACGAGCTCCATCTCCGCGGTGAGCCGATAAAGCGCTTCGCGTCGAAGCGCGATCGCGTCGGCCGCGACCCCCGGCTCGTGCCGCAGGCGGTCCAGCGTCCGCAGACACTCCACCTCGATGAGCGCGCTCCCGATGCCCACCTCGATCCGCTTCCACTCCTTCAGCCGTCCCTTCTGGCCGAGAAGCACGCGAAGCAAAACCGACGAGTCGAGGTAGGCAATCACCGTCCGGGCTGCCGCTCTTCGGCCAGGAGGTCGAGGATGTCGACATCGACGCGCAGGGCCGGCGGCAGCCGGACCTCGGAGAGGCGCTCCACTCGACCGGTCCGCTGTCGCACCGCGAGCACCTCTTCGGAGTCGAGCGGCACGAGCCGCGCCACTGGAGTATCACGGTCGAAGACGGTGATCGGATGACCCTTTCTCACGCGACGCAGATACGCGCTCAGTCGCGCCTTGAGCTCGGCCACTCCCACACGTTCCTTCATGATCATAATATGACTAGAAATAGTCATATTGGCCAGTTTGAGCCGCGTCTGCGCAGGGAGCGGCCGCGGCGCGTTGTGTTCTCCCCGTGCACG
Source organism: uncultured Gemmatimonadota bacterium (assembly GCA_964550085.1). GTDB lineage: Bacteria > Gemmatimonadota > Gemmatimonadetes > Palauibacterales > Palauibacteraceae > JBFILW01. The sequence goes on from CAZJXR010000159.1 coordinate 5,346, forward strand.
GCGACGTTCGACGCGGATGTCATCGGGATGGCAACGAGGGGTGCCGCATAGAACGGCCGCCATCGACCAGCCTTCCGTGCGCACGCTTGCCGTGGCCCCCGGACCCCACCGACTTTCCCGCCCATGAACGTGGCGACGAGGGGTCCGCGCTGAGCCCGCTCGTGGCGGGGATTGCCGCCTACATCCTCCTCCAGCTCGCGATCGGGATGTGGGTGTCCCGCCGCATCCGGAGCGAGGACGACTTTCTCATCGCCGGCCGCTCGCTCGGCCCGGCCCTCACCGCCTTCACCGTGTTCGCCACCTGGTTCGGGGCCGAGACGTGCGTGTCCGCGGCCGGGCTCGCCTACGCGAGCGGCCTGATGGGGGCCCAGGCCGAGCCGTTCGGCTACGGCCTGTGCATCATCGTGCTGGGTCTGTTTCTGGCCGTTCCGCTGTGGCGGATGCGCCTCTCGACCGCGGCCGACTTCTACCGCATTCGCTACTCGCCAACGGTGGAGCGGGTTGCGGTGGTCCTCATGGTCCCGACCTCCCTGTTCTGGGCCGCGGCGCAGATCCGTGCCTTCGGGCACGTGCTTTCCGCCGCCTCGGGCGTCGACGTGGAGGTGACGATCGCCGTCGCCGCCGTGGTCGTGATCGCCTACACGACGGTGGGGGGACTGCTCGCGGTGGCGTGGACCGACCTCGTGCAGGGCGTGGCGCTCGTGATCGGGCTCATAGCGCTCGCGATCGGCGTGCTGGTGACGCTGGGACCCGGGGCCGTGCAGGCGATCGACCCCGATCTACTGCGGCTGTTCGGTGGAGGAGAGCGACCGCTCCTCGAGATCGTCGAGGCGTGGGCGATCCCCGTGATCGGCTCCCTGACCGCGGCCGAGCTGGTCACACGGGTGATCGCCGCCCGCAGCCCCGCGGTCGCCCGCGGGTCGACGATCGCGGGCGGGGGCGCATACGCGCTGGTGGGGATCATCCCGGTCGGTATCGGCCTGCTCGCGGTCGGGGTGATGCCGGGGCTGGCCGAGCCCGAGCAGGTCCTTCCCCTCATGGCGGAGACCTACCTTCCCACCGTGCTCTACATCCTTTTCGTCGGCGCCCTCGTGTCGGCCATCCTGTCGACGGTGGACAGCGCTCTGCTGGTGGCGGGCTCGCTCACCTCGCACAACCTGGTGGTGCCGCTGCTCGGCGGGCTGAGCGAAAGAGCCAAGGTCCGCATGGCCCGCGGCGCCGTCGCCCTCCTCGGTCTGGTCGCGTGGTACATGGCGGCGCGCGCCGACACCGTGTACGCCCTGGTCGAGACGTCGTCAGCCTTCGGGAGCGCGGGGCTCGTCACCGTCATGGTGATGGGACTCTTCACCCGGTTGGGCGGAAGCGCAGCGGCGATCGCCTCCCTGCTGGCCGGCATTGCGACCTGGCTCGTGGGGGCGTACGTGATCGCCCTCGCCTACCCGTTCATCACTTCCGTCGCGGCGGCGATCGTCGCGTACCTCGGGGTCGCCATGATCCGGGTGCGATCTTCTGCGGACCGGCGCCACTGATCCACATCGACGAGACTCGACCTATTGACACGCCCGGGAACTCACCGACCGGTCGAGTCTCGGGCGGACATCGACTCCGGGCGACTTGCCGCGCGGACCCGGGGCGTCCGATTTTCGAGCCATGACCGCAGCGACATTCGCCTCACGCGCCGCCCTCCGGTGAGCAAGTCCCACCGCTACCAGCGCTTCTTCGCCGAGCTGAAGCGCCGCAAGGTGTTTCAGGTCGCCGCCGCGTACGGCGTGG
>CAZJXR010000160.1:0-7109 GCA_964550085.1 uncultured Gemmatimonadota bacterium
CAACGCCGCATCGCCTCCATTCGCCCGGTGAGGCTGCCCAGCGGCTCCATGCGCCGGTACCGGTCGAGCAACGCTTCCGCTTCCTCCAAGTCGCCTGCCCGGATCGCGATCTCGATCAGGTGATACAGGGCGGGCGTGAAGGCACTGTCGAGCCGGACCGCGGTCCGGAACGCGACCCGAGCGGGCGCGTCGCTCCCCCTGTCCGTCCCCGCGACCGCCGGTTGGAGGTGGTAGTAGGTCTCGCCCAGCCTCGCGTACGCATCCGTCCAGGTGGAGTCCGTCGCGATGGCCCGCTCGAATCGGGCCACGGCCGAATCGGCTTGCCCGCTGACAAAGGCGTGGAAGCCGCGGGCGTAGTCGGCGTAGCGAACCGGGAGCAGTGCCTCGCGTGACAGGGCCACGTCCAACAGCTCCAGCGCCGTCTGCCTGTCGTGCAGCCAGTCGGCTGCTTCCGCGCCCTTGGCGGCGGCGAACACGAGCAGGGAGTCCTCGGCCAGCGCCCGCCGGTAGAAGTCCAGCGCGCTCGCGAAGTGGGAGCGCCGGAACTCGCGCTCGCCCTGCATGTGGAGCGCAATGGCGGCCGGGCTGCGGTCGAGCAGCGGGCTCAGATCCACGCGGCGCCCGGGATCGACCAGCTCGGGGAGGAGGCGGGCGAACAGCTGCATGGCGAGCAGATCCGCCGCATCGAGCGGGGCGGACCCGCGCTGGCGCGACACGGCGCTGTTCCGCGCGGCTTCGTTGAGGACGAGGTTGATCGTCACGGAGTCTCCGCTGCGCCGCGCGGCTCCGCTGATATACCAACCCGCACCGCGCTCCCGGGCGACGCGCTGCGCCGCGCGCGCGTCGGCGCCGCCCGCTTCCCCGCTCTCCGCTCGTGTGAGCCACCGCTGTCCCTCGATCACCTCGAGTGGGTCCGCGTAGATCATCGCCTGCTGGATGGCGATCGCGACGTCGGTGCCGAGCGTCGTGTCGGCGGCGGCGCCGCTCACGGCAAGCGGGAACACGACCACCTTGTTGGGGTCGAGCGGCCCCGCGGGGCGAAACACGAGGCGGCCCACGACCCCCGCCGCGATCACCGCCAGCGCGATGGCTGTCAGCCGGATCCGGCGGCGAACGCGGGGCGAACGGCGCGCGAGTCGGGTGGGGACGTGTCCGCTATCGAGCGCAGCGATCAGGTCGCCGGCGGTAGGGAACCGGTCCTTGGGCTCCTTGGCGAGCGCCACCCGCAGGATTCCGCTCAGCTCGCGTGGCGTGTCGGGCCGCTTCTCATCCACCTCGGGCGGTGCGTCGAACATGTGGTGCGCGAGGATCGCCTGAGCGGTCTTGCCGGTGAACGGCGGCGTGCCGGCCAGCATCTCGTACATCACGCAACCCAGCGAGTAGATGTCGCTGCGTCCGTCGATCTCGGCACCGCCGGCCTGCTCGGGGCTCATGTACGTCGGGGTGCCGACCGCGATGCCGCTCAGCGTGAGCCGGTTGCCGCCGGCCTCGCTGATCGCCTGCGCGATCCCGAAGTCCGTCACCACCGCGTGCCCGGAGGCGAGCATGATGTTGCCCGGCTTGATGTCCCGGTGCACGACGCCGTGCTTGTGCGCGTAGTCGAGCGCGTCGGCGACTTCGCGGGCAATGCGCACGGACTCGTCGATCGAGAGCGGCCCGTCGGCGGACAGCCGATGCCGGAGCGATTCGCCGTCCACGAACGGCATCACGTAGTAGAGGACGCCGTCGACCTCTCCCGAGTCGTGCAGCGGGAGGATGTGGGGGTGCTGAAGGCTGGACTCGATCTGGATCTCGCGCAGGAAGCGGTCGGCTCCGATCGCCGCGCCGAGCTCCGGAACCAGTACCTTGATCGCGACATCGCGGCCGTGCTTCCGGTCACGCGCCCGGTACACGACCGCCATGCCGCCGCGTCCGATCTCGCCCTGCAGGGAGTAGCGCTCCTCCAACGCGCTCCACACCTGGTCGGCGGCGCGCGTCATGTCCCGGTGGCGGTGAAGATGACGGAGTCCTGGACCAGCGGGGAGGTCGCCTCGAGGCCGTTCGGGCCCGGCTGCTGCCGCAGACGCCAGGCCCGGACCTTCGCCGTGCCGCTCGCATCCGTCGTCGCCTGCGCGCGCTCGACGCCCGGCGCCTGATCGCCCGGCAGGATCTGGGCGGGAAGCGGCACGGCCGTCTCTTCGAGGCTGACGTCGACCACGACCGTCTCGCCGGGGAGGACCAACAGCTCCTCGACGACCAGCGCCCGGTACCCGACGCGCACGAAACGGACCGTCCGCAGTCCGCGAGGCACGTCAGCCAGCGCATACTGTCCCTGCGAGTTGGCGATGGCCTCGATCGCCGTACCCTCGATGGCGAGCTGCACGTTGCCGACGCTCACCCCACTCGCGTCGGTCACCCGCCCCACGATGCGGCCCACGCCACCGACCGCCGGCGGGAGGACGCGAAAACTGACCTGCACCCCGGCCACCGGTTGCCCATCGGCGTCGACGACACCCACCGCCGGCGCGATCCGGACGGGCGCTCCGGCGGCCGCCGACTGGCCATCTCCCGCCCGGGGGCTCATGCTGAACGGGGCTCGGGGCTCGAGCGCCTCTGCGCTCAGCGTGGTCGCCGGCCCGCCGCCGGCGACCTCCACCGCGAGCCGGTTGGGGCCCACGGCCGGGCCGAGCTCCCAGAAGCCGGGGCTCGCCTGCCCGGTCCCGTTGCTGGTCCGGGTCGGATCGGCCACGCGACCGCCGCCCTCGATGACTTCGAAGTGGAGCGCGACTCCGGCCACCGGCCCGCCCGCGGCGTCGAGCACTCGGACCACGGGGGGCTCGCGGAGGACCGTGCCCCGGGTCGCCGACTGCCCGTCCCCCGACACGATCACGATCGCCGCCGGGGGTCCGGTCGCCGTGGCCGTGAACACGACCGTGTCCGGCAGGAGCGGGACGTAGGCGAGGAGCGTGTTCGTCGCCTCCGGTCCGAGCCTCCATGCGGCGGAGGCCATGCCGTCCGAGTTTGTCGCGGCGGTCGCCGTTGCGGCCGACGCGCCGGGATCGGCACCGACGCTGCCGCCCCCCGAACCCACTTCGAACACGACCTCGACCCCGGCCACCGGCTGCCCGGCTTCGTCGGTGACGACGACGCTCGGGTCGACCGCAATCGTGGCTCCGATGGGGGCCGCCTGGCCATCGCCGGCGCGGGCGACGATGGTGGTCGGAGCGCCGGTGAGGGCGTTCCCCACCTGCTCCAGCGCGCGCCGGACATCCGGCCGGTAGCGGGCCGTATCGGAGCGCGCGCTGTCGAGAACGGTCAGGGCCGGAGGGGTCCCGATGTCGCCGAGCGCCAGGACGGCGCGCTTCTGCCTCAGCGCGAGGAAGTTCTCGCGGTACCTGGCGATGAACGCGGCCGGGGCGATCGTCGTGTCGCCGACCGCGGCGAGCGCGGCCGCGACCTGCTGATCGAACTGGGCGAGCGCAGCGCTGTCGGGCTCGCGCAGCAGGGCATCGGCGAGCAGCGTGACCACCGCTTCCTCGAAATCGCCCACGCGGGCAATCGCGACGACGCGCTCCCGTTCACCGTCCTGACACTCGATGCACGCGAGCCACCTCTCGATCGACGTCTCGCTTTCGCGGGACAGTTCCCGCCGCCCAAGCACACCGAAACAGTAGGCCACACCCGCAAGCGCGATGAGGAGGAGGACGATGAGGATGATGCGTGCTCTCGGACTCATACGTTACATGTCCGCCGCTAGCTCGGGACACGGCTCGAACGCGCAGCTCTTCGTCAGCCCGCGCCAGCGCCAATCGGTCAGCCCCGCATGGTTGATCCACGAGTCGTCCTCGAGGAGGGCCCGGAACAGCTGCCCCATGGTGAGGTGCGTCCGCGGCGGCGACTTCATGCCGACGAACCCCTTCATGATGTTCGTGCTGGAAAAGCCGTCCACGTCCTCGATGTGGCTTAGGGTCAGCACGTGACCCAGCTCGTGTGCCAGGATGTCGACGAGGCTCACACCCTCCGACGACACGAGAATCAACCCGCTTACCGGGTCGCCGGCGGGGGTCACCCGCCACTGGGGGGGACACGCCCTCGCCATGGCGGTCCCGTACAGGTCATCCACGTAGATCACGTGGATCAGGCTGGAGTCGTCGAAGTCGGGGACGGACTTGCCGGAGACACCCGGGAATAGCGTCGCCGTCAGCGCGGGATCGCATGCATCCAGGTCGACTACCGTGCCGGTGGGTTGCAGCAGCCCGGCGGAATCGCCCACCACGGTGACCTGCACCCCGGCCGTATTGAGGCTGTACAGGGTCGCCGCGAGCCGCGCCTCGACGAGGGCGTACGTGCTCGCCTGCACGGTGTCGTTCAGGGCGAGCCACAGGGCAAGACGGATCTCCACCGGGTCAGGGAGCTTCGGACCGTCATTGCCCAACTCGAGGAGGTCGGGTTTGTCCGTCCAGTCGGGCATCTGCACGCCGGCCCGGCGTCCGGCGACAAAGGCGATCACCCGGCTCTCGGGGCAGCCGGTGGTCAGGGAGTCGGCCAGTCCCAGCTCCACGAACGCGACCCGGAGCTCGCGCGCCCCCACGGCGCATCCGCCCGTGGCCCCATCGACGAACGCGAACGCCGGACGCGTTCCCTCGAGGTGTTCGGCCGCGATGCGATCCTCGACCAACGCGGCCGAGTCGCGAATGACCTGGAGGCTGGCGGTCCCGGTGAGCGTTTTGTAATTGGCCTTGATCCGGATGCCGGCGACCGCGCCGGACCCGTTCGCCCCCGCCCGAGCGCCGTCGTCTGTGTCGGCGATCTTCACCGCGACGGTGCGCCCGTCGGGCTCGAGCGACACGCCCGAGTTGCCGCTACCGGTGGCGGATTCGGCCGACCAGGTGATGTCCCCTTCGAGCAGCTTCACCGGCATCAGGGAGGAAGAATCGGGCGTCAGCTCCCAGGTGAATTCGGGTATCGGGGTTCCGGAGGCATCGAGCACCATCGCCCGCAGCGTGAGGTCCGTGCCCTGGAGAGCGTGCACACGGCTCGGAACGATGCGGAGCGAGGCCGGGGTCGGAGGACCGTCGGTGTCCATGCTGGCGACGGCCGACTCGCACGCCGCCCCCGACAGAGCGGTGAGCGCAGCCAGCAAGGACCTCATGGAGCCGCGATGTGAGATCATTGTCCAGCAGTCCTTGGGGAGACGGCGATGCCGTGACTAACAATAGGGCCCCGCTCCTCGCCCCACAAACGCGGGCCCGCTGTTCGGCCCGTCCCCCGGCGGGCGGCGTGGATTTTCTCCCTACCGGGCCGGCCGCGCCGGCGCTGCGTACCTTCTATCCGACAGGAACCCACGCCGGAGGCATAGGGGTCGGCGATCGATTCGCGACCCGTCAACCGACGAAAGCCTGCCGCCGGCCGCGGGGAAGCGCCTGGAAGCTCGGAAAAGTCGCGACACAACGGCACGAGTCTCACAACGGAGGGAAAGATGAACCACAGGCGACTCCGGAGGCGCGGTGCGACCGTGGCTCGGGCCGGGCTCGGTGTGGCACTCGCTACCATGCTGGCAGATCCGACGGTGCTCCCGGAGCACGCGCTGGCGGCAGTCGTTCCGGGCCCGCCGCAGTCGTACGAGGCCACGGAGGCCTCGGGGGTCGTTCGAGACAACGACCGGTTGCTCATCGTGGACGACGGAGTTCCCGGCATCGTCCTCGCGCACCCGCTTCCTGCGGAACGCTTTTCCCCCATCGATCCGACCGTGCTGGTCGCGGACGCGTTTCCGGATCGGCGGCTCATGCTCGATCTCGAGGGGATCGATATTCTGGCGGATGGCCGTGTCGTCGTTCTGTCGGAACGGCTCCGGATGCTGATCGCGGCGGACGGAATCGTGGCGGAGTACGACGATCTGTTGGCCGAGGTCGGTGAACGAGGCCTCGAGGGAGTCGCCGTGCGCCCCCTCGCCGACGGCAGCTCGCGTGTGGCAGTGTTGTGGGAAGGCGGTTATTTGCGCTCCAAGGAGCTCCTTCCGGGGCTGCGGATGCGAGGAGACCACGTGCTGCTGGCGGACCGCAGCGTGCCGCCGGTGGTGTTCACCCACCGCGTACCGCTGGCGGTCGACCCTGCGCAATCGGGCAGCTTACCGATCCGGGCAAAGGAGGATACGACCGCGCGCTATCTCACACTCCAGGTGCCGCAACCGCCGGGCGAGGAGCCTGGGGCGCAGCGCTTTCGAGCACCGGATCTCGTGTGGCACAAGATGGGCGAGGAGTGGGGCTTCATCGTGCTCCTCAATTCGTCCTCAGCCGACCCCCGGCGCTTCGCTCATCTGTGGCTTCTACGCTTCGATGGAGAGGGCCGGCCGGTGGGAGATCCCGTCGATCTCGATGAGGCGATTCCCGGCGGACAAGATTTGAACTGGGAGGGATTGGCATGGCTCGAACCGGGGCGGAGCCTCGTGCTGGTCGACGACACGTCGGGCAGGCGAGCGGACGGCCCGGGGAACGTCGCCATCGTCATGCTGAAGCCGGACTGGTAGGAGTCGATTCCGTGCTCGGCTACCCGGCTCGGACCTCAACACGGTATCGATCGCCTTTCCGTCCGGCAGCCGGCACGGGGCATGAACGCCATTCGACGCGCGGCGGCCGTCCTGCGGAAGGCGTGCGTGGCCGTGCTCGCCCCGGCCGACCCGGCCGGGCACCGTCGCTCCCGCGCTTGACCAGTGCTGGCATTTGCCCATATTATCTGTGCAAGTTTGCCACACAGGAGCTCGCGATGACGACGGCGGCGGTCGCACACATTCTCGGCGGGCGGCGGGTACTGCGGACGACGATTCGCACCAACCTGGACCTCGTGCGCGCCATCCACCGGGGTTTCCCCACCGCCGCGGTAGACAGCGTGCTGGCGTCCGGGCTGCTCGAAGCGAACGAGCTGTACCGACTCGTCATTCCGCGCCGCACCCTCGCTCACCGACGCCGCAAGGCCGAGCCGCTCACCACCGAGGAGTCCGATCGCCTCGCCCGTGTGGTGCGTGTGCTCGGGCGGGCGGAGGAGGCGCTCGGCGACCGCGACAAGGCGGACCGCTGGATTCGGAAGCCCAACCGGGCGCTCAAGGACGCCCGGCCGCTTGACCTGCTCGAGAG
>CAZJXR010000161.1:0-2850 GCA_964550085.1 uncultured Gemmatimonadota bacterium
CCGAGCGCCGGCTGCTCCGCTGCAAGGTCCAACGCTATCGGCGGCGTCCCGGTCAGCTCAAGCGATCGGTCGGGATCGCCAGCGCCGGGGTGGTGGCCCTCCTCTGGCTCGTGACGCTGCTGGTGTCCGACGCACCGTGGCCGCTGGTGACGATGATCTGGCTGGCGCTCGGCGTGATCATCTACCTCTGGGTGCTCAGGGACCTGCGGAAGCAGCTGGGTCACCTGCCGTCGATGGTCTCGTCGGTGGAGAGCGCCCTGAGGCGAGACGCGGTCGAAACGTTCGACGTGGTAGCGGAACGGTACGCCGAGTTTGAGGAGATCGAGGACGAGGGCGCGTGCTACGCGTTCGATCTGGGAGACGGCAGGATCGTCTTCCTGGCGGGTCAGGAGTTCCATCCGTCGGCCCGATTCCCGAGCCTCGACTTCTCGGTCGTCTATCCGCTGGACGAGAGTGGCAGGTCGGTCGATATGTGGATCGAGAAGCGAGGGCGCGGGGTCCTGCCGAACATCAGGATTCCGGCCCAGGTCAAACGGGAACTGGCGGAGGGGCTTCCCGAATCCCTCGGGGTTGTGCCGGGCAGCCTCGATCGGCTCGAAGAGGCCATTCGCGGGGCAGAATGATGACGGGAAGCCGTCGGCCTCCCGAACCCGTACCCGTCGCTATCCTTCCGCCCGAATCTCCTCCACGATCCGCTCCGCCGCATGCACTAGGTCGTCGAAGTCCGCACGGCGGCTCCGGTGGTTGCAGATGCACGCGCGCAGCGTGAACCGCCCGCCGACGATCGTCGAGCTCGGAATGGCGATTCCGCGCTCGTGGATTCGCATGAGCAGCTCCCGGTTCACCTCGTCCAGTTGCTCGGGGGCGAGCGCGTCGTCGTGGTGACGAAATGCGACGACATTGAGCTCGACCGGCGCCACGCGGGTGAGCGCAGCGGAAGCGTCGATCAGACCGGCCAGGTACCGAGCCTGATGCACGTTCTGAGCGACCAGTCGTCCGAACTTCTCCGCTCCGTATCGACGGAGCATCATCCAGGGCTTGAGCGCCTTGAAACCTCGCGACAGCTGGAGCCCGCGGCCTCCCGCCATGTCCCTTCGCGAGCCGACCCCGCGCGGCAGCGGCTCCAGGTAATCGCCACCGGCGGAGAACGAGCGGCGGTGGGCGTCCGCATCCCGGATCAGGACGCAGCCGGCTTCGTAGTTCACGTACATCCACTTGTGGAAGTCGAAGGCGAGCGAGTCGGCTCTCTCCATGCCGGCCACGAGGTCGCGCGTCTCGGGCGAAAGCGCGGCCATGGCGCCGAAGGCGCCGTCCACGTGGTACCAGAGCCCGGTTTCGGCGGCGAGATCCGCGAGTGCCTCGAGGTCGTCGACCGCGCCGGTGTTGATCGTTCCTGCGGTGCCGATGACCAGGAAGGGGGCGTCGCCCGCCGCCCGGTCCCGCTCGATCGCTTCGCGCATGGCGTCCGGTCGCACCCTGAACGCGGGGTCGACGTCGATGAGCCGCACCGCACCGCGACCGAGGCCCAGCAGCTTGGCCGCCTTGAAGACCGAGGAGTGGACCTCGCGGGACGCGTACATGCGGGGCGCGCCGGGGGCGGCGCGCACGCCGCGCGCCTCGAGGTCCGCGCCGATCCGGGCGTCGCGCGCTACGGTGAGCCCGATGACGTTCGCCACCGAGGCGCCGCTGGTCACGATGCCGCCCGCGCTCGCGGGGAAGCCCATGAGCGACTTCATCCACTCGAGGAGCTGCGCCTCGACGCGCGATGCCGCGTCGTCGAAGTTACCCGGGACCGCGTTGATGCCGGCTCCGAGCAGCGCGGCCATCATCCCCATCGGCGAGCCGGTACCGCCGGCCCAGCCCCACCAGCGCGGATGGTGTAGGCCCGTCGGGTACGGCATCACCATGTCGCGGAACGCGTCGTAGGTGGCGCGGTCGTCGGAGCCGCTCACCGGCACGGGCTCGCGGAAGCGCCGCTCGATCTCCTCGGGCACCGGGCGCCAGGCCGGCGTCCCGTGCACATCGGCCTGGAAGTCGATCACCCGGTCGAGCATTTCGTGCGCCAGCGCCCGGAACGCGTCCCAGTCCTCCGGATCCAGCGTCTCCTCCGGCGAGTGCGCCTCGAGCGCACGGGTCGCCCCACCCTCGCGCCCGAGTGGCAAGTCTGTGGTGCTCTCTCTCCGGTCTCGTTCTTCGGGGCGCAGTCGCCACTCGCGTTCGGCCTTATACGTTTCGCTCATCTATTCCTCTTGGCGCGCGAACTCGTGCGCGCGCATCTCCCGGCACACGACGACGCGAAAGTGATCGTAGTAGTGGGTTCGGGCCCGGAGCTGCGCTTCGCGGTGCTCGGGCCGGAGTCGCCAGGCGCGTTGGGACTCGGCGTCGCGGAAACGCACGACGGTCAACCGCTCCCCGTCCTCGGCGACGTATCTCTTGAGCTCGACGAAGCCGGGATGCTCCCGTGCGGCCAGCTCTGTGAGCGCCCTGACTCGCTCGTGATACTCGTCCGCCTCGGCGGCGGAGAGCTCGCGCAGCCTGCTGAAGAACAGCGTATAGATCACCGGTCGGTCCCCCTTGCAAGCTGACAATTGTGTCGATACATTGGGCGGGCGATAGGCGCTCATTGTATCGATCGGTTGCACGTTACTGCACCATTTACTCGCCGTCAATCCGGAACTTGTCACCATGACAATGTGGACACCAGAGATCCGAGACGCCGCCGGACCCCGCTACGTGGCGATTGCCGACGCGATCGCCCGCGACGTCGCGACCGGTGCGCTGCCGGAGGGAGCCCGGCTGCCGACGCACCGCGAATTGGCCGAGCGGCTCGGCGTCACCGTGGGGACGGTG
>CAZJXR010000161.1:2860-7098 GCA_964550085.1 uncultured Gemmatimonadota bacterium
CCGCGGGCTGACCGTCGGCGAGGTGGGGCGCGGCACGTTCGTGAGAACTTGGACCGAGCCGGAGGACTTCGGTTGGCGGGATGCGGCCCGCACGGCGGGGGCGGGCGTGATCGACATGAGCCTGGCCTGTCCGTGGATCCCGCCCGACGGTTCCGACGGTCGCGAGCTCGCCCGCGCCCTGAGCGAGATCACACGCGGCCGCCAGCTCGACGACCTCCTGCGGTACGATCCAACGACCGCCAGCCCGCGCCAGCGCGCCGCGGCGGCGAGCTGGATGGGAAAGCTCGGGCTCGAGGTCTCGCCCGATCAGGTGGTGGTCACCAACGGCGCCCAGCACGCCATGACCGTCATCCTGGCGTCGTTCATGGCGAGGGGCGACGTGCTGGCGACCGCCGAGCTCACCTATCCGGGTGTACGCGCGGTCGCCCGCATGCTGGGGGTTCGGCTCCAGGGGATCGAGATGGACGGCGACGGCATCGTTCCGGAGGCCCTCGACGCGGCCTGTGAGTCCAACAAGATCGCGGCGCTGTACTGCGTGCCGACTCTGCAGAACCCGACCTGCGTCACCATGCCCGCGGAACGCCGCCAGGCGATCGCGGAGGTCGCGCGCCAGCGCGGGATCCTGGTGCTCGAGGACGAGATCCATTTCTCGTTCCCGGGAGAGGCGATCGCACCGATCGCCTCGTTCGCCCCCGAGCGCACTCTGCTCATCACCACGCTGAGCAAGTGGGTGGCCTTCGGACTCCGCATCGGGTTCGTCGCCGTCCCCGAGCGCGCGGTGGAGCGGCTACGGAGCGGCGTGCGCTCCACCCTCTGGCAGCCCGCGCCGCTCATGACCGAGATCGCGACCCGGTGGATCAGCGACGGGACCGCCGAGCGCATGGGCCAGCGGAAACTCGTCGAGCTGGAGGAGCGCCACCGGATCGCGCGCGAGGTGTTCGCCGACCGGTTCGTCGTGCAGACCAGTCCCTACGCGCTGCACATGTGGGTCCACCTCCCCGAGCCGCTGCGAAGCGATGAGTGCGTCGCGCAGGCGCGCCAGCGGGGCGTGTTGATCGCCGGCGCCGAGGCGTTCACGGTGGGACGTGAGGTTCCGCATGCGGTGCGGGTCTCGATCGCCCAGGTACCCCACCGCGAGGACGTGCGCCGCGGACTCGAGATCCTGCAAAAGATATTCGCGGGATGCTCGGACCCTTTTGTCCACATCCTGTGAGCGAACCGGTGACGAGCTCGGCCGTTTAGACCTCGTGGCCGGGCCCGGCCGATCGCGTTTCTGAGCAGACGGATGGATCGGCTCGAGGTACACGGACCCCCCTAGCGGTCCCCGACCCGCGGCGTCAGGCGTCGGACCGCGCCGCCCGAGCGGCCGACCGCGAACAGCGCTTCGTCCCCCTCGCGGTCCGACATGAACACGACGGTCTCGCCGTCCGGACTCCAGGTTGGATAGAAGGCCCGGCCGTCGTCCTCCGTAATCCGTTCAACTGTCCGGCTCTCGAGATCGAGGAGGTGAATCGCCCGGAACCCGTCCCGCTTCGAAACGAAGGCCAGGCTTCGACCGTCCGGCGACCAGGCGGGGAAGCCGTCGTAGGCGGGATCGTCCGTCAAGCGCTCGATCGCTCCGGAGTCGAGGTCGAACAGGTACAGCTCCTTGTTTCCGTCCCGCTCCGACGAGAAGGCGATCGCCGCACCGTCCGGCGCCCAAGCGGGATGGTCGTCCACCGACGGATGAGCGGCGATCCGCTCGGACGAGCCGCCCTCGATGGAGAGTACGAGCAGGTCCCGGTCGCCCCCCTCCGACACCGGCACGACCAGTCGAGCTCCGTCCGGTGCCCAGGCGGCCCTCATCGGGTTCCGACCGCCGGTCTGGATCAGGCAGGTCGGGTCCGGGGACTCGAGATACCTGATGCAGAGCCACCAGCTTCCCGCCCGGCGCGACGCGTAGGCGAAACGAGCGCCGTCGGGGGACCAGGCAGGATAGTGCGCCGTCTCCCCGTCCGCCGTGATCCGAACTGCCTCGCCGTCGGGAAGTCGAAGGCCGTAGATCGCCCGCCCGCCGTCGCGGTCCGAGCTCAACAGCAGCGTGGTCCCATCGGGCGACCATGCGGGCTCACTTCCGGTCACCGGGGGAAGGGTCAGAAACCGGAACAGCAGCAGGGCGCCGAGCCCGCAGACCAGGAACGCTCCGAGCTTGAACAGCCTTTTCATGCGGACCTCCCGCTGGATAGTCCTCGGCGCGGGTTACGGAGCCTGCACGGTCACCTGGCCATCCGGGCCGCGGTTGAGGGCGACGCTGAATACATCGCCGGACCCGAAGCGGTCGCTGGCGAACCAGAGGCGGGTGCCGTCGGCGTTCAGCCACGGTGCGTATTCGTTGGCGAACGTGTTGACCGGCAGGCCGAGGTTGAGGGGTGCGGACCAGGAGTCGCCCGACCAGACGTGAACGTAGATGTCATCCCCGCCCTGATGCCCCGGTCCACCGGTACGCGCCACCACCATCGTCCGCCCATCCGGTGCGATGTACACCCCGGCTTCGTCTTCCGGGCTGCTTACCGGGGGTGGCACGCGCACGACCTGCAGAACGGCCCCGTCGTCCCAGCGTGCCCGGTAGACGTCGCGCCCACCGAGGCCGTCCTCGCGGTCGTCCACGAAGTACAGGGTGCCGTCGGATGCGAGTGCCGGTTGCTGGGGCGACGCGGGGAGATCGTCCTCCTCCCATACCACCGGACGGGGGTCGGACCAACCCGTGCTCGCCTGCCGCATGTACCACAGGGTCGTGTGTTCGCGAGCAGCGTCGGGATTCGCGGGATCCCGGTTCGAGGCATAGAGCAGCAGGCGGCCGTCCGGGGAAAGAGTCGGCGACCGATCGGTCACTCCGTCCGGCGTCTCACGCAGCGCTCGAGCCGGCTGGTTGGCGGGTGCCTGCATGAGCCGCTGGCGGCGGAGGTCGGCGCCGTGACGGGTGAAGATCAGGCCTCCATCGGCGAGGGAGACCGGATATGATTCTCCCGAGTCGGTCGAGACGATTCCCGGCCGGATCGCGATGAGCTGAGCATGCTCGATCAACGCCTCCTCCGGGCCGTTCGGGTCGAGGCTGCCCACAAACGGAAACGCGCGCTGACCCGCCAGCTGCACCTCGCCGCGCACCGAGTCCGCGCCTCCCCTGACGAGGGTCAGCCCGACGATGGCACCCCCCGAGGCAAACGTCGCCGAGTCCGCTTCCTGCCGGGCGAGCCGGACCGCGCCGGTGAGCGAATCGCCCCCCGCTACCACCAGCAGCCGCCCCCACGGACTCGAGCCATCGAGGCACAGCAGGTCGAGGCGTCCCGGCAGATCCATATCGCCCACCGACAGGCGGAGGGTATAGGCGGCCGGCGCTACGGGGACACAGGCACTGATGGGTTCGGCACTCGGGCTACAGGCCACGGCGGCCAACACGGTCGCGACACCGACCGCAGCGGGTACGTTCATCACGGCCTTCAACGGTTGTCATCTCCTGTCGAGTGTATTAATGTATTAGTACAATATGACAGAAGCGACACGAATTCAAGTTCGCACCACGATGCGGCCACGATCGCAGATCGCGCCGAAAGTGAGTCGGGCCTGATCGATGCTTCGCATCCAGGCAGGGTCCGGACAGCCCATTTATCAGCAGCTGATACGACAGGTGAAGCACGCGATCTCGACAGGCGTCCTGTCGGCGGGCGATCAGCTGCCAACCGTGCGCGACCTCGCGTCCGACCTGGTCATCAACCCCAATACGGTCGCCCGCGCCTACCGCGAGCTCGAGCGCGAGGGATTGCTCGAAACCGTCCGAGGCCGAGGGACGTTCGTCAGCTCCCGGCCGCCGCTCCTCGGCGCAATCGAGCGGCGGCGACGGCTCAGACCCGAGCTGGAGAGGCTGGTCGCCGAAGCGAGAGTCCTGGGGTTCGGCGACGATGATCTGGTGCGGGAGCTCGAGCGCGTTCTGGGCCTTCGACCCGGGGACTCCGGCTCCGAAGACCGATGATTCGAACCGAGGGCCTCACGAAGCGGTACGGCGAGTCGGCGGCGGTCGATTCCGTGACCGTGGTGGTGCCGGACGGCAGCGTGGTCGGCTTGTTGGGCCCGACGGGGGCGGGGAAGACGACCCTGCTGCGGCTGCTGCTCGGAATCGTTCACCCCAGCCGCGGCAGCGGTCGTGTGCTGGGTTGTGATCTCCTCGCCGAGTCCGCCGAGATCCGCCGCCGGGTCGCGTTCGT
>CAZJXR010000162.1:0-7088 GCA_964550085.1 uncultured Gemmatimonadota bacterium
CGGTCATCGGCCGCATGAACTCGACGCCGCCGCCCGAGACGATGTAGGTCTTGAAGCCGTTGGCCCGCAGGTACGCCAGGAGCTCGAGCATCGGTTGATAGGCGAGCTCGGTATAGGGTCGTTTGAAGCGTGGATGGCGCGCCGCCTGGAACCAGTCGGTCACGATCTTCTCGAACTCGGCCGTGCTCATGCCGGCGTGGGAGGCCATGACCAGTTCGACCATTCCCTTCTCGCCCGCCGCGGCCAGCGCCTGCATATCGTTGTCAAGCACCGCCTTGAATGGCTGCTGGGTCTTCCACTCCGGGTGCTGGGGCGCCAGTGCCTTGATTCGGTCGATTGCAAAGGCAAGCTGGGTATACATCGGGTGTGACGGCCACAGCGTGCCGTCGTTGTCGAAGGTGGCGATCCGCTCTCCGGGCGGGACGAAATCAGGGCTCGACTCGTCGGTGGTGGCCTGGACGAACCCGACGATGGCCTGTTTGGCGGGGCCACCGGTCCATGAAGGCAGCGGATCGGTCTGGGCGAAGGCCGGCGAGCCCAGGGCGAGGCCCGCGGCCAGCGTAAAGACGGATGCCAACAGGCGGTGTGCGAACGGCTTCATCGGGCGGACTCCTGTAGAGAGAAACCGAACCAGCACCTGCTGTCTCGGAAATGAGATGTCGGACGCCTTATCCGCGGCGGTAAGGTTCACGTCCGTCGATGATCGCTGTTGAAGGTGTCGGCGATCGCTTTCCAGCTCCCGTCACGCTGGCGCCGAAACACGGTGAGATACTTGCCGTGGTCCTGATGTGGAGCCCGGGCCGAGCGGCGGATCATGATGTCGTAGGCGCCGATCTCGTACGCGAAGCCGCCCTCGCCGTCGATCTCAATCAGCTCCATGGTGAGCGCCACCAGTCCCGCCTCGAATTCGCCCTGCCAGAACTCCCGCAGGGCGGCTCGTCCGCGCACCTCCGGTCGACCGGGGGCCAGCAGGCGCGCGTCGTCGGCGTAGAAGTCGTCCACCATCTCTTCGACCGAGCGGGTGCGGATGTGCGCGGCGCGCCGCTCCGAGAGGGCGCGAATCGCGGCCACCAGTTGTCCGTGTGCGGTGTCGCTTTCCCCGGCCACATCTCCTCCGAGTTGACGCTGTTGACGATCGTTATGAAGCCGGGGGCACCGTTGAGGACGGTACCACGGCCGACAGCACCGGACAGCGGTTCCAACGACCCACGACGCCGGGCTCGCGCCACGTTGCTCCACCGCCCGGCCGTCCGCAAGGCGCCCGAGCCGGGCGGAACGGAACGAAAAAGCGGCCGGCGCCTGCTCGGCGCCGACCGCCCGGATCGCCCGATCTTGGCAGCTGTGCCCGGTGAACGACCCTGCTAGGAGGGGATGCGGACGCTGGCGACCGCCGTCCGCTCGCTGATCGGGTTGTAGAGCAGCAGGCTGGCGACGGCGCCGGGCTCGAGTTGCCCGATCGCCTCCTCGTAATCCCGGACGCCGGCGATCTTGCGGCCGTTGATGTCCTGAATGATCCATGGGATCTCGACTACCTGCCCTCGATCATTCCGCATCAAAAACCCGACCTTATCCGCGAAGGCTCCGTTCGGCTCCGTCCCTGTCACCACCACACCCTCCACGTCATCGGGCACCCCGTGCTGGCTCCGGAACTGGCTCGAGAGGGGTGCCACCTCGACTCCCATCGGGTCGCTGGAGGCGGCCGAAGCGAGGTGCGGACTGGCGTCTGCCTCGGGCGGGGCGACGGCCGCGAGTGTCACCCGGACCGCGTCCCTCCGGTTGCCCGGCCGGCGCACCACGTCCACCTCCACCGTCTCGCCAGGCTCGTACGATCGAATCCTGCGCTGGAGCTGGTTCACGGTGGAGACCTGCTCGCCCTCGACCCCGACGATAACGTCTCCGGGCCGCAGCCCGGCTCGCGCGGCGGGGCTCTCTCCGCCCGGCAGGTTGCTGATGTTCTGGATCATCACGCCGGACACGCTCGACAGCCCGTACGCGTCGGCGATTTCATCGTCGACGTTGCTCACCTCCACGCCGAGAATCGCGCGCCGCACCTCGCCGTGCTCGACCAGGTCATCCACCACTTCGCGCACCAGGTCGATCGGCACCGCAAATCCGTACCCGACGTAGGCGCCGGTCTCGCTGGCGATCGCCGTGTTGATCCCGATCACCTCGCCGCGGGCGTTGACCAACGGGCCACCGGAGTTGCCCGGGTTGATCGCCGCGTCCGTCTGGATGAAGTCCTCGATGGCGAGATTCGTCCCGTTGGCGGCGCCGATGATGCCGATGTTGCGCCCGATGGCACTCACGATGCCCGCCGTGACCGTGGTCCGGAGCAGACCGCTGCCGACGAACCCGGGACTGCCGATCGCCAGCACCCATTCACCGACCCGGGTGGCGTCGGAGTCGCCGAGCGGCGCCACCGCGAGGCCAGAAGCGTCGATCTTGAGCAAGGCGACATCGGTCGTGCGGTCGGCGCCTACCACGGTCACGTTCTCGAACTCGCGCCGGTCTGCGAGCTGGACCGTGATCCCCTCGCTCCCCTCGACCACGTGATTATTGGTGATGATGTAGCCGTCCTCGCTGATGATGACGCCGGAGCCGCTGCTCGGCAGGAGCCGCTCGCCGTCTTCCTCGAACCCCGGTGGCAAATTGAATCCCGGCGGAAGTCGAAGCGGGCCGGCGCTCGCCGAGACCCGGCGCTGGACCTGGATGGTGACCACGGCCGGCGAGATGCTCTCGGCTATCTCGGAGAAGCCGTCGGCCAGGGTGACGTCGAGCTTCTGTCCTTCGGGCGCCCCGATCTGCATCTGGATCGGCTCGAGCCCGGCGGTCCGACCGGCCGCCAGACCGGTGGGAGTCAGGTCGAGCTTGGCGGCGAGCCCGAGGCCGACCGCGAACGCCACCGTCGCGACGACGATCAGGTTCAATTTGGCGCGCAGTGCGTCCTGTATCATCTCTCTTCCCTCGTCTTCTATCGCTGCTTCGTCTTTATCGCTGCCGAATCAGTTCGCTGTCCGCCGGGGGCGAGTCGCATCTCCGGCCGGGTGACGTCTGCTTTGACGCCGGCGACGTGCGCCGGGTTGCCCGATCGCACGGCGCGTCCCGCTACCGATACGTCCCACGCTGGCACTCTCCCACCACGGACACTCTCCCACACTAACACTCTGCCAGCGTCGACTGCGCAAGGTCGCTCCTGCATGCGCGAAGGGGCAACCTTGCGGCTGCCCCCGTCAGGCGCGCGATGTTCCGGTCGGGGCTACTTGTCTTCGACGATCTCGTAGTCCGCCTCGACGACCTCTTCCTCCGACTCCGGCTTTGCCTCCTCGCCCGGCGTCTCGAATCCGGCTCCATCGCCCTCGGTCTCCTCCCCGCCGCCGGCTCCAGCTTTGGCGTAGATCTGCTGCGCCGCCGCCTGCACCGCCTGCTGGATCCCATCGGTGGCGGCTCGGATCTCGGCTTCGTCGCCCTGCTTGAGGGCCGCGCGCCCCCGTTCGAGAGCGGCCTGGATCGAGTTCCTGGCGGTCTCGTCGATCGACTCCTTCCAGTCCTCGAGGTTCTTCTCGGTCTGGTAGACGAGGGTGTCGAGCCGGTTGCGTGCCTCGACCGTCTCGCGGCGCTTCTTGTCTTCCTCCGAGTGCTCCTCCGCCTCCTTCACCATGCGCTCGATCTCGCCTTCCGACAGCCCGGAGGAGGCCTCGATCCTGATCTTCTGCTCCTTGCCGGTCGCCTTGTCCTGTGCGCTCACGTGCAGGATGCCGTTGGCGTCGATGTCGAAGGTGACCTCGATCTGCGGCACGCCGCGCGGCGCGGGCGGGATGCCGGTGAGCTGGAAGCGGCCGATCGTCTTGTTGTCGGCCGCCATCTTCCGCTCGCCCTGAAGGACGTGGATGTCGACCGTGCTCTGGTTGTCCTCCGCGGTCGAGAACACCTCGCTCTTCTTGGTCGGAATGGTGGTGTTCCGCTCGATCAGGGTCGTCATCACCCCGCCCAGCGTCTCGATCCCGAGCGACAGGGGCGTCACGTCGAGCAGCAGCACGTCCTTGACGTCGCCCGCGAGCACGCCCCCCTGAATGGCGGCGCCGATGGCGACGACCTCGTCGGGGTTGACGCCCTTGTGCGGCTCCTTGCCGAAGAACTCCTTCACCGTCTCCTGGACCTTCGGAATGCGGGTCGAGCCGCCGACCAGGATCACCTCGTCGACGTCGCTCGGCTTGAGGCCGGCGTCTTCCAATGCCTTACGCATCGGCTCTTTCGTCCGGTCGATGAGGTCATCGACGAGCTGCTCGAACTTGGCCCGCGTGAGCGTGATGTTGAGGTGCTTGGGCCCCGACTGGTCGGCAGTGATGAATGGCAGATTCACGTCCGTCTGGAGCGTGCTGGAGAGCTCGATCTTCGCCTTCTCGGCCGCTTCCTTGAGGCGCTGCAGGGCCATCGGGTCCTTCGACAGATCGATCCCCTGGTCCTTGCGGAACTCGTCGACCAGCCAGTTGATCACCCGCTGGTCGAAGTCGTCGCCGCCCAGGTGGGTGTCCCCGTTGGTCGCCACCTCGAGCCCCGCGATCTTGCCCGCGTCCTTCGTTGCCTGCCGCTGCGCGTCGTTGAAGTAGGCCGGCACCGTGACCACGGCCCGGTTCACCTCCTGGCCGAGATAGTCCACGGCCGTCTGGCGCATCTTCTGGAGGATCATGGCCGAGATCTCGGGTGGGGTGAACGTCTTCCCGGCATTGGGCAGCTTCACCTTGACCCGGTCCTGCGCATCGCACTCCGTCTTGTAAGGAACGAGCTTGCGCTCCTCCTCGACCTCGGAGCACTTGCGGCCCATGAAGCGCTTGATGGAGAACACCGTGTTCTCCGGATTGGTGACCGCCTGTCGCTTGGCCACCTGCCCCACCAGTCGCTCGCCGTCCTTCGTCTCGGCCACCACCGACGGAGTGGTGCGCGATCCCTCCGCGTTGGGGATCACCACCGGGTCTCCGCCCTCCATGACCGCGACGACGGAATTCGTTGTTCCGAGATCGATACCGATAACCTTGCTCATTGTATTCCAGTCCTGTCGGGTTGCTTGCCAGGCCACTCGGCCACGGGCTGCCGCGTGGCGATGACCGGTGCAAGCGATGTGCCGGCCGAAGGCCGCAAAATGCGCTTCCTGCTTGACAATTTGACACCTTTCGGCGCCTCCCGCGTCTCATGATGTGTCATAACGGCAGAATCGTGTTGCGCCCCCCCGAGGTCGCGGATATGGTGGCGCCATGTTTCCGCTTCGCGACGAGAATCCCACCGAGCTCACGCCCTTCCTCACCGTCATCATCATCGTCCTCAACGTCGCGGTGTGGCTGCTGATCCAGGGTGCGGGCTCGGGCGCCGTCTTCGCCCAATCGATCTGCAGCTACGGGACGATCCCCGCCGAGCTCACCGGCGCCGTCCGGCCCGGGGAGTGGATCGATCTCGGCGGGCTGGAGTGTCGGGTGGGTGGCCTTCGGTGGGGGACGCTGCTCACCTCGATGTTCATGCACGGCGGTTGGGGCCACCTGATCGGCAACATGTGGTTCCTGTGGGTGTTCGGGAACAACATCGAAGACTCCATGGGCCACCTCCGGTTCGCGCTCTTCTACATTCTGTGCGGAGTCGCCGCCTCGGCGGCGCACATCCTGTCCGGTCCCGGGAGCGCCGTGCCGACCGTGGGCGCGTCGGGCGCTATCAGCGGCGTGATGGGTGCCTACCTGCTCCTCTATCCGCGGGTGCGGGTGTACACACTCTTCTTTTTTGTCTTCTTCATCCGGGTCGTCCCGCTGCCGGCCTGGTTCCAGCTGCTGTACTGGCTGGCGATCCAGGTCATCTTCGGCTTCGCCACCCTGGGGGCGGAGGGAGGCGGGGTCGCCTTCTGGGCGCACGTCGGCGGCTTCGTCGCCGGTCTGGCCCTCATCAAGCTGTTCGAGCGGCCGCAGCTGGTGGCGGCCAAGCGCGCGCAGGTCCACCTGGGGCCGGACGAGCTCCATCGGTTGCGCTGGTGAGCGGCGAGGAGTCTGAACGCGCGCTCCTCGAGGGATCCGAACGCGCCCTCCGCAACGTGCTCGCGGGCGCCACGCCGACCGTAGCGGCCGTGCTCGGGTCCGGCCTCGGGTCGGGCCCGTGGGAGGAGGTGCGGTCGATCCCCTACGCCGAGCTGCCCGGGTGGCCCGTGTCGAGCGTCGAGGGCCACGCGGGGGAAGTCGTGCTCGGCAAGGTGGGACGGCTCACCGTGCTCGGTCTTCACGGTCGGCCGCATCTGTACGAGGGCTGGTCGCCCGAGGCGGTGACCCGTCCGGTCCGGGTCCTCCGCCGGCTCGGCGTCGGCACGCTTCTGCTGACCAATGCGGCCGGGAGTCTCGATCCTCGCGTGGGCCCGGGGTCGCTGGTGCTGGTAGCGGATCATCTCAACCTGCTGTGGCGGGGCCCGCTGCGGATCGGGCGCCCCGGCCATCTGCGCGACGGCGGCGTGCTCGACTCCGGTTCTCCCCGCGGCGGCGACGCGGGCGACGCCGACCCACACTCCGGGGGTCGCGTGTACGATGCGGACCTGCGGGCCCGGGCCCGCGAGGTGGCGCGAGCGGCGCGCATCGAGCTGCGCGAGGGGGTGTACGCCGCCGTCGCCGGACCGAGCTACGAGACGCCGGCCGAGGTCCGCATGCTGCGGCGTCTGGGAGCCACCCTGGTCGGGATGTCGACCGTGCCCGAGGCGCTGGCCGCGCGGGCGGCCGGCATGCGGTGCGGCGCGATCAGCGTCGTCACGAACCTCGCCGCCGGGATCGGCCGCGAACGACCTTCCCATGCCGACGTCCTCGAGGTCGCGGACCGGGCTCGCCCCCGCCTCGAGCGGTTGCTCCACGATACGATTGTGGCGATCGCCTAGGGCCCCGCCCAGTGGTTCAGCGGCCCGTGCCCCCGGCCGAGCGGCGGGGCAGTGCGGATCGCCTCGCGGGTGAAGCGCACCGCCTGGTCGATCGCCGCCTGCAGCTCGAGGGAACGCGCAAGGCCGGCGGCGATAGCCGCTGACAGCGTGCACCCGGTTCCGTGCGTGCTCCGGGTGTGGATGCGGGCGCCCCTCCACT
>CAZJXR010000163.1:0-7028 GCA_964550085.1 uncultured Gemmatimonadota bacterium
CCCGGCTCTCGCCGTACTCGTCGTCCTCGAGCGCCCGGCGCACATCAAGGTGGTCCCCCCAACAGGCCAGCTCCAGACCGTCGTATCCCCACGCGCGGGTCTTCTCGACCAGCGTCTCGAGCGGGACGTCGGCCCACTGTCCGGTAAACAGGGTGATCGGTCGGGGCATGGTGTGTGCTCGTTTCAGTCCAGCGTCGCGTTCACGGCGTGTGGTCCACCAGGATTCTACACGATGTGCCCGATGCCCTCCGGTGGCGTATACTTGGCATCCACCCACGCGCGCTTGCGCCCGCTCTCGATCGCCCGATGGATGAAGTGCACTCCGTGTGCGCCATCCTGCACGGTCGGATAGTCGGCGTCCAGCGGGTCCGGCGTCTCGCCGGCGATCGCGGCCGCGATGCAGCGGCCGGCGCTACGATAGATGTTGGCAAACGCCTCCAGGAACCCCTCCGGGTGACCGGGCGGGAGGCGGGACGCATGTCGCGCCGCAGCGCTCAGGTACGCGCTGCCACGGCTGAGTCGTTCGGCGGGGCGATCGGAAAACTTCACCACCAGCTCGTTCGGGCGCTCCTGGTGCCACTCCAACGCCGCGGCGGAGCCGTGGACACGGAGGGTGAGGTCGTTCTCCTCTCCTACCAGGACCTGGGATGCGGACAGAAAGCCGCGCGCGCCGCCCGCGAAGCGCAGCAGAACCGTCGCATCGTCCTCCAGCCGTCGCCCGGCGACCACGGTTGCGATGTCGGCATACAGCGAATCGATCTCTAGTCCGGTCACGTAACGGACGAGGTTGTGGGCGTGCGAGCCGATGTCGGCCAGAGCGGACGAGACACCAGCCCGCTCGGGGTCGGTCCGCCATTCGGCCTGTTTGTGCCCCTGGGCCTCGAGCAGGGTGGCGAGCCAGCCCTGCGGATACTCCACCGACACGCGCCGGATTTCGCCCAGCCGGCCGGAGGCGATCAACGCCCGCGCCTCCCTGACCATGGGGTATCCCGTGTAGTTATGGGTGAGGGTGAACACCACGCCGCGCTCCGATACCAGTCGACACAGGGCCTCGGCGTCGGGAAGCGTGTTGGTGAGTGGCTTGTCACACACGACGTGGAAGCCTCCCGCCAGGAAGGCTCGCGCGACGGCGAAATGGAGATGGTTCGGGGTGACGATCGACACGAAGTCGATCCGCTCGCCATCCGGCAGGCCCGCTTCGCGCTCAGCCATCGCCTGGAAAGAGTCGTACACACGCTCCGGGGGGAGGAGCAGGGCTCTCCCCTGCGTGCGGGACCGGTCTGGGTCGGCCGCGAAGGCGCCGGCCACCAGCTCGATCTCGCCGTCTAGAGCGGCCGCGGCGCGATGGACGGCGCCGCTGAAGGCGCCCGGCCCTCCGCCAACCATCCCGTAGCGGACCTTCCTTCCCAGCGGCACCTCAGCCCCTCCTCCTCACCGACCTCCGCCCGCGCCGAGCGCCGCCAGTCGCTCGGGTCGGTAGCCGCCCGCGCGCCGGTCGCGCAGGTACAGCAGTGCGAAGATCAGGATGAGCAGTGCGGTGAAGGGAGCGATGTAGCGGAAGGAAACCCGCCCCCCGTAGTTGTCGGCCGGGCCGAGGATGGCCGCCGCCCGCGCTGGAATGGCGTCCTCGGCGCTGTCTATCACCGCCCGCAGCGCGTTCGCGGTGGTCAGGGGCGGGAGCGCTCCGCTCGCTCGGAAGGAAGCCAGCACCTCGGCGCACGCTTCGGTCGCCGCCTGCATGTCGGCCATCCGGTCGGCGGGCACTTGATCGAGGATGGCCGGATAGGTCGTTTCGACCGTTTCACACAGGGCGACGGTTTCGGCGACCGGGAGCCGCGCATGGCCGTACTCGTCGGCGACTCGTCCCATCTGCGGGGCGGTCACCAGGCCGACGACGGCCATCCCGACTGCTCCCATCAGGCCGAGCCCGAACGCGCCGCTGCGCGGAATCCGCTCGGAGACGAAGCCCAGCATGGTCGGCCAGAAGTAGCAGATCCCGATCGCGAACACGGTAGCGGAGACAAAGGCCATGGGAGTGGTTGTCACGAAGCTCAGCCACACAAGGCCGATCAGGGAGACCACCGACGATGCGAGCAGCACGCCCGTCGGTGAGAGCCGGTGCACGACGGCTCCCGCCCGGTAGCGCATCACGGCCATCAGACCGTTGATCCACGCCAGGACGAGGATGCCAGGGAGGCCGCCCGCCTCGAGCACGGCGGGCACCCACCGGTTGGGGCCGAGCTCCGTCGAGGCGGTGAGTGCCATGGCGAACAGCATCAGCAGCATGAGGGGAGTGGTGAGCGCGGCGCGGAACATCTCGCCCATGCTCACGCCGGCCCGCACCCCTTCGGTGGCCGGAAAACTCTCGCGGAGCATGAGAAGGCCGTACAGCAGCGTCGGGATCAGGATGAGCCCGATCTTCAGCTGCCACGGGTCGAGACCCGCGCGGTCGAGCAGATAGGCGGCCACGCTACCGATCACGATGCCGCCCGGAAACCAGACGTGGAACCGATTCAGCTTCACCGTCTTGTCGTCCGGGTACAGCGAGGCGACGAGCGGATTGCAGGCGGCCTCCACCAGACCGTTGGCGAGCGCGAGGACGAGCGCACCTCCGAACAGCATCCAGAAGCCGTCGGCCGCGATCAGCAAGAGCGCTCCCGTAAGGTGGCCGAGGAAAGCGAGCCGCATCAGGAAGCGCATCCCCAGCGTGTCACACAGGGGCGAGAAGATCAGCTGCGACACGGCGAAGCCCCACAGGGCGGCACCGCCGATCCAACCGACCTGCTGGTTGGTGAGCACGAATTCCCGCTTGAGGGGGAGCATCACCGCCCCGACGACCGCGAAGGTGACCGAGGTGGCGATCAGCGCCAGACAGGCGCCGATGAACAGGCGACGCGGCTGGATGCCGCTCCGGGAGCGGCCGGCGGAGTCAGTCGGCACGCGTGACCCGGGCCGGGACGCTCCCGGACGCCCACCGGATGCCGCCGAGCAGGTGCTCCATGTACAGGGGGTCCTGGTAGCTCTCGCTCGTGTGCCCGAGTCCGGTGTACCAGGCCCGGCCGCCCTCGTGCTCGTGATACCAGGCGATCGGGTGGGATTCGCCCATCCCTCCACCGCGGTAGGAGGCCTCGTCGAGCTCGAGCAGCACGTGCACTTCGGGCGGCGGAGACTGGTCGAAGTCGTACCACTCATCGACCCGTCGCCATTCGGCCGGCAGGTGGCGAACGGAGGGGTGGTGCGGGTCGACGACCCGGACGGTCGCCGCCTGTGTACGCGCATGGCGAGCCAGGTACGCCCCCACCAGGCCGCCGTACCACGGCCACTCGTACTCGGTGTCGGCGGCCGCGTGGACGCCGACGAAACCGCCCCCGACGCGGATGAAGCTCTCGAGGGCCGCCTCCTCTCCGCCGGCGAGCACGTCGCCGGTGGTGTTGAGGAAGACGACGACGTCGTACTCGGCCAGCGTCGCGGTCGAGAAGTCGGAGCCATCCTCGGTGAAGGCGATCTCGAGGCCGTGTGCCTCCGCGAGTCGGTGCAGCGCCGCCACTCCGGCCTCGATCGACTCGTGCCGATAGCCGGCGGTTCGGCTGAATACGAGGACCCGGGGCGGGCCGGCAGAGGTGGAGGCGGACGAGCGCGGCTCGAGCCGGCGGACCTTGAGGTTACGGTACCAGACCGGGTCTCCGTGGTCCTGGAGGACGATGTGACCCGCGGATTCGCGGCCGTAGCCCGGCATGTGTGCGAACTTGCTGGCCGCCACCCTCTCCTCCCAGTCCTCGCTCCCCAGCACGTACTCCACGGCGAGCTCGTCGTTGAGCCAGTACCTCACTTGATTCCCGTCGACCAGGATCCGGACCCGGTTCCACTCGCCGGCCGGCCGGCTGATGCCAGCCGGGGGAGCGTGCAGGGCGAAGTTCGCGCCGGCCGAACTCAACGGATTCCGTCCGTCAGGGTGTCGCGCGTCGTCCAGCACCTGCATCTCGGGTCCGGTCTCCCACGGCGCGGCGTAGTCCTCCGACACGCGAAAGAAGATCCCGCTGTTGCCGCCCTCGGAGATCATCCACTCCAGGGTAAGCTCGAAGTCCTGGTACTGGTCGCGACTCACCAGGTCGCCCCGACCGTCTTCCGGGTCGAAGGTGAGCAGCCCGGCCTCCGCCGACCAGCCGCCGGGAACCGAGTCGGTCCGATAGCCGCGCCAGGCGTCCAGGGACTCTCCGTCGAACAGGAGCTGAAAGCCGGCCGCCCGCTCCGCCTCCGACAGGGTGTTGGCCGCCTCCTGCCCGGAGGACGGGACAGCGGCGAGACGGGCCCTCGGCCGTGGCGCGCGGGCGGGCACCGGGGCGGGCAGCTGAGAGGACTCCGGCTCGGCGCTTCCCAGCACCGCGGCGCCGAACAGGCTGGCGTCGCTGTAGCTCGGCCCGGCCGCGTTCCACGCCATGGCCAGGTCGAGAGCGCCGCCGTCATCGTCGTCATCGACGTGGAGCTCGATCCCGACCGCGCGTCCTTCCGCCGGGGTGACGCCCAGGTCCGCCCACGCCAGCCGAACCTCGACCACGTATCCGCTTTCCGTGTCGACGCTCGCGAAGTCGACGCCGGGATACGCCTCCGCCCGGTCACCGGTCGCCCAGAACGACGATGCGCCGACGCCGAACACGAACTGGACGTCGTTGCGGTCATACAGGTCGGCGCGCTCGTAACCGGCGTCGATGTAGAGCTCGACGGCGTCGTCGTCGAAGGGGAATGGCGAGTCGACACGACGTGCGTCGTCGGTGACCACGAACAGCACGTACAGCGCATCCGCGTCGTACAGGGCGCGAAACTCGGCGGACAGATCGGCCGGACCGTCGTGGGTGCCCGCGGCCTCGAGGCGGAGGGGGCGCGGCGGGGCGGCCGACCAGATCTCATCGACGATGCCGTCGATGCGTGGCGGGACGGTGATCCGGGGAAGGACGATCGCCGAATCGGGAACGGGAGTCGTCGGCTCGACTTCCCCGCGGTCGGGCCCGTCGCTGTCGCTGCGCGCCGTCGCGTCCGGCGCGCCGCCACAGGCGAACAGCGCGGCGGCGGAGATGACGCTCAGGATGACGGGAATCCCGGCCGGGGTCGGCCGCGCAGACGGCCCGGCCGGACTCCGCCTCATGACTCGGTGTCTTCGTACTGCTCGCGCAGCTGATCGACGACGGCCGGATCGGCCAGCGTGGTCGTGTCTCCCAGCACCCGGCCTTCGGCGATGTCGCGCAACAGGCGGCGCATGATCTTACCGCTCCGTGTCTTGGGCAGGTCGGCGGCCAGGAAGACATCCGCGGGACGCGCGATGGCGCCGATCTCGGTCACCACGTGCTTCTTGAGTGCGTCAGGCAGGCCGTCCGCGCGCGTGATGCCCTCGCGCAGCGACACGAAGGCGACGATCGCTTGGCCCTTGATCTCGTCGCTCCTCCCCACCACGGCCGCCTCGGCGACCGACGGATGGTCGACGAGGGCCGACTCGACCTCCGCCGTCCCGATCCGGTGCCCGGCCACGTTGAGAACATCATCCACCCGGCCGACGATCCAGTAGAACCCATCATCGTCCACCCGGGCTCCGTCGCCCGGGAAGTACGCGTTCTCCCACTTTGACCAGTATGTTTCGCGATAGCGCTGCTCGTCGCCGTAGATGCCGCGCAGCATCGCCGGCCACGGCGATGTGATGGCCAGGTATCCGCTCTCGCAAGGCTCACCGCCTTCGTCCACGATCGCGGCCTCGATGCCGGGGAAGGGCACGGTGACCGATCCCGGTTTGGTCGTGGTCACCCCGGGCAGGGGCGTGATCATGATCGCGCCCGTTTCGGTTTGCCACCAGGTGTCGACGATCGGGCACCGCCGGCCGCCGATGTGCTCGTCATACCACACCCACGCTTCCGGGTTGATCGGCTCGCCGACCGTGCCGAGGAGGCGCAGCCGTGACAGGTCGTACTTCGCCGGCCACTCGGTGCCCCACTTCATGAACGCGCGGATCGCTGTCGGGGCCGTGTAGAAGACAGTCACCCCGTATTCCTGGCAGATCTTCCAGAAGCGCCCGTGATCCGGCCAGTCGGGGGCGCCTTCGTACATGAACACCGTCGCGCCGTTGGCAAGCGGGCCGTACACGATGTACGAGTGCCCGGTGACCCACCCGACATCGGCCGTGCACCAGTACACATCCTCGTCGCGGAGGTCGAACACGAGCCGGGTCGTCGCGTACACCTGTGTCAGGTAGCCTCCGGTCGTATGCACGACCCCTTTCGGCTTCCCCGTAGTGCCCGACGTGTACAGGATGTAGAGCAAGTCCTCGGAGCCCATCGGTTCTGCCGGACACTCCGATGCCGCGTCGGCGATCAGCTCGTGGTACCAGTGGTCCCGACCGTCTCGCATCTCGGTCACAGTCGCCCCGTCGTCGGCGATGCGGCGGACGACGATCACGTTCTCGACCACGTCGAGGCCCTCCACCGCCTCGTCCGCGTTTCGCTTCAGGGGGACCACCTGTCCGCGGCGATAGCCCCCGTCGGCGGTGATCACCAGCTTAGCCTCGGCGTCGAGAATCCGGTCGCGCAACGATTGAGGGGAAAAGCCGCCGAACACGACCGAGTGGGGCGCCCCGATCCGGGCGCAGGCGAGCATGGCAATCGCCGCCTCCGGGATCATCGGCAGATAGATAGCGACGCGATCACCCCGCTTGACTCCCAGCCCCCTCATCGCGTTGGCCAACCTGCACACCTCGTCGTGCAGCTGGCGGTAGGTGAACTCTCGACGCTCGCCGGGTTCGCCCTCCCAGATCAGGGCCGTCTTGTTCGCCCGCGGGCCGTCGAGGTGTCGGTCGAGACAGTTGTAGCTGGCGTTGAGGACGCCCCCGACGAACCAGCGCGCGAACGGCTGATCCCATTCGAGGACGGCGTCCCACTTCTCGAACCAGTCGAGCTCGTCCGCCCATGCGGCCCAATACGCTAGGCGGTCGGCCTGCGCCTCGTCGTAGGGTGTATTATCGTTGACCCGCGCGTGGCGCTTGAACTCCG
>CAZJXR010000164.1:0-6962 GCA_964550085.1 uncultured Gemmatimonadota bacterium
ACCCGCGCGTGGCGCTTGAACTCCGGCGACGGCGGAAAGGTGCGGTCTTCGGTAAGGAGAACATCGATCTCGCGGTGGTGGGGGCGATGCATGCGATTGCCTCCATGACGGTTGCGGAACGAATCGGTCTGACATTAGGGAAGCGGCCCGAGCCGACGCAAGAAACGCTCCATGAGCCATGAGCGACCGAACGATCCTGACCTTGATCATCGTCTCCAGCGTGCTCGCGTTCGGATTCGGTATGTGGGCCGGACTCGGCTATCCGGGCCTGTTCGAAAAGCACGCGAAGACCGGCAAGGCACCGCGCACGAGCCCCTTCCAGATGCTGATGGACTGGATCTTCGGAAAATTCATCCGCTGATGGGCGCCATACCTGCCCCCCCATGGCAGGCCTGAGTCTGCCGACACCGGCCGCGCGCTGGCGGCACAGCGATGATCGCCGGGCCAGGGTCCGCCGCGTGCTGTGGCTGGTGCTGGGCGCCAACCTCGCCGTGATCGCTGCGAAGCTGTTCGTAGGCATCCGCTCCGGCTCGATCGCCATCCTGGGCGATTCGGCCCACTCCGGCGTCGACGCCTTGAACAACGTGGTGGGCTTGCTCGCGGTCCGAATGGCGGCCGCGCCGCCGGACGAGGACCATCCGTACGGCCACGCCAAGTTCGAGACTCTGGGCGCACTGGCGGTGGTAAGCTTCCTGTCCGTCACCTGCTTCGAGCTGCTGGTGGGCTCGGTCCGCCGTCTGATCGCGGGAGCTCCGCACCCGGTCGTAGACCAGCTCACCTTCCAGCTGCTGGCCGCCTCGATGGCGGTGAACATCGCCGTCGCCTGGGGCGAGGCGCGGGCCGCCCGTCGGCTGGGCAGCGAGCTGCTGAGCGCCGACGCCCGTCACACCGCTTCGGATGTGCTGGTGACGGCCGCCGTGCTCGGGGGCATGGTGCTGGTCCGTCTGGGCTGGACGGTTGCGGATGCCGTGCTCGGCATCGGCGTATCGATCGTGATCGCCCACAGCGGCATCCAGATACTCCGACACACGGTGCCGGTTCTGGTCGACAGGCGGGCGACCGATCCGCACAAGCTCCGCTCCGTCGTTCAACAGATGCCGGGCGTAATCGATGCGACGGAGATCCGGTCACGCGGACCGCGCGGCGAGGCATTCGCGGAGCTCACCATTCTGGTCGATCCGGCGAGCAGCCTCGGAGAGGCGCACGCGATCGCGGACGGCGTGGAGCGCCGATTGGAGGAGACCGCCGGCTTCAGCGGGGTCGTCGTGCACGTGGAACCCGCACCGGCGACGGACTAGGAGCGCGACCCCAGCGCCCTTCGGGCTCGCACCATCACCCGGACAGACTCCTTAGCCAGCCATCCCTTCGACGACCCACACACACCGGTCTTCGCCCCCTCCCTCGCACAGCGGGTGGTGGACGGAGCACTCGCAGCGCAGGTAGGTGCGGGCGAAGGTGGCGAAGCCGGACGAGAGCAGCTCACAACCGACCGCCGATTCGCACGCGGTGGCGGGAAGACTGCCCCACAGGGTAAGCGTGGGCGGATGGAGCTCGCACTGGATCGACCCCCCGGGGCTGATGGCTCGCGCCATCCGCTGCAGCGCCCGAACGAGAACACGACGGCGGATGCTCCCGGGGCTGAGGACTAGAGCGAAGCGCGCTCCGACGCCCCGCCGGCTCAGCTCCTGCTCGGCCAAGCGGCGGCCGGCCTCTCCAAACACCGCCTCGGCATCGGCGCGGCGACTGACGAGACGGAACAGATCCCCCAGCTCTTTCGCCTCGAGACGTCGCCGGCGTCCGCGGAGTGCGCTGTAGCGGTCGATCTGCTTCTCGACCACATTGCTGAGGCCGAGGCGGCGGGGCAGGCTCTGTTGCAGATCCTCATCCCCCAGCATCTCGTCCGGCCGGTCCCTCGAGCGGAGAGCTCTCAGCAGCGCGAGCGCTATGTTGGGATCAACGTGGCCCGTCATCGCCGTCGTGTGGTTCATGACGGCGGACGGTATCCACCGGCAGAAGCGCCTGCAAGCGGGTGGCGCGGCTGGCGGCAGGCTTCCCCCGGACGGGGTCGAGCCGAGGTGACCGTTCTCGCCGCGACGGCCGCCGCTGCCACCCTGATCATCGCCTGGCGGCGGGCGTGGCTTACTCCCACCGGGCTGCTGGCCGCCGGTATCGTTGGGGTCGCAGTGTGGGTCGGAGGGGGCTCCGAGGCACTGCTCCTTCTCCTGCTCTTCTTCGTTTCGGCCTCCGTCCTCACGCGCTCGCTCCGTGGGCGCCAGCGACCCGGCGGCGACCACGCCGGCCGTGGTCGGAATGCCCCCCAGGTGCTGGCCAACGGAACGGCCGCCGCGGCCGCGGCGCTGCTCGAGATGGCCGGCCTCCTGCCGGGGGCCGAGTACGCGATCGTCGGTGCGGTGGCGTCGGCGATGGCGGATACGTGGGCGACCGAGATCGGGACCGCCGCCGCTGGATCGACGCGCCTCATCACCACCGGTGCGCGGGTGGCGCCTGGCCGCTCGGGGGGTGTTTCCTGGTTCGGAACGGCGGCCGCGCTCGGCGCCGCCTCGATCCTCGGCGCGGCGGCGGCCCTGCTGACGCCGGCCGTCTCGCTCGTCGGCTGGCTGCTGGTCACGATACCCGCGGGGGCGGGCGGCATGCTGATCGACTCGCTGCTCGGGGCGACGCTCGAGCCCAGGGTCCGGTGGTTCGACAACCAGACGATCAACCTGGTGGGCAGCGCGTGCGGTGCCGCCGTGGCCTGGACGATCGCCCGCACGGTCGGACTCCCGTGGTAAGCCGCGGATCCCCATCCGACCGAAAGGCGCGCCCCGACTCGTCGTCGCAAGTTGACAGCCCCGCAGGGCGTCCGTATTCGATCAGCATGGTTTCAGACAGCTACGACCCGAGCCGCATCGAACGGAAGTGGCAACAGCGCTGGGCGGCCGAAGGCACCAACGAGCCCGACCTGGACGCTGCCGAGCGGCCGTTCCACAACCTGATGATGTTCCCCTATCCGTCCGCCGAAGGGCTGCACGTCGGGAACCTGTACGCGTTCACCGGAGCCGAC
The DNA here is from genome assembly GCA_964550085.1 of uncultured Gemmatimonadota bacterium. Lineage (GTDB taxonomy): Bacteria > Gemmatimonadota > Gemmatimonadetes > Palauibacterales > Palauibacteraceae > JBFILW01. Next base: position 3,065 of record CAZJXR010000164.1, read on the forward strand.
ATCCACGGGCGCTTCCAGCGCCTGCGCGGTTTCGACGTGTTCGAGCCGGTGGGATTCGACGCGTTCGGCATCCACTCGGAGAACCACGCCCTCAAGGTGAACGTCCATCCAATGGAGCTGATCCCGAAGAACATCGCGAACTTCGAGCGCCAGCTCCGCCGCGCCGGGATGATGTACGACTGGACCCACACGGTCGAGACGACGGACCCGGCCTACTACCGCTGGACCCAGTGGATCTTCCTCCAGCTCCACCACGCGGGCCTTGCCGTCCGGAAAGAGGCGCCCGTCAACTGGTGCCCATCGTGTCAGACCGTGCTCGCTAACGAGCAGGTGATCGCCGGCCGCTGCGAGCGGTGCGACACACCGGTGGGCCAGAAGCTGCTGGCACAATGGTTCTTCCGCATCACCGAGTACGCCGAGCGGCTATTGGGACACCTGGAGTGGCTGGACTGGTCGGAGACGACGAAGACGGCGCAACGCAACTGGATCGGGCGTTCCGAGGGCGCGAGGATCCACTTCCCAATCGTCGGCCCGGGCGACGCCGAGCAGAGAGCGGAGGTCGAGGCGGCGGGGGATGCCGCCGCAGGGGTCGAGATCGAGGTGTTTACTACCCGTCCCGACACCCTGTTCGGTGCCACCTTCATGGTGCTCGCGCCGGAGAATCCGCTGATCGAGCGGCTCACGACCGCCGAGCGACACTCCGCGGTGGAAGCGTACCGGAAGTCGACGCGCGCCAAAGATCTGGTCGAGCGGCGCAAGGGCGACAAGGAGAAGACGGGCGTGTTCACGGGAGCTTGGGCGCTCAACCCGGCGACCGGCGATCGCATCCCGGTGTGGGTGGCCGATTACGTGCTGATGGACTACGGAACGGGCGCCATCATGGCCGTTCCGGCCCACGACGAGCGCGACTTCGAGTTCTCGGCCCGGCACCAGCTGCCAGTCGTGCCGGTGATCGCACCCAGCAGCCTGCGCGACAAGGTCGGCGATCTCGCGCGAGTCGAGGCCGAGGTGGCCGGCGAGGCTTTCATCGCGCACACCGAGGAGGAGGTGCTGATCAACTCGGCGCGCTTCAGCGGCATGAGTGCGCCGGAGGGCTCGGCAGCGATCGTCGACTGGCTCGCCGGTCGAGGGCTCGCGGAGTCAGCGGTCAGCTACCGGCTGCACGACTGGTGCATCTCACGGCAGCGCTACTGGGGACCGCCGATCCCGGTCATCTACTGCGCTGCGTGCGGCGTCGTTCCGGTGCCCGAGGAGGAGCTGCCTGTCGTGCTCCCTTACGTGGAGGATTTCCGGCCCGACGCCGATGGAGTAGCGCCGCTGGCCCGGGATGAAACCTTCTATCGGGTCGCCTGCCCCCAGTGCGGTGGCGATGCACGCCGCGAGACCGATGTCTCGGATACGTTCCTCGACAGCGCCTGGTACTTCCTCCGCTATCCGAGCACCGACTTCGACGACCGCCTGGTCGATCCGGAGCGCACGCGGCGCTGGCTGCCCGTCGACAGCTACATCGGTGGCGAGGAGCACGCCGTGCTCCACCTGCTGTACTCGCGGTTCATCACTATGGTGCTCCACGATATCGGCGTCCTGCCGTTCGACGAGCCGTATCGACGCTTCCGGAAGCACGGCTTGCTGATCCGGGATGGGGCCAAGATGTCCAAGTCGAAGGGAAATATCGTCGTGCCCGATGAATACGTGGAACAGTACGGCGCGGACACTTTTCGCGCCTACCTCATGTTCCTCGGCCCGTATCAGGAGGGCGGCGACTTCCGCGATCGGGACATCGTCGGCATCCAGCGGTTTATCACCCGCGTATGGGAGGCGGTCACGGGAGCGGCGGCCGAGGGGCGCATCGGTTTCGACGACGAGGCCAACGAGCGCAAGCTCCACGCGACGATCCGGCAGGTCACCGAAGACATCGAGAAGCTGTCGTACAACACCGCGCTCGCGGCACTCATGGAGTACCTCAACGCAATCCGCTACGAAGGGCGTGTGCCAACCCTGGATGAGGTGCGCCCGCTGGTCGTCATGCTGGCGCCGTTCGCGCCGCACCTGTGCGAAGAGTCGTGGGAGCGACTCGGGGGCGAAGGCGGCCTGTTCGGTGTCGGCCGGTGGCCGGACTACGATCCCGAGAAGCTGCGGACGGAGAACGTGGAGATGCCGGTGCAGATCAACGGGCGCCTACGGGCCACGATCGTGGTAGATCGAGGCGCCTCGACCGAGACGGTGCAGGCGGCGGCGCTGGCGGATGCCAACGTGCAGCGTCACGTGGAGGGAGCGACGATCCGCAACGTCGTCCATGTGCCGGATCGACTGCTCAACCTGGTCGTGCAGAGATAAGCGCGAGCACGCCAGCCGATCCGGTCGGCTAAACCGGATCGCCTACCCCGGCCTCCGCGTCACCGCCGAACAGAAAGGCGTCCATGCTGCGGCGCAGGAACTGCCTCGCGCTCGCATCGCGGAGCACGAGGCCGTAGTGGTTGATGAGCGCCATCTGGTGCTTCTTCCACGCCTCCCAGCACTCGACGCAGATCGAGCTGGCGATTCGATCGCCGCTCTGGTCGGGGAACGGCGAAACGCCGAGCGGGCTCGTGTCCGAGCGACCGCACCGCTCGCAGCGGAAGTCGGAACCCGCGCTCACGGAGTCGCCCGCGCGGTCGAGCTCGATCCGGCCTTCAGTCGATCGACCGCCTGCCACGGGTCGGTGTGGCGCGCATCGGCGATGATCGCCGACACGGCGGCGCCCAGGTCGCCGAAGCGTCGGTATATCGCCTCGAAGTCGTCCAGCCGCTGGTAGTAAAGCACGCGCGCCATCAGCCACGCATTGTTGAGGTCATCCGGGTTCGGGACGCCGGACCCGGCGGCCCGGAGCTGCGGCCGTACCCGATCGGCGAACCGCTCCACCGCCGCGCCGATGATCTCCCGTTTGCCCGTGGCCAGCTCCGTCTCCGGCAGCGGGCGCGCGTACAGCTGCTGCAGCGAATCATACAGCGACCGGTAGAATCGTCCCAATACGCGGCTGTCGTGCCAGCGATCGGTCGCCAGCTCGCACATATGCGCATCCGCCGTCCGGTCGCAGAAGAAGGCGATCGCCCCGCGGTGCCCGACGAAGTTCGCGAAGCTCTCGTTGAACTGTACCTGGCCGCGGGGAAAGTACGTCGTGTGGGTAATCTCGTGGATCACCGTCTCGACCAGCGCGGCACTGTCCGCCCGCAGCATCGATGAAAGAAGCGGGTCGGGAAGCCAACCGAGCGTGCTGAACGCGGACGAGGGCCGCACGTACACGTCGTAGCCCCGCTCCGCCAGCCTGGCGGCTTCTCTCCCGGCGTCATCCGCATCGAAGTATCCCCGGTACGGGACGCGTCCGACGATCGGGAACCACCACGTCTTCCAGGCGAGCTGGAACGCAGGGGCCGCGGAGACCACCATGAGAAGCGTGTCACGGTCCACTTCGGCGAAGCTCTCGAAGCTGTCTCCGGCGTCCAGGCCGATCGAGGTGACGGCGAAGTACCGGGCATCCTGAACGAGCCGCAGCTTGTGTCGAACGTCCGACGCGGTCGCCGTGTCATGGATCACGGAATCCATCGGGCGCCGCGCCTGCAGGATGCGCGCCTCTTCCAGCGCCGCCCGGGCCACGTACGTCGGCGAGCAGGCGCTGCACAGCGCCGCGCAGCCGACCGCCAGCAGGAGGAGAAGGGCATCACGCATGTCGCATGGTACCATAGCTCGTCGCGCAGGTTCAATCGCGGGCCGGTGGAACGAGGGAGCGGGTCTCCCCTCCTCACACGGGGTCGCGGGTTCGCCCTCGCTGGCCCCGCGCTTTGGACGTCGGAGCCTCCTCGCTGGGGGGAGCGGGTCTCCCCTCCTCACCACGCGCTTTGGGGTCGGAGCCTCCTCGGCT
>CAZJXR010000165.1:0-6832 GCA_964550085.1 uncultured Gemmatimonadota bacterium
ATCGGGCTGACGCCGTCCATCTCTGGCGGATGGGTGCCGTGAAAGTGGATGGTGTGCGGATGTGAGCCGGCGTTGGTGAACCGTACACGGAGCAGATCGCCCTCCGTGCAGCGGATGGTGGGTCCCGGCACGCGCCCGTTGTAGGTCCAGGCCGGGAACCAAACGCCGGGCGCAACCTCGATCTCGCGGTCCACGGCCACCATCTCGTACTCGCGTACAGTGCGGCCGCTCGACGTCACGCTCACCTCGCCAAAGTCGAAGTCGGTCAGGTAGGCGACCGGGTCGAATCCGTCGCCCGGCTTGCCCGCCCCGAACACCCCCATGCGCAGCTGCTCGAGGTCGTGGGGATCGAGCGGAGTGGACTCCTGGAGCAGTCCCGCTGCCTCGAGCGCCGGAGCGGCACCGCCGCGGCGCGCCAGGCCCAGGATGGTCGAGCCGGAGAGTCCCGCCACCCCGGCCGCTCCGAGCTTGAGCCAGTCGCGGCGGCTTAACCGCTGTATGTCCATGGATTTATGTCCTATGTACACCTGGTGATCAAAGATTTAGACTACACTAAAAATAGGCGGCGAGCGGATTCCGTCAAGAGCACGCAACTCGGACAACGGATCGGATGGAAGGGCAGTGGGAGGAGGAGCGGCGAAACGCGGCCGGTCGGCTCAGCTCCGGTCTTGCCGCCCCGCGCCCGCCGGGGCTCCCCGTCGCCGCCGCGGCGGTAGGGCCGCCCGCGAGACCGCGTCGGTCGGGATTCTGAGAACCGAACGTCGCGGCAGACGACCGTTCGAGAGCGATGCCTCGCCCCCCTCGCGCGGATAGCGCTCGACCAGGATGTGGTCGATTCTGCGCTGCAAATCCCGCTGGATCGTTAGCAGCCGACGATTCGCGTTGATGGTCTCGAAGCCGAACTCGGCCTCGAGTTGCCGGAACGCGCTGCGCATGCGGCGCTGATACAGGACGAGGCTGTCGTACCAGTCGCGCGACAGCCCCATGTCCATTCCGGACTGCCAGTAGTTCAGTCGGGCGGCGGAGGCGAAGGTGCGCTCGACGAGGGTGGCCATGGTGACCGAGAAGTAATAGACCGCATCCGGCACCAGGGCCATCGAGTACAGGGAGCGCGACCATTCCAGTTCGGCGCCGCGGACCATGTCCCGCGCCATCAGGGTGTACATGTAGCGGTCGGAGAGCACGACCGAGCCGGCGCGGAGCGCCGGCACCACTACCCGCTCGAGCTGGTCGTAGAAGTCGGTCGCGTAAAACAGCGACAGGGTGCGCGGGCTGAGCAGATTTCCCTGCTTGGCCTGGTCCAGCTCGTTCCGCACCAGTCGCGAGCGGCTGAGGCCGGTGGTGGCCACGGGATACCCGCGCTGCTCGAGCCACTCCTTGAGCAGATTGATGTGCGTGGATCGGCCCGACGCGTCGGGGCCCTCGATGACGAACAGCAGCCCGCTCAGTTGGTCGAGATCGACTCCCGGTGGCGGATCTCCGAAGGCGCGTTTCATACCGGCAGCCGTTCGATGCGCGAGGTGTATTCCCCGAGGTCGATCTCCCCGGTTACGATTCGGCGCAGATCGAGATGCTGCTCATGCACCTGCCGCGTCGCATCGACCGTCGTGAACCCGAACTCTTCGATCATCGCGTCGTAGGCGTCTTTTTGCATGCCCTGGAAGATTCGGAAGCTCTCGTAGATGTCGGGGGAAAGATCCAGATCCATGCCCGACTCGAACCACTTCAGCTGGGGGCGACCGGCCAGGACCCGCTCGAACGCCGTCTCGAGCGGGAGCTGGAAGTAGAATACCATGTCGGGGCGAATGGCGTACGAATACATGCGCCGCAGCCAGCCCGGATCGCAACCACGAACCCCGTCGCGCACGTACGCCGTGTAGACGTAACGATCGCAGAGGACGATGTAGCCGCCCTTGAGCATGGGAAGGATCTCACGCTCATACCGGTCGGCGAAGTCGGTGGCGTGGATGAGGCTGAAGGTGGTCGGGGTGAGCTGCTGGCGGGTCTTGGCCTTCTGGGTCGCGCCCCGGACGAGCTCGCTCGAGTTCCACTCGCTGAAACACACCTTGAGGCCGAGGCCTTCGAGCCACCGCTGGAGCAGGTACACCTGGGTCGATTTGCCCGAGCCGTCGAGCCCCTCGACCGCAATCAGCTTTCCCGGAATCGAGTTTTCGCGGGTCATCGTCCCACGCGGTCGGATTCGTTTCTGCCGGAGCGAGACATCATGACCAAATGTCGCGGCCGTGTAAATGATGCCTCGAGAGCCGTTACGGATCTGTTACGCCTTCTCGCCCGCGGCGAGCCGCGCCAGTGCCCACCGGGCGTGCTCGCGCACCAGCTCGGACGCGTCGCCCAGGCAGCGCTGGAGAATCGGACCCGCGGCGGGGTCCCCGCTGTTGCCGAGCCCGACGCACAGGTTGCGGAGAAGGCCCTCGCGCCGCGGGCGGGCCAGCGCCGTTTCGCCGTACCGGCGGCGAAACGCTTCGTCGCTAAGGGCGAGGAGTTCCGCCGCCCACTCGATCATGGTCGCGGGGGTGGAGCGATCCCCGAACGCCAGCGGCATCCGGGCGACCGATTGGTCTCGTGCCACGCGGTCCTGGGACTCGAGTCCATCACGGCCCGATCCGGATTCCGTCGTCTCGGGTCCGATCCCGGGCTCCGTCTCCCCGGGACCCGCCGTCTCGGACCTTACGGTCGGGGGCTGGGTGGCGGGAGCCCGGCTCCCTCCCGCACTCGTCGGTTTGGGCGCCGCGTGGCTGTTCCACGGGCACACCTCCTGACAGATGTCGCACCCGAACACGCGATTGCCGATGAGGGGGCGGAGCTCGACCGGGATCGGGCCGCGCAGCTCGATGGTCAGGTACGAGATACAGAGGCGACTGTCCACTCCTCGCGCACCCTCGCGGATGGCACCGGTGGGACACGCGTCGATGCAGCGCCGGCACGTCCCGCATCGATCAGCCACAAACGGCGGGTCGGGCGGCAGATCCAGCGTCGTGAGCAGCTCCCCGAGTAGCAGCCACGAGCCGAGCCGCGGGTTGATCAGCATGGTATTCTTGCCGATCCAGCCGAGCCCGGCTCGCTGTGCGTGGTCGCGTTCGAGCACCGGGCCGTAGTCCACGTAGCCGCGGTGCGCGGCTGTGGGGGCCAGTTCGGTCACCCGCTCGCCCAGCCGCGACAGCCCCTCTTCGAAAACCGCGTGGTAGTCGCGTCCGCTGGCGTAGCGGGCGACAACCGGACGGCGGGAGTCGGTTGACGTCGGGCCGCCCGGCGCCGTCCCGGTGGCGCCATTCTGTTCGCTGCCGCCGGCGTCCGCCCCGCTGCCGGTCGGCCCGGGCGCCCCGTAGGCGAGGCTCACCACGATGATCGAGCGACAACCGGGTATGGCCTCCCCCGGATCGAGGCGGCGCCGGATCGCGTCCGGACGGGCCATGTAGGCCATCTCACCGTGCCAGCCCCGGTCGAGCCAGCGCAGATACGCATCCGCGTTGGGGGGCTCGAGCGCCGGCGCGAACCCGACCTGGTCGAATCCCAGCTGGCGCCCGGCCGCCCGGATGTGCTCGCGGAGCTCGCGGGGGTCGGATCTCACACCGCAAAGGCGCTCGGACACAGCGCGTTGAGCGCGCAGCCCGCACAGTCTGGCGTCCGTGCACGGCAGGTCGTCCGACCGTGCAGGATCAACCGCCACGCGAACGGCTGCCACTGTTCGGGCGGCAGCACCTCCATCAGGTCGTGCTCGATTCGATCCGGAGCCGTGTTGTCTGTGAGGCCGAGGCGTTTCGCCACCCGTTTCACGTGGGTGTCCACCACCACCCCCTCGTGCTTCGCGAACGCGTTGCTGAGAATCACGTTGGCCGTCTTGCGGGCCACGCCGGGAAGGGTGAGGAGCTCCTCCATGCTGCGCGGAACCTCGCCGTCGAACTCCTCGACCAGCCGTCGCGCCATGCCCTGAATGTGCTTCGCTTTGTTGCGGAAGAATCCGGTCGGCCGGATAAGCGCCTCGAGCTCGTCGCGGTCGGCCTCGGCATAGTCGCGGGCGGTCGGAAAGCGCTCGAACAGCTCGGGAGTCACCCGATTGACCCGCTCGTCGGTGCACTGGGCCGACAAGATCGTCGCCACCGCGAGCTCGAGCGGATTGGCCCAGTCGAGCGAGATGCGAACGTCCGGATACAGCTCCGCCAGCAAGGGGGCGAGTCGTTCCGCCTGCGCCCGACGGCCTGCGGCACCGCGTGGCCGCTTCACCCTCTTCACGCCGGTATCATCCGGCAGGTCTCACTCTGGCCTGCCGAGGCCTGCTTCGATGCCGAGCTCTCTGGCGCGTCGAATCCACTGGCCGATGTCGCCGACCGTGAGGATGCCCGTCACGGCGCCGTCGCGGACCACCAGCGTGCGTCCCTCGTCGGTCGGCTCCATGTGGCTGAGCACCTCGTCGAGCGTCGCGTCCTCGTCTACCGTCGGCAGGTCTTTCACGGGTCGCATGATCTCTTCTATGCGAACGGACTGCCGTCGGTCCGGCGGCACCTCGCCCACGTTGTCGACGGCGACCATGCCGATCAGGCGATCGCCGTCGACGACCGGGTAGGCACTGAACGGACGACGGAGGAAAAACTCGTCGACCGCCTGCTGCACCGGTGTGTCGCCCGGAATGACGATCGGCTCGTGGGCCATCACACGGGACACGGGAACGTGCGACAGGACCTCACGGATCTCGAACTGCCGCAGGCTGGTGGCGGCCGCGTTGGCCAAGAACCAGCCGATGAACGCCATCCACAGACCGTTGATCAGGAATCCCTGAAACAGCGAAACCAGCCCGAAGGCGACCAGGATGTAGCCGAACGCTCGGCCGCCCCGCGTCGCCCAGCGAGTCGCTTTGGCCAGATCCCCGGTGACCTGCCACATGATGGAGCGGAAGATCCGCCCGCCATCCAGGGGAAAGCCCGGCACCAGGTTGAACACCGCGAGCACCAGATTCAGCAACGCGATGTAGGCCGACACCGCGCCGATCGGAGCGGGCCAGGCCAGAAAGTCGGCGGCCACATCGCCGGCCCAGAACACACCGGCCAGCCCGAAGCTGGTGAGCGGTCCTACGGCGGTGACGAGGAACTCGTCGATCGGTCGCTTGGCCTCCATCCGGGTCTGCGCGACCCCACCGAAGATGAACAGCGTGATGCCCTCCACCCGCATGCCGCGCGAGCGGGCCACGGCCGAGTGCGCCAACTCGTGAAGGAGAACGGAGAGGAAGAGCAGGATGGCGGCGATCGTCCCCATCGCATAGTACGCCCACCCTTCGCGTCCCGGCAGCTGCTGGGGGAACACGTAGGCACTGAAAGTCCATACGACGAGGCCGAAGATGAGGAACCAAGAGTAATCGATCCGGACCTTGAACCCGAACCAGCGGCCGATACTGAAGCTGCCGAACAGCGGCACGCGAGGATCTCCTGAATCAGGTGGGGGCCGGCAGGGCCCGGCGGAGCAGATGGCCGGGCTCGAACGGCCGGCGACCGAATGTCCGCTGCCACCAGTTCCGGTGCCTCCAGGCGACCACCCACAGGCGACCGCTGGCCAGGTTACGGATGTTCACGTACAGGGGATCCCCTTCGACCGGTACGGGAACCCGAAACCTGTGACCGCGCCATTCGAACACCGCCTCTCGGGCTCGCGGAGGTAGAGCGACCTGGAGGAAGATCTCCGATTCGATCCGCACCACGCCATCGGCGTCGCGCGGCAGAACGCGGTAAAAGCCGGGATCGAAGGGCTCGCCGGCGTGGCGTCGATAGTCCTGCTCGACCGCCCAGTCAAACAGCTCCAAGCCGGCTTCGCTGGCTGCTGCCTCACGGTGGTGCAGAAGTTCGTGAAGGAGCGTCTCCCACAGCTCGGCGTCCCAGTCGAAGGCCGGGTCCACCTCCGAGAGGGCGCGGAATGATCCGTAGTACAGCACCACCTTCGAGCGGGTCTCCGAGCCCCCCAACCCGTCCGGCCACTCCTCGGTAATGCACTCGCCCATCGTCAGCACGCCGGGCAGGGCCGGGTAGGTGAGCGCATCCTCCTGCACCACCACCGCATCGATCCCGGCCTGGTAGGCGGACGGAATCTCCTCCAGCATGGCCGAGGCAGAGGCGCGGAACTGGTCGGGATTCACGACCCGCTCCCGTCCTCGTCGAGCGTGGTGTAGCGCCCGCGATAGCGAACCAGCGGTCGGGGCGGGGGATCGTCTCCTATGTCGACCGCTTCCACCCGCGCGATGAACACCGTGTGGTCTCCGGCCGGCAACGCCTCGGTCACGCGGCAGTGACAACTCGCGACCGCCTCTGCGAGGACGGGTGCACCGGTCTGACCGGTCGTGTGCTCGACACCTTCGAACTTCCGGCCATCGCCCGAGAAGCGCTCCGCCAGCTCCCGGTGGCCGTCGGCCAGGAAGTTGAGCGCGTACGCCCCTGAGCTCGCGATCGCCGCGTGCGTGTTGGTGCTCTGCTCGATGCAGGCCAACACGATAGGCGGATCGAGCGATACGGAGCATACCGAAATGGCCGTCAAGCCGCTCGGCTGCCCCTCGGCATCGGCGGCGGTAACGACGCACACACCGCCCGGCAGGTGGCTCAACACATACTTGAGGCGGTCGGGATCGACGGACATTGTGCGTTCGGCTCTCCGGAGCCCATCCAGTGATCGTGCCGGGGTCGAACGGAAAGGTAGCGTCGTGGCGTCGGCGCCAGCTACTCGCTCCCCACCAGAACGATTACGATTCTAGGTCACGCGGTCTTCGACTATAAGGAACCGAGTATTCGTGGGATTCAGTTGCCGGACCGGCCGGAATGCGGCTCTCTCCCGAAAC
>CAZJXR010000166.1:0-6769 GCA_964550085.1 uncultured Gemmatimonadota bacterium
AAAGTCCCCCTGCTTGAACCGCACAAGGTGCTCGCGGGCCGACCGCGGGAGCAGCGGTCGAGACGGAGGGGGTGTCTGCCGGAGGAGGTCGACCTGGAACCAGCACGGGTGTGAATGAAGCGCGTTGAGGCGGAGAAACGGGTGCGGGAGCTGCACACGCTCCTGCGTCACCACGACTATCTGTACTACGCGAAGGACGCGCCCGAGATCTCCGACGAGGAGTACGACCGCCTGTTTGGGGAACTGAAACGGCTTGAGGAGCGGTTTCCGGAGCTGGTCACCCGGGACTCACCGACCCAGCGGGTGGCCGGTGTCCCGCTCGACAGCTTCCCGACCGTCGAGCACGCCGCACCGATGCTGAGCCTCGATTCCTCATCCGAGGATGGGGAGCTCAGGCGCTTCGATGCCCGCCTCCGAAAGAGCCTGGTCGACGTACCCATCGCGTACGTGGTCGAGCCGAAGCTGGACGGAGCTTCGGTGGAAATCGTGTACGAGAACGGGGTGCTCACCCGCGCTTCCACGCGCGGAGACGGCGTGCGCGGCGAGGGAATCACCGAGAACGCACGCACTATCCAGACCCTCCCGCTGCAGCTCCGTGCCGCCGAGCTTCCGCCGCCGCCCCTGCTCGCCGTGCGCGGCGAAGTGTTCATGCGGATCGAAGCGTTCGAGGCGCTCAACAACCGGTTGATCGAGAACGGCGGCGTTCCGTTCGCCAATCCGCGCAACGCGGCCGCGGGTTCACTCCGGCAGCTCGATCCGACCATCACCGCCGATCGGCCGCTTGACATCTTTGTGTACGATGTCCTCGGCTCGGAAGGCACGAGCTTCGAAACGCAGTGGGAGACGATGGAAGCTCTCGAGAGCTGGGGGTTGCGGGTAAACGACATGCGCCGCCGGGTCGAGTCGGTCGACGAAGTCCTCGCCTTTCACGCCGAGCTCGAGCGGAAACGCGACGACCTCGCGTACGAGATCGACGGCGCGGTGATCAAGCTCGATTCGATCGTCGACCGAGCCGAGCTCGGCTCCACCTCTCACCATCCGCGTTGGGCATTCGCGTTCAAGTTCCGGCCGCGCAAGGAGGTGACTCGCGTGATTCGGATCTTTCCGAGCGTCGGACGCACCGGTGTGGTGACGCCTATCGCCTTCATGCGGCCGGTCGAGATCGGCGGGGTCACCGTCAGCCGGGCGAACCTGCACAATCGCGAGGAGGTGGCGCGCAAGGACATCCGCGAGGGAGACCGGGTGCGCGTGCAGCGGGCGGGTGATGTCATCCCGCAGGTGCTGGAGAGGGTGGACGAGCCCGGTCGGCGGCGGGCTCCGCGCTTTCGAATGCCGGAGCGCTGCCCTTCCTGCGGCACGCCGCTGATCCAGCGCGGTCCGCACGATTTCTGTCCCAACGTGTTCGCGTGCCCCGCCCAGCTTGCCGGCCGCATCCAGCACTTTGGCTCCCGATCCGCGCTCGATATCGAGGGCCTCGGCGAGGAGACGGCCCGGCTGCTGGTGGCGGAGGGACTGGTGACGCAGCTGCCCGATCTGTTCGATCTGACCGAAGCGGATCTGGTCCGTCTGGACGGGTTCGCCGAGCTGTCAGCCGCCAAGCTGGTGCGGGCGATCCACGCCGCTTCGCCCGTCGAGCTGCCCCGCTTCCTGAACGGCCTCGGGGTTCCCGAGGTGGGGACGGCGGTCGCGCGCGACCTCGCCGCACACTTCGGTTCTCTGGACGCCATCCGCGCCGCCGGCGCCGAAGCGTTGCAGGAAGTGCCGGGAATCGGGCCCAAGATGGCGGGGCAGATCCACGCCTTCTTTCACGAGCCGCACAACGCCGCGGTGCTGGACCGCTTGCTGGACGGGAGAATCGAGGTGCTGGCGAGCGACACCGGGCTTGGGGGCGCGGCCCTCGAGGGCCTCAAGTTCGTGTTCACGGGCGGTCTCGAGCGCTTGAGCCGTCGCGAGGCCGAGGCATTGGTCGCGTCGCTGGGTGGCCGAGCCACCTCGTCGGTCAGCGGAGAAACGGACTACCTGGTGGCGGGCGCGGATCCGGGCTCCAAGTTCGAGAAGGCGAGGGCTCTGGGGGTCAAGACTCTCAATGAAGACGAGTTCCTGACGTTTTTGCGTTCCCGGGGGGTCGAAGTGTGAGCGGCCGACCGGCGCCCGGGTACCGGCCGCAGCAGCCCCACTGAAGCCGGACGATGGAGAACGTAGAGATCGCGGCGGCTCTGTCGGAGATGGCCGATCTGCTCGAGATCGACGGGGCGAATCCCTTCCGCATCCGCGCGTATCGCAACGCCGTCCATACGGTCGAGGACCATCCTACGCCGCTGCGCAAGCTGCTCGAAGAGGGCGGCGACCTCACCGAGCTGCCGGCCATCGGTGTGGACATGGCGCGCTGGATCACCGAGCTGGTCCACACCGGCCAAATGAGCATCAAGGCCGATCTCGCCGCACGGATCCCGCTCTCGCTGCTCGAGCTGATGCGGCTGCCGGGCGTAGGTCCCAAAAAGGCCCGCAAACTGTGGGAGCAGCTCGGCGTCGAGACGATCGACGATCTGCTGGCAGCGGCGCGGGGGGGCAAAGTGGAGGAGCTGGAGGGCTTCGGGACCAGGACGCAGGAGAAGATCCTGGCGGCGATCGACCGGTACCGGCGCCGGCAGCAGGGTCGCTTCAAACTTTCGGACGCGGATCAGCACGTCATTCCCCTATTGGGCCACCTGCGGGCGTCCGAGGCGGTCCAGCGCGTCGAGGTTGCAGGCAGTTACCGGCGCCGGCTGGAGACGGTGGGAGACATCGACGTGCTGGCGATCTCGAGCGACCCGGCCACGGTGATGCAGCAATTCACCTCCTACTCCGAGGTGGCGCGGGTGGTGATGTCTGGAGACACCCGCGGTCGCGTGGCGCTGCGGGCCGGGCTCGAGGTGGATCTCCGCATCCTGACCCGCAAGAGCTACGGCGCCGCGCTCGTCTACTTCACCGGCTCGAAGGACCACAACATCAAGCTGCGCCAGCGCGCCCTCGACTACGGTCTCCGCATCTCCGAATACGGGGTGTTTCGGGAGCAGGGCGAGTCCGAGCCCGGCGACCCGTGGGCCGGCGAGTGGGTGGCCGGTCGCGAGGAAAAGGACGTCTACGCGGCGGTCGAGCTTCCGTGGATCGTGCCCGAGCTGCGCGAGAACCGCGGGGAGATCGAGGCTGCCGCTGGCGGCAAGTTGCCGCGACTGATCGAGCTCGAGGACATCCGTGGCGATCTCCAGATGCACTCGACCTGGTCGGACGGTCAGGAATCGATCGGCACCATGGCAGAGGCGTGCGCGGCGCGCGGCTATGGGTACATGGCGATCACCGACCACAGCCAGTCCCTGGCCATGACCGGTGGACTCACCCCCGACCGAGCGCGCGAGCAGTGGAAGGAGATCGAGGAGACGGCTGCCGAGAACCCGGACATCCGGATCCTGCGCAGCATGGAGGTGGACATCCTGCGTGACGGCCGTCTCGACATGGACGACGTGGTGCTCGAACAGCTCGACATCGTCCTCGTCTCGATCCACTCCTTACTGGAACTTCCCGGACCCGAGCAGACGCGACGTCTCCTGCGGGCGCTTCAGCACCCGCTTGTGAACATCCTCGGCCATCCTACCGGCCGTCTCATCAATCGGCGCGACCCGATCGAATTCGACATCGACGAGGTGTTGAGCTGCGCGGCCGAGAACCGTGTGGCGCTCGAAATCAACGCCCACCCCGACCGCCTCGACCTGAAGGACACACTCGCCATGCAGGCGAAGAAGCTGGGCGCGCGGATCGTCATCAACACGGACGCGCACAAGACGTCCGACCTGGAGCTCATGCACTACGGGGTCGAGCAGGCACGGCGCGCGTGGCTGGAGCCGGCAGACGTGCTCAACACGCTGCCGGCGGGGAAGCTGCTCAAACAGCTCGCGAAGTAGGTGGGGAGCTCAGCCCGCGGCGGCCGGCGTCGCGGAGCACCTCGTGGAGCACCTCGTGGTGGACCATCACATTCCGTTTCGCCAGTTCCCGAGTCAGGAGCTGCGCCGGCACCGCCTCGTCCGGTGGCACCACGCCTGCGCTCGCGATCACGTCTCGACCCATGAGCAGTCCCACAATGCTGAGCGTGTAGCCCGTCGTTCGCATCATGGCGGTGATCCCGGCTGCCGCGTCTCCCCGATCGAGCATGTTCCACAGGTGAGTCACACCGCGTCCCTGTTTGCATCCCCGGACCTCGACCCGCAGGACGACCATGTCCGGAGCGTCCGGTCGAGTCAGGCGGGGTGTGACGCAGTGGATGAAGACGTCGCGCGGAACGACTTCCACCGATCCGATCCGCACCGGCTCCTCCGATAGCAGGTTCAGATCCCGCATCGTGCGCATGATGTGCGCGTGACCCGGGTAGCGAAGCGTCTTGTACTCGAGGCGATCGACCCGGTGCGCGTATCGCCACGGGAGCGTTGAGGAGCCGCCGCCGGTATGGAAGGCTTCGAGGGTGCCGATCTCGTCGAACTCGAGCTCCTCCACTTCCGACAGCGCATCGACCCGGGTCGGCTCGCCGTCCCGGATGATCCACGAGGGCGTGGTATAGTAGTCCAGGGCTCCCTCGAGCGAGTAGACGACCTGGTAGTTGAGCGGCGGCTCCGGATGTTGCGGCAGCCCTCCGACGTACATCTTGACGCTCTCCACCTCGTCCAGCTCCTGGATTCCCGCCGCCGCCAGGACGTTCACCAGTCCCGGGGCGAGGCCGACATCGGGGATGACGGTCGAGCCGGAGCGCAGCGCTTCGGCGGTCATCTCGAGCTGTTCGAACACGATCTCCGTGTTGCCGCCCAGGTCGCTGTAGTCACAGCCCGAGGCGATCGCCAGACGAGCCATCGAGTCGTTGAAGTAGTAGGGAGCCGCCGACAGTACCACCCCATGACGGTCCATGGTGCGGGCCACGGCCGACTCGTCGGAGAAGTCGAGGCATTCGAAGCCGAGACGGGGGTCGTCGGGGAGGAAGGGTGCCGGCCTGCCGCGTCGGATGTCGGCGATCGTGACCCGCTGCACGTCGTCTTGCCCCAGCAGGTCGTACGCGCAAGCGGAGCCCTGAAGTCCTCCGCCCAGAACCAGTATCTTCATATTCGTCAGCATCTTACGACTTTTGCCACCCTCCTGAGCGCCCCGTCCCGAGGGGCTGGCGAGCGGGAGCGGTGAGCGGCCGCCCACAATAATGAGGCGGCCCTTCGCCCGACAGGCCCGCGCACCGGTCCGACGGTACCCCGCTGCCGAGCCGGCAGGCCCCCACGTAGCGGCTTGACTGCCTGCATTGTGCGTGCCCGGAGCTCGCTTCCCCGCTTGTGTTGGACCCCGGGCGGACCCCAGGCGGACTGCGGGCGGACTCCAGGCGGACTGCGGGCGGCGGAGCACATGACGCGTCGATGAGACATCAGCCGAGTCTAAGAGCATGACGAATCGGATCTCCGTCTCCCACTCGCCAGCGGTTGGTCCGCGCGAGCAGCTTGCGTGTCAGATCGCGGTTCGGATCCTGGCGGGCGAACTCGAACCGGGACGCCGGTTGCCGAGCGGGCGCGCCCTCGCCCGGCGCTTGGCGATCCATCGCAGCACGGTGATCGCCGCGTACCGTCAGCTCTCGCACTGGGGTCTGGTTCGCCTGCGGCCGGGGAGCGGGGCTTTCGTGTGCGCGGGAACGTCGGCCCCGGCCGCAGGTCGAGTCGCTTTTCGTCGCTTCCTGCAACAGCAGCGTGCCGATGGCCTGTCGCTCGAGGCAACCGTCGCCCTGATCGCGCGGTGGGTCCGCGGGCTGGAGCGTCCACGGGTGGTCGTGGTCGAGCGCGAGTCGGAGCTGGGATCGATCCTGGCCACCGAGATTGGCACCGCGCTACCGATGGTGGAGGTCGCGCACCTCTCCTGCGCCCGTCTGTTGCGCTGTCCCCAGGCAATCCAGGCGACGGTGGTGGCCGCGAGAGCGGGACTCGGCGAGCCGGTGGGGGGCATTCTGCCGCCCTGGATCGACGTCCTGTCGCTCCGCTTTCGGTCGGTGCAGGCGCTGTTGCACCCGATGACGAAACTGCCCGAGGCCGGCGTGGTGGCGCTCGTCACCCGCAGCGCCTCGGTGCGCGCCATCGCTCGCGGCCTGCTCGCATCGACGTCCAGCAATCTGGGCCTGATTTCGATTGCCCCGCCGCCAACGGGCGAGGTGCCCCGTGCCGACTTGCCTTCGCGATCTCGACTCGAGCGCGCCCTCCGTATCGCGAACTACGTGTTCGCCGACGTCACCTCGATGCCGGCCGTGCGCCGGCAGGCGCAACCTCACCCCTCCTTCTCACGTCGTCTCCGCGAGCTACGACTTGTCGCGCCGGCCTCGATCGTCGAGCTTGGGCGCTACCTCGGAACCGCGGTCACCTCTCACGGGGAGCGCGACGATGAAAGCACGGGTGGTGCGGTCTCGGGTGACAGGCGAGGTCCGGGAGCGCTACTTGGCCGCCTGGACCGAGCTGAGCGGCGCACTGTACACAATGGGCGTCCGGACATCGTTGCTGGTCGCTGACGACGATCCCCAGACGCACATCGAGATCGCCTGGTTCGAGTCGGGCTACGAGGCTGCTCTGGCCGATGACCGGATCGTGCGGCTCGACGCCGAGCTCACGGCGGCCGCCGACTCGCGGGAAGGCGATCAATCTCTCTTTCGCTCCGTCTTCTGATCGGCCAGTCTCGGCTCAGCGAAGGGATGCTCCCTTGCCTCAGCACGGAGGCAACGTGCAGAGGG
>CAZJXR010000167.1:0-6766 GCA_964550085.1 uncultured Gemmatimonadota bacterium
CGGATCCCGTGGCGGTGGCAGTCAGCAGCAACTCGGCTCGGCACCGCAGCAATCGTAGTCGCTTCCGGCCTGCTCGGGTTCCAGGATCGCGAACATGGCCCCATACGGAGCGCGCGACAGGCGGGCAGCTGTGTCGGTGCACACCTCGCGGGGCTCGTTGCGCGCGAACGTATGCCCCTCGTCATCGATCAGCGCTTTTCCCGGCCCCAAATAGACGGCCCGATGGCCTTCGAAGGTGCAGCCGGCGCGCTTCCGCTGCTTGTAGCCGCGCACCGTGATGGAATAGAAGGAGTAGCCCTCCACCTCCTTCCAGAAGGTGTGGCTGAGGATGGAGAGGCCGTAGAACCCGGCCCGCTCGAGCCGCGCCAGAAGCTCTTCCTGGGTGAGCGCTCCGACCAGACACTCGCCCCACAAGCGCGGGTTCACCTTCAGCCGCGGAGGCACCTCCCGCCCGCTCACGATGTCCGATATCACGATGCGGCCCGGGTCTCGGAGCACGCGCCATATCTCTTCGAATACGCGCGGTTTGTCCGGTGAGAGATTGATTACGCAGTTCGATGTGACGACGTCGGTCGACCCCGACGCGAGAGGAATCGCCTCGAGGAACCCGTTTCGGAATTCGGCCACGTCGAACCCCAGCACCTCTGCCACCCGAGCCTGGTTCCGGCGCGCGACCGCCATCATCTCGTCCGTCATGTCGACCCCGATCACCCGTCCCTGCGGTCCCACCAAGCGGGCCGCGATGAACACGTCGATGCCGGCCCCAGAGCCGAGGTCGAGGACCACCTCGCCGGGCAAAAGTTCCGCGCTCGTTACCGGCGATCCGCAACCGTAGAAGCGGTCGAGGACGTCGGTCGGGATATGGTCGACCAGAGATTCGTCGTAGCGGGTCGGGCAGCACAGCGCCGGCTCCGGCTCGCGGGCCGCGGCGCCGTACAGCTCGCGAACCTTGGCCCGCGGCACTTCGACGTCAAACGACAGGACGCAGTTGGAGTGAAGGGTAAGTACCGGACGCTCCGCCGCCGCTCCGTCCGCCGTGCCGCAGGCGATCGCTCCCTCGCCCATGGCGTGCAGGACCAGCGGCGCGTCATACCCGGAGCTGCGGTTGACTCGTGCCAGCTTTTCTTCGCCGAGGGTTGCCATCACGTGACGCACCAGCGCAGTGGCGACCGGATAGTAGGGATCGCTTCCCAGCGGGTCTCCCGTCGCCCACCAGGCGTGTTCCCAGTCTCCGCCTCCGGTCAGATAGCGAAACGGGTCCGTCGCCAACCCGGGCTTGTCCGCGACGCTCGCTTGGCGGAGACGCCGGAGTACCGGGGATCGCTCGAAGATGGTGACCAGGTCGCAATCGGACGTGTCTCCGCACACGAGCTTGGACTCGGTGACCAGCGCCGGACTGGGGTAGACCGTGCCGTCACAGTACAGGCACAGCGAGTCCCAGCCGCCGTTGCCGAGATCGTACTTGATGCCGGGGACTCCATTCACGCGCCGCTTGACGGACTCCAGGTTATCCAGCCTCACGCCGGCACGCTCGGACGCGTCCACGGTCTCCAGCACCGAAGCGAGCAGGGCGTCGATGTCCGGAAAGAAGCCGTTACCGGCTACTGCGGCCCGTCCCTTCCGATGGGACCACATGAGATGGTGGCTTCGAGCGCCAACCGACCGGGCCAGCTCCGGAAGACGCGGCAACTCGTGCAGGTTGTCCTCCGTCGGGACGGTGGAAAGAGAGATGTCGAACCCCAGCTCCGCGAGCTCGCTCGCTCCGGAGACTGCTTTCTCGAACGTGCCCGCCCCGCGGATCGCGTCGTTCGTCGTGGCAGTGGCGCCGTCCACCGATACCTGGAAGCGGACCCGACGCGGATCCAACGACCGTAGCGTCTCCTTGACCCGACCGGACACGAAGGTGGCGTTGGTAAGAACGATTACCTCCTGCCCGTGCACATCGGTCGCCCTTGTGACTAGCGAACCGAGATCCCTGCGCAGCAGGGGCTCGCCGCCGGTGATGTAGAGGCGTTCCACGCCCATGCGGGCGGCATGATCGAGCAGAACGACGAGACGCTCGTAGGGTAGTCCGGGATCCTTGCCGGGACCGGAAGACACCAGACAGTGGGTGCATTCGAGATTACAGCCGTTGTTGATGTGCAGCCACAGCTCGCGCAACCCATCGGGAGATATCAGCTGGAGGCGTCCCGGATAGGGCGAGCGTCGAAATGGGGAGGTGGCGAGAATGCCGGCGCGATGCAGGGAGCGCAGGAAATCGTGCACATGCACCCAGGCGGCGCCGGCCTCGAGGTGATGCTCCCCTGCGTAGCGCCACATGAGATCGACTGGTGCGAGCCTCCCGTCTCCGGCCGCGATCCAATCGAGCAGCTTCCGTCCGCGGGACTCGACCGCAACCCAGTTGGGAGCCTGCGCGTCGATGGCGTACGAGATAGAACCCCGGGTGAAGAACTGGAGGGCCGGTACGTGCAGCGGCGTCCGTTCGTCGATGAGAACGCTCATGGCTGTGCGATTCCTCTGCAGCGCCACGGAAACCACCGGAAGGGGAAGTGGGCCGCGTTGACAATAGCGAAGGGCATGGAAGAGATCCGGAAATCGAGTGTCCATGGATAATATAGGCGTCAGGGTCGCCCTCGGCTCGGCGGGCTCGACGACCTTTGCACCATCCGCCGTCGCGTCGCATCGTTGTCGAGCGAGGTTGCCTCACCCTTCTGGGACACGGCGCGCGCGGAGGGAAGACCACGCGCCAAAGAGATGAAGAGAGAGCCCGTTTACCGAACGCTCACGCAAGAGCAACTCCGCCAGCGGGTCGAGCGCGCCCTCGACGCCCTGGCCGAGTGTCGCCTGTGTCCGCGTCTGTGCGGCGTGAACCGGCTGGAGGACCGATGGGCCGCCTGCAAGACCGGACGCCACGCCGTGGTCGGCAGCTACTTTCCTCACTTCGGAGAGGAGGACTGTCTTCGCGGTTGGAACGGCTCCGGGACGGTCTTCTTCTCCCATTGCAACCTGCGGTGCGTCTTCTGCCAGAACTACGACATCAGCCAGGCGGTCAAGCCCCAGGCCGGGCGTCCGTCCACCGCCGACGAGATCGCGAGCATGATGCTGGAGCTCCAGCGAAACGGCTGTCACAACATCAACTTTGTGACGCCGGAGCATGTGGTGCCGCAGGTGGTGGAGGCGGTTGTCGCGGCCATCGATCGAGGCCTGCACCTGCCGATCGTCTACAACACGAGCGCCTACGATGCGCTCGACTCGATCGCTCTCATGAACGGTCTGGTCGACATCTACATGCCGGACTTCAAGTACTGGTCGGCGGAGAGCGCCGCCACCTACCTGAAGGCGGCCGATTACCCGCAAGCGGCCCGCCTCGCCATCCTCGCCATGCACGAGCAGGTAGGGCGCCTCGTCATCGATGCGGATGGCCTCGCGCGGCGCGGACTCCTGGTGCGCCACCTGGTGATGCCGGACTCGCTGGGCGATACCCGCCGCATCCTGGAGTGGATCGTTTCCACGCTGGGGCCCGACACGTACCTGAACCTCATGGATCAGTATCGCCCGGCCGGGAAGGTGAGCGAGGAGCGGTATTCCGCCATCGACCGCCCGCTGGAGCAAACCGAGTTCGAGCACGCCCGTCGTCTGGCGCGTGAACTGGGCCTCCGACGTCTCGACGAGCGCCGGCCCCATCCCGCACTGCGTCGCCTTCGCATCCTCGCCTGATCCACGCGTCCGGTCGGGAACGGGTCGTTCAGGAGCGTTCGCGAGCGGGCCACACATCACGGAACGCTCACCACCTGTTGTGTCGGTCGTCGCGACTGACCGGGGTGGCGGTTCTCTCCGGAGTGACCGCCTGCGCGGCGGGCGCTAGTTTCGAGCGATTCCGCCCGGGCGTACTGCCGCCCGGCGGGTGGTACGGGAGTGGACGACACGGGACAGGAGAGCGGGGAGAAACGACGCATGGACCGTATGACGGCGCCTGCCGCCGCGAGCCACGAGGGTGACAGAACTCCCACCACTGACCCATACATCTGGGACCTCACCGACCTGTACCCGACGATCGGTGCATGGGAGCAGGCGCGCCGCCGGGTGCTCGCAAAGCTGCCGCGGATCGAAGCGAAGAAGGGAACGCTCGGCGACAGCGCGTCGGCGTTGTACGAAGCGTCGGCAATCATCTCCGATGCCAGGCGGGAGGCGCTCCGTGTCGCCGTGTACGCGAGCCTGGCCGCGGACGAGGATCTGCGGACTGCCGAAGCGCAGGAGCAGCGTCAGCTTGCCGAGACGATGCTGTCGCGGCTCTCCGAGGCGACGGCATGGTATCGGCCCGAGGTGCTGCACATCGGCAGTCGGCGCGTGATGGAGTTCATCGAGGAGGAGGCGCGATTGGCGCCCTTCCGTCACCGTCTCGACGACATCCTCCGCCACGCCCCATACACGCTTGGAGAGGAGACCGAAGGAGTACTGGCGGCCGCCGGTCAGCCACTGGGCGCCCCCTACAACATCTACGGGCTGCTGGCGAACTCCGACATTCCGTGGCCCACGGTCCGTCTGTCGACGGGCGACGAAGTCCGGCTCGACGCGCAAGCCTACACGCGTCACCGACAGGCGGAGTGCCGGGACGACCGACGAATCGTGTTCGACGCCTATTGGGGCAAGTGGAGCGAGTTTCGTAACAGCGTGGGGATGACGCTCAATTCCCACCTCCAGGCACAGGTCTTTCTCGCCCGCGCCCGGGGCTACGAGAGCGTGCTGGAGCGCGAGCTGTTCGAAGACAACATGCCGCCGGCCGTCTATCGTACCCTAGTCGAGGAGGTGAATCGCGCACTGCCGACCCTGCACCGCTACTTCGGGCTGCGCGGACGCATGCTCGGCGTCGACGACCTGCGATATTACGACATCTATCCTCCACTCGTATCGCTGGAGCGAAAGTTCGAGATCGAGGAAGCCAAACGAATCACGCTTGCCGCCATGGAAGCGCTCGACAAGGACTGGGTGGCGATGCAGCGCGAGGCGATCGACCAGCACTGGATGCACGTGTTCCCACGGCAAGGGAAGCGCTCCGGCGCGTATATGAGCGGTCACGCGTACGACGTGCATCCGTACCTGCTTCTCAATCACAACGACGACTTCGAATCGGTATCGACGTTCGCCCACGAGTGGGGGCACGCGATGCACACTCTCTACGCACAACAGAGCCAGCCGTTCGAGACGGTCTTCTACGCGACATTCATCGCCGAGATTCCGTCGACGGCCCTGGAGCTGATCCTCCAGGAGTACATGGTGGAGAACGCGACAACGATCGAGGAGAAGCTCTACTATCTCGGGTACGGCCTCGAGCAGATTCGCGGCACCTTCTTCCGACAGACGATGTTCGCGGAATTCGAGCTCGGCCTGTACGAAGCGGTCGAGCGTGGGGAGGCTCTGTCGGGTAAGAGGATCTCCGAACGCTACGCCGATTTGCTGAAACGGTACCACGGGCACGACGAGGGCGTGGTCCGGATCGACGACCTGTACGCGCACGAATGGACCTTCATCCAGCACTTCTACTACAACATGTACGTGTACCAGTACGCCACCTCGCTGGCCGCCGCGACCGCGCTGCACGAGAAGATGCAGGATGAGGGCTCGCCGGCGGTCGAGCGATTCAAGGCGCTGCTGCGCGCCGGCGGCTCGGACTACCCGTACTCGCTGCTGCTCGAAGCGGGCGTCGACATGGCCAGCCGCGACCCTTACCGAGCTTTGGAGCAACGCATGAACGCGATCATGGATCAGATGGAGTCGCTGCTCGAAGGGCGTCCGCAAGCGCAGGCGGTGGAGGCATGATCTCGCCCCGGCTTACGCGTACGGTGGTGCTTGCGGCGGTGCTGGGCGCGGTCGCGCCGCCGCCGACAACTGCTCAACCGGCGAGGAGCTCCCCCTGCGACGAGGGTCCCCGCTACGCGGAGTTCGATTTCTGGCTCGGGACGTGGGATGTGTACGACCCCCAGGGCCAGAAGGTCGGGGTGAACGAGATCCGCAAGGTCGAGAACGGCTGCCTGCTCGTGGAAAGCTGGACGGGCGCGGCGGGCGGAACCGGTACCAGCATCAACTACCTCGATCCAGCGACAGGGCGGTGGGTCCAGCAGTGGGTGAGCGCTAACGGGGTGGTCATCAAGCTCGAGGGCGAGCTGCGAGCCGGATCGATGGAGCTGGCCGGGGAGCTCATCTCTCCGGACGGTACGAGTCAACCCTTCCGGGGCGCGTGGACGCCGGCTGCGGACGGCAGCGTCCGCCAACATTTCGAAATCTCGGCCGACGGCGGCGCCACCTGGTCCACCTGGTTCGACGGCAAGTACGTGCGGGCAGAAAACGGTGGCGGCGAGTAGGCTCGACCCTCTGCGCCTGCTGCACTTGAGACTCTATCACGATTCGCCGTCCTGACCGGGTGGACCTGTAGGGCCTGTTCGGCCGGCCGGTGGGGCCGTGCCCTGCGGGGTTCCTTCAGTCATCCCTTCACCTCGCGAAGCTCGGTCGGATCGAGCACGACTCGGAATAGCGTCGCCTCGTCCGCCTGCTGATACATGCGTTGCAGCGTCTCGGGGCCGGCCCCGACCCCGGCCGCTGCCACGTCGGTCGGCGGCAGCTCGTCCTCCTGAATCCCCTTCGCCCACCTCAGTCGCTTCAGAGCTTCGGCGGCCTGTCGTCCCGCCTCGCTCAGCCGTTCGCAGGACCGGAAGCCCGCCGCATCTCACCCTTGTGCAGCCGATGAGCCGCTCGTCGAGGGGACGCTGGG
>CAZJXR010000168.1:0-1388 GCA_964550085.1 uncultured Gemmatimonadota bacterium
TCGATCGCCATGACCGTCGCGCAGCAGGCGGCGACGATCACCATCGCGGGCGCAGACACCGTGTTCGCCGTCGGCGTGCACGCCCGGTTCAGCGCCTCGGCGGAGGACGCCGGCGGCAGCCCGTTCACGCTCGAGCCGCTGACGTGGTCGAGCGCCGACCCGGCACTGGCGACCGTGGACGAGGCGGGTCGCGTCCTGCCCCTGGCCGCCGGCGAGGTGGACATCGGGGTCGCAGCGGGGGGCGCGCAGGCCATCCACACCCTCGTGATCGAGGACCTCCTGCCGCTGGAGATCGACCCCGCGCTCGCCGACAGCTTACAGTGGGCGCTCGAGGACAGCGCGAGCGCGAACGGCGTGATCGGCGCGCAGGCGGCGGTGATCATCCCGGGCGTCGGCACCTGGGTCGGTGTGTTCGGGCGATCGGGCGAGACGAGCCGGATGCGGCCCGACATGGCCGTCCCGGTGGGCAGCGTTGCCAAGACGGTGATCAGCGGCCTGGTGCTCCATCTCGTCGACCAGGGCCTGCTCTCCCTCGACGACACGATGGAAGACCTGCTCCCGCCGTTCGCCAACGTGACGCCCGACGCGACCCTGCGGCAGGTTCTCCAGAACACGAGTGGCATCGCGTCGTTCTCCTCGGGCCCGGGATTCGTGGACAGCCTGCTCGCGAATCGAAACCGGACGTGGGCGCCGGAGGAGCTGCTGGGCTTCGTCGTCGCGCCCGAGTTCCCGCCCGGCACGTCGTGGAAGTCCTCCAACACGGGCTACCTGCTCGGCGCGATGATTGCGGAGGCGGTCACGGGCCAGGCGCTGCCGGATCTCTACGCCTCCGAACTGTACGGCCCGCTGGGACTGGGGGAGATCTTCCTCCCGGGCTCGGAGGCGGCGCGATCCCCCACGGCCGAAACGTGGAACGGTCCGCCGGGCGGTCCGTTCGAGAACTTCACCGAGCTCCACGACGGCCTGTCGTTCCAGACCGGGACCTGGCCGTTGAGCCTGGTCGTGAGCGCGCGCACGCTCGCCGTCTGGGGCGAGGCGCTGTTCGGGAGCTTCCTCGGCCCGGCCGTCCGCGCGCAGATGCTCACCTCGGTGCCCGACGATGGAGGCATCCCCGGTCAGGTCGGGGCAGGCGTCGGGGTTCGGAAGTTCAACTTCCTCGGCCGCACCCAGTGGGGCCACAGCGGCACGACGTTCAACGGGAGCGGAATGCTCGCGTTCGACGAGGCATCGGGGATCGTCGTGACGCTGGTGTACAATCAGCCCGGAGCGTCCCACAACTCATCGCACTTCCGGCTCACGCCACGGTTGCTCCAGCTGGCGCTGGGAGGCGTCGATCAGTAGTGGAATACCCGGCAGGTCGCTGAAAGCCGGCGCACTGCGCCGTCTGG
>CAZJXR010000168.1:1488-6638 GCA_964550085.1 uncultured Gemmatimonadota bacterium
GATCGCCCGGAGGACATAGTCCGGGACGTACTCGTACTTGGGCCGGTGCATGACCCGCTGATTGTAGTTGCCACCGAAGATGGCGACGACGAGCTCCAGCTCGGGCACGACGATGACGTACTGACCGCCGTTTCCCCCCGCATAGAACGCGTCGACCTCCCGTCCCGCGAAGGGATAGGAGAACACCCACCACCCGTAGCCGTATCCCTCGTCGCCGATGCGGCCGTGAGCGGTGGTGGCCGCCTCCACCCAGGCTGAATCGAGGAGCCGACGGCCGTTCCAGACGCCGTCGTCGAGGTAGAGCTGGCCGAGCTTGAGAAAATCTCTGGGCTCGATGTAGAGGCCGCCTCCTCCGTACCCTTCGCCTACCGGCGTCAGGTTCATGTGATAGACACCGAGGTCGAGCGGCTCGGCGAAGTGACGCTGGTAGAATGCAGGGAGCCACTCGCCGGCCATGTGGGAGACGACTCCGCCGGCGAGATTCTGGCCGCCGCTGCAGTAGGCGGCGTGCTCGCCCGGTTCGTGGGTCATCGGGAGATCGAGCGTGTAGCGGTGCCAATCGGGCTGCTCGTCCTGGCTCTGCATGACGTCCTCACCGCCCGGCGAGTCGGGATCCCAGTCGTCGCAGGCAAGGCCCGAGCGCATGCTGACCAGATGCTCGAGGGTCATTCGGCTGGCGCGGGGATCGAGATCTCCGGGCAGTGACCCGTCGTCCAGCATCTCGTACACCGAGGAGTCGAGATCGAGGATCCCCTCGTGTTCCGCGATGCCGACGAGCGTCGCCGTGATGGTCTTGGAGGCCGACCGGGTGCCATGCGTCCGGTACCGCGAGTACCCGTGGAAGTACTCCTCGATCACGAGCTTTCCGCCCCGGGCCACCAGGATGCCGTGGATGTAGGGAGCATCGATCGCGTCCATCGGCGTCGCGATGATCATCCGGATCATGTCGACGAGGGGTTCGACGGCCATTCCCACCTCGCCGGGATGCGCGACCTCCCAGCCATCGCCGGCCTTCGGCAGCCGGTACACGTAAGGATCTTCGCCTGGCGGCCGGGGATGGAAGCGAGTCCCGCTATCATCCCCCGCGCGGGCGAAGTCGTATGTGCCTCCATTGAGGGGGAAGTAGACCGAGAGCCGGTCGAACCGGGCATCGTACCTTCCCTCGAGCCGAACGCGGCCCTCGCCGTCGAGAAAACGCACCGAGTCTCCTGAACGAACGACCTCCTCGATGGGATAGAAGCGTCCGATGTTGGCTTCCGGATTGCGCAAGAACGCGCCGATCCGCCCGGGCGCTCGCTCCTCGATCACGAGGTAGAAGTGCAGCTCGTCGCGCAGGGGCCTGACGGTCCCCGTCCATAGCCCCTCGCCCTGCTGCGTGAGGACCACCGGGGAGGCCATCCGCGCGATGCTGCGAAACGCCCACGGCTGGACCCAATGGCCGCGGATGATCCGTTCCTCGTCCGCGAACTGTCCGCGGAAATAGCCTCGACCTCCGGAGACATCGAACCGGACTTCGCCGTTCGACGTCCGGACCGGAACCGAGTATCCACCGATTTCCGCCCACAGACGGCCGTCGACGTCCCGAACGGCGACGGGACCCTCGATGTCGGGTCCGAAATCCCGCTGCGCGGCCCACAGACCCAGGAGCTCCCCCGTCCCGGCCTCTTGCGCCGCCAATCCCGGCGGCGTGACGCACCATACGGCGACAAGGAGCACCGCGACGAGCGGCGAGCGCTTGGCGACGACGGGCGCCGAAGGCCCTGGGACAACGGGCGTCGTAGGCCCCGGGACAACGGGCGCCGGACAGTCCCGATCTCTCAGACCGCGCACCGGGCCTCGCGATCGGCGTTCTCCTCCAGCCATTCGAGAATCGGCTCTTTGCTTGACGTGACGTTCCGGCGCAACCAGTCACAAGCGCCGCCCAGGTCGCCCGACTTCAACGCCCGGATGATCTCCACGTGCTCGCGTTTGGCGGATTCCATGACCCGGCGATCTCGAGCGAACGCCAGACCGTAGCGGCGGAAGCGATGCATGAAGTGCCGGATCAGGTCGAGAAGCACCCGGTTGTGGCAGCCGGACAGCAGCTCCAGGTGCCAGATCTCGTCCATCGACATGCGGGCCTTCATGTCCTTCGTTGCCCGCATCTTCTCGTTGATGCGCTCCAGCTTGGCGAACGTGGCTGCGGATGGGATCCCCGACCGCATGAGGGCCTCTGGCTCGAGGATGGAGCGCATCGGATAGATGTCCTCGAACTCCTCGCGGGTCAGTGGCTTGACGAAGCAGCCGCGTCGCGGAATGCTGGTCAGCGCCCCTTCCGCCACCAGCATCGTCAGAGCTTCCCTGAGGGGCGTGCGGCTCACGCCCAAGCGTCCGGACAGGAGCACTTCGTTGATCCGCTGACCAGCGGCGAGCTCTCCGTCGTAGATCATATCTCGAAGCGTCGTCGCCACTTCGTCGCTGATGTTTCGACGACCGCTGAGGTCGATCGCGTCTCCCATACTGTATACAGTATGCAATCATTGACGAGGCGACAACCCCGTGTTTGCTCGAGGCCCGGCGGGGAACCGACCGTTCGGAGAACGACGGAGCGAGCGCGGCGTGAGGCGTGGCAGCGGCGCCGAACCGTCGCTCGGCGCCCGCCGCGTGGGTTAGCGTATCGGGTTACGGCAACGCGGTGTAGGCCACCCCCTGCACCGGGCCGCCGTTCGCGTTCAACGGCCCGTGCGCGTTGCGGAAGCTTATCGGCAGCGAGTAGTGGCGCGTGAAGCCTCCTGCGTGGAAGACGTGAAAGTGGAGGTGCGGACCGGAGGAGTTGCCGGTGTCGCCCGAGAGGCCGATCGGCTCGCCCTGGGCCACCACGTCACCCTCTATCACGAGAGCGCCGGCCCGAGTCAGGTGCACGTAGGCGGCGATCGACCCGTCGTCGTGCTCGACGTAGATGAGGTTCTCCTCGCCCGGCACCCGGGTGCCGTCGACGAACCGCTCGACCACCGCGACCACCTCACCGGCGCGCGCCGCCACCACGGTGTCGCCGATGGCGAGATCGAAGTCGTAGGCGAACCAGTTGTGGTGCCCCCAGGTGGGGTTGGGCGGACAGTATCCCTGGAACAGGGTGTAGGTGCGACCCGGCGGGAACGGCAGCACGTAGAGCGAGGTCGCCGGATCGTCGAACCGGGTGTCGCAGTCGATCTCTCCCACCCGCACCTCGATCGTGAACGCCTGCCGGACCGTGTGGCTCCCATCCGTCGCCGTGATGGTCACCAGGGCCGTGCCGACGTTGTCCCAATCGGCGAGCCCGCTCAACCGTGCCGTCGCCGACTCGAACGCGAGCCACGACGGGGCGTCGACGGACAGGCCGACGGGATCACCGTCGGGATCCTCGACTCGCACCGTATAACTGTACTCGCGGTTGTGGTCCGCCGTTCGCGGCGGCTGGGAGACGAACTGAGGAGCGAGATTCTGCGGCGTACTCGGCGGGTCGTTCGGCGGGGGCTGGGGCGGCGGCGGCGCGCCGGGCGGGTCCGGCTCCGGCTGCGACAGGTCGGGTCCGGAGCTCGAACAGGCGAGTAGCCCGAGGCACAGAACCCCCGCCCACGCCGGATGGAGAACGATGGTCCACGTCGCCCGTCGGCTGCATGTCGCCATGCATACACCCTAAGACGTGTCCGGTCGGCGGGAGAGCAAACGGGGACGAGGCGTTCAGCCCCGGGACGAGGTGTAATCGACCGGGCCGGAGGCGGCTTCCCGCTCGCTCCGCGGACCAGGCGACCTCAGGCCGATTTCGTCGAGCGGTAGCCGCGGCTCATAGCCCGGCGGCGTACGGAGATCCGGACGCGACCCGACCGTGCGTCTGGGGGAGTAACGGCTCGTCCCGGTAGCCGCACGCTTCGTCCTCCGCCCGGCGCGTTCCGTCCGCGCGGAGTTCGAGGCCGCCCCGATCCTCGTACATTGGTCGACATGAGCGCCGACGGCTCGCATCCCACGCACGGCTCGAATCCCGTAGCCAGCTCGGATTCCGCAGCCGACTCGAATCCCCCGGCCGCATCGGATTCCGCCGACGCGCGTCCGCCGCTCGTGCAGGTCGCCGCGTGGCTGATCGCCTTCTGGGTGGGGCTGTGGATCGTGGACAGCCTCAAGGACTGCCTCGCGCACCAGCTCGCGGGCCGCGAGCGGACGCTCGGGTTCTGCCTCATGAACCAGTTGCCGTGGTGGGGCGTGTGGTTCCTCCTCGCACCGATCGTCGCGGTGCTGGCGTGGCGATTCCCTCCCGTCGGACCTCGGTGGCGGGTCCGGGTGCCGCTCCACCTCGTGGCCGGGACGCTGGTGGCCGCGGCCCAGGTGGTGGGATCGGCGGTGTGGGTCGAGGCGCGGGCCGGCCCGATCGAGGGCGAAGCGCTGCGTGCCCGGCTGCTCGACTTCTTCAACGCCTACATCATCTTCGCCCTCGTCGCCTACTTCGGGATGGTGGGCGCGGTGGCCGCCTGGACCTATTACCGCGGCATGCGCGCCCGGGAGCGCGAGGCCGTCCGCCTCGCCGTGCGGGCGTCCGAGCTCGAGCGCGCGATGAGCGATGCGCGCCTCGAGTCGCTGCGCCGCCAGCTACACCCCCACTTCCTGTTCAACTCGCTCAACACGGTGGCGGGACTCGCGCGCCGCGGCGAGACGCAACGGGTGACGAACATGCTCGAACGGCTCGGCGATCTGCTCCGCCTCCGGCTCGACGACGAGCAGCCCGACGAGATCACGCTCGACCGCGAGCTCGAGTGGACGAGCCACTACCTGGCGATCGAGCGCGAGCGGTTCGGCGACCGCCTCGACGTGAAGGTCTCCGTTCCCCCGGTCGCGCGTGCGGCGCTCGTCCCCGCCATGCTGCTCCAGCCGCTGGTGGAGAACGCCGTCCGGTACGGGATCGCGACGGAACGAGGACGGGGCCGCGTCGGCCTCGAGGCACGTCGGGAGGGTGACCGACTCGTGGTGACCGTCACCGATTCCGGCCCCGGATTCGACCAGCGCTCGGCCGAGGGAATCGGCCTCTCGAACACCCGGGAGCGACTCGCCCAGCTGTACGGCGAGCGGGCGACGCTCCGGGTGGGAAACGGCGCGGAGGGTGGCGGGACGGTGACGGTGGTCATCCCGTGGCACACGGAACG
>CAZJXR010000169.1:0-6419 GCA_964550085.1 uncultured Gemmatimonadota bacterium
GGTCGAGGTGTGGGAGTTCGGCCGCCGCCGCTCCTACGGCGACGATCGGCCGCCGGTCGAGTCGCTCCTCTACCTGGACCGACAGACGGGCGAGCTGTTGAGGGAAGAGCGGGTCACCTACGACGGCCGCGGGTACTACAACCTCTCATCCGGCACGTCCAGCTCCGTCCAGGTCGGCGAAGAGAACTGACCTGACGGCTACCGGTGAGTCACCGAGGGTACTCGTTGGCGATCGGGAGCGTCCACTCCTTCTCGAGCAGCGCCTCGAAGCGCGGGTTTCCGCGCAGCGGGTCGTAGAGCGGATCGAGCCGGAGTGTCGCCGGGGCGAGAAACGATGGTATCTCGCTCAGTCGCTGGAGCTCGGTGATCGCCCGATCGTGCGCTCCGACCAGGACGAGGACCTCGGCCAGCGCCGCCACCGTCTCTGCACCATCCGTCCCATCGTAGTCGGGCGGAAACAGCTCCACCGCCCGTGCGCCCTCGCGCACGGCCGCGGCCGAGTCGCCCCGCAGAGCGAAGCCGAGACCGAGCACGGCGTGCACCACGGCCCGGCGGCCGAACAGGTCGTGGGGCGCCGGCGCGGGACGGAGCTCGAGCGCGGTGGACGCTTCGGCGATCGCGGAGTCGGCGTATAGGCGACTCATCGCCGTGTCGCCGGCGTGTCGATACAACTTGGCGAGCAGGAGGGGCCGGTAAAGCGTTCCCTGTGGTCCGCCGATGGCGACCGGGAGGCGAAAGCTCCGATGCTCCGCATACGCGCCGGCCGCCGACAGCCGGTCGATGGTCGTGGCGAAGTCCCGGCTGGCACGCGCCAGATCGACTGCCGCCATGAGGCGCGCTGCGTCGTCCATCATCGGGCCGTGCGCGCTGGCGAAGTCTCTCGCCGCCTCAATGTCCCCCTCGCCCCACAGGAGATGGTTGAAGCCGAAGCCAAAGATCACGTCGGCAGTCGGCTGGAGTGCCATCGCGCGCATGTACAGTTGGCGAGCCTCATCGAATCGGCGCAGGCGCTGATACGTGATGGCGAGGTTCCATAGCTGGCTGACGTCCCGCGGACTCGACTCGAGCGTCCGGCGCGTATAGTCGATCGACTCTTCGTACCGTCCGAGGCGGCGGAGCACCCAACCGATTCCGGTGAGAAGTTGTACATCGTCGGGTTCGAGCCGCTCGGCCTCGCGTAGCGCCCCCAGCGCTCCCTCGTAGTCGCCGAGAGCGTAGTAGCGGTAGTAGCCTGCCGCCACGCGGGTCTCCGGTGCGTCCGGGGCCAACTCGACCAGTTGGTCCAGGCTGTTCCGGGCGGGTGTCGTGTCCGACTCGAGGCCCTCCCGGAGCAGCCAGCTCTGGGCGCGCACCAGCTCCACCCGGGCGGGGCGGAAGTCGGGATCCAGCTCGACTGCGCGCGCGAAGTGCGCCACCGCCGCCCGGTCGTTCGCGTCGGACGGGTTGTCGATCAGGACGCGTCCGCGGTTGTACGCGTCGAGGGCAGCGAGGCTTCGGGTCTGCACCTGGCCGAGAATCCCTTCCTCCTCCGCCGTCAACTCGGCCCGCAGGGCGCTCGCCACCTGGCGCGCGATCTCGCCCTGGATCTCGAACACGGTCTCGGCCGTCAGCTCCCGGTCGTACGTTTCCGCCCACAGGTGGCGGTCAGTTTCTGCGTCGATGAGCTGCACGTTGATCCGCACACGGTTCCCCGCCCGCTGCACCCCGCCCTCGAGGATGTTCGCCACGCCCAGCTCGGCCGCGATCTCCCGGATGCTCTTCTCCGTCTCCGCGTACTCGCGGACCGACGTACGCGAGGTGACGTGGAGGGCTTCGATCTTGGAGAGCTGGGTGAGGATGTCGTCGTGCACGCCGCTCACGAAGCTCTCGGCGTCGGGGTCGCCGGCCATGTTCTCGAACGGAAGCACGGCGATCGACCGCGGACCCGCCTCGACGGGAGACAGGCCGGCGACGGTCGCCCGTGCAGCTCCCGCATCCCCATTGCCGGCGGCGCGACCCGCCTCCCCGCTGCCCTCGGGTGCCGGAGCGCCGCTGTCACCCGCCGCGTCACCGCGACCCATCATCAGCCAGCCGCCCAACAGAAGGAGGCCCGTCCCGACCAGCGCCAGAACGCCGGACGGCCACCGCTTCGCCGCCGGCTGCGCGATAATCTGGGTGATCTCGCCCGGCTGTGCGTCGTCGGTGCGCCGCACCCCCTCCGGGGATGTCTCGTATGCCCAGGCCAGAACGAGGGCGATTGGGAAACCGAGCATGATGAGCACGGTGATTCCGGTCAGGAACGCCTGCGAGAGCTGGAGACCCTCCTGGAGCAGATCGGCGATCTGCAGGACGAGAAAGCCCGTCGCCCCGTACACGGCGGCGACCTGGAACACCTTACGACGCTTGAGCTCGGCGAAGAAACGCCGGTAGTCCCGGGACTCGTTCACGAGACTAAAATGGGTCGGAGCGGATCGACCGCCAGCCCGCACGCCCGCGTGGGGACTTCTTCATTGACTTCATGGATCGGTCCAAGCCCGGTCACGGATCGGTCCGAGTGCCGATGAGGGATCGGTCCTCGGATCCCATCGTCTCAAGTGGCCTCACCGGGCGCAACCCGATCTCGGCCAGCAGCGCCCCGAAGCGCGGATCGGAGTGCAGGGGGCGAAACCAGGGGTGGATGGCCGCCTCCCGCACGTTTGGACTGCCGCTTCTCTGGAGGCGCTCGAGCATGGCGAGGGCCGAATCGGCCTGACCCAGCATCGCCAGTTCTCCCGCCACTGTGGGTCGATCGGCCCGATTCCCGTTCTGCGTCTGCGGAATCGGCTGCGCTTCGCCGGTTGTCGCGAACGCCTTCATGCCCGCGATCGCCGCTCTCGCGGTCGACGAATCGTGCCAATTGAGCTTCACATACGCGTCCGCGGCGCGGTCCCAGTCGCCCGTCATCGTGTACAGCTCGGTGTAAGTCATCCAGGACCCGACGTAGGTGGAGTCGAGCGCCACCACGCGTGCGAGCTCCGCCAGCGCCTCGTCAAGGCGACCGGCGTAGGCGAGGATCATCGCGTAGCCACGGTTGTTCACCAGCGACAGCGGGTCGAGCTCGGCGCCCAGCTTCGCCTGCTCGATCGCCTCGTCCAGCCGTCCGAGCGGCGCCAGGGTGTGCGCGTACCAGTAGCGCGCGGTGGAGTAGTCCGGGTCGATCTCGAGCGCCCGCCGGAACTCGGCGTCGGCTTCATCCCAGTTCCAGCGGCTCGCATGGTAGAGGGCGAGCGAGGTGCGCGCCTGCGCGAGGTCCGGGTCGATCTCGAGCGCGCGCTCCGCCGCCGCCCGCCCCTGTTCGAGCAGCGCATCCCAATCGGCGTCCGCCAGGTACCACTGCAGGGTCAGGTAGGCATCGGCGAGGCCCGCCCAGGCGAGAGCGAAGGCGGGATCGAGCTCGATAGCGCGACGGAAGTGTTCGATCGCCGACTCGATCGACGGCGCCGTACGCTTGTTCCACAGGTAGCGCCCCCGCAGGTACTCCTCGTATGCGGCGGGATCGTTCGTCCGCGCCGACGTGGTCGCCCTTTCCGACCCCGGCGCGGCTCCCGCGGCCAGGGCGGGCGAGAGCGCCTCCACGACCTCGGCGGCAATCTGGTCCTGGAGCTCCAGCAGGTCGCCGATCTTGCGGTCATACTCCGAAGACCAGACCCGAAAGCCGTCCGCCGCGTCGACCAGCTGCACGTTGATCCGTACGCGCTCGTTCGAGCGACGCACGCTTCCTTCCAGCACCGTGCTCACCCCGAGCGTCTCGCCGATCTCGCGCACGTTCACACCTGCACCGCGGAAGGCGAACGCCGACGTGCGCGCGGCTACCTTCAGTCCGTCGATGCGGGCGAGCGCGTTCAGCAGCTCCTCGGCCAGGCCGTCACCGAGGTATTCGTTCTCCTCCACGTCGCTCAGGTTGGCGAACGGCAGCACCGCGATCGAGTCGTAGCCGCCGCTCGAACTCCGGCCGAGCACCCACCAACCACCGGCGACAAGGAGGGCGGTGCCGAACAGGGCGGCGATCCCCGCCACCCAGCGCCGCCCGGCCGGAAGGTCCACGATCGCCGTCAGCTCCTCGGGCGCGGCTTCCTGCGTCAGCTTCACTCCCTCGGGCGTCCGCTCGTATGCCCACGCCAGCACGAGGGCGATCGGGAAGCCGAGAAGCACGACGACGGCGACGCCCGTCGTCAGTTGCGGCGGCAGGTGGAGGGCGGGGATGAGCACGTCGGCCCCCTGCAGCACCGCAAAGCCGACCGCCCCGTACACGGCGGCGACCCGGAACACCTTGCGCCGCTTGAGCTCGGCGAACAGACGCCGGTACATCACGGCCGGTCGATCAGTCGTTGAAAGCGCGGGTTGTCGCGGAGAGGATCCCAGGCGGGATGCAGCCGCAGCTCGGCGAGCGTCAGCTGGTTCGGACGCTCGAGCATGCGGGCGAGGCGATCGATCGCCTCCTCGGACGCACCGGTCATGGTGAGCACGAGGGCGAGATCCTGCTCGTGGTACGGACCGCGCATCGCCTCGCGCGCGGTCGGCAGGATCTCGACCGCCCGCCGCGCCTCGCGTAACGCCGCCTCGTTTCGACCGAGGCCGGCGTAGGCGATCCCGAGCGCGCTCCGGTAGCGCGGGTCGTCGGGCTGGGCGCGGACCAGGGCCTCGAGCTCGGCGGCTGCGTCCTCGAAGCTCGCCCGGGCTCGGGACTTATCTCCATCGTAGGAGTGGACCAGGCCGGCGAGGAGGCTCGGTGACCGATACATGAACTGCGACTCCAGCGGTTCCTCGACCTCGTCGACGGCCGCCAGTGCGGCCTCGTTGTCGCGGCTGAGCAGAAGGAGGTCGACCTGCAGGACATCGAGGAAGGAGTCCTGCGTGTCGAGTGCACGGGCGCGGTCCAGCGCCGCGAGCGCTCGCTCGGGTTCGCCATCCGTGCCCAGATGGGCCTTTGCGAGCCAGTAGTAGGTGGTGGCCCGCACCGGATCGAGCTCGACCGCTCGCTCCAGCTCGAGGACCGCATCCTCGTAGCGGCGCATCAGCGTTAGGGTTTCACCGACCGTGAACACGACGCGCGGGTACCGTGGATCACGCCTCTCCGCTTCCTGCCCCCGTCTCAGTGCCTCGGCGAAGTCCCCCATGCGACGGTACACCCACGCCGTGGCCAACTCGATCTCGGCCCCGCTCGGTTGCAGGCGCGCGGCCTCGGCGAGCTCCTCGAGCGCGCGTTCGTAGTCGAGGGCGATGCGGTAGTAGTAGATCCCCAGGGCAAGGTGCGCGGCCGGAAGGTCCGGGTCGAGAGTGAGGGCGCTGTCGGCGGCGGCGAGGGCGGCGGCGGCGCGTTCGGGGCTGCGATCGAAGAAGAACCAGTAGATGCGGCCGTGGGCGATCGACAGGTATGCGAAGGCGGCGGCGAACGAGGGGTCGAGCTCGGTCGCGCGCCGGAACAGCTGCTCGGCGCTGCGAAACGCCGGCTCCTGGAAGCTGGCGTACACCTGCTCCTTCCCCCGCAGATAGAGATCGTACGCATCGAGGTTCTCGGTGAGCGCCGCCTCGATGCTGGCCGATTCCTCCGGCGTGAGCTGTGCCTCGAGCGCCCGCGCCACCTGGAGCGCCACGTCGCTCTGAATCGCCAGGATGTCGGTGAGCTCGCGGTCGTACGACTCGGCCCACAGGTGCTGGTCGCTGCCCGCGTCGATGAGCTGCGCGGTGATCCTGACCCGATCGGAACCGCGTCGGACACTGCCTTCGAGCACTACGTCGACGCCGAGCGCAGCGGCCACTTCGCGCAGACTCGGGCGTTCCTGCTTGTACGCCATCACGGAGGTGCGCGAGGTCACGCTCAGCCCGCCGATCTTGGAGAGCTGGGTGATGATCTCGTCGTGCACGCCGTCGACGAAATATTCCGTGTCGTCATTGCCGGCGATGTTGTCGAACGGGAGGACGGCGATCGCGGTGCGCTCCCCCACCCCGGATCCGACACCCGCGCGCCCGAGCTGCGATACGGCGCCGTCCGCGGCAACGTCTTCCGCTCCGGCCGTTCCGTGACCCGCCTCCGCGATCGCGTCGTCGGTCACCCCACGCCGCCCGATCCACCACCCGCTTCCGAACAGCAGCGCCACTCCCATCAAGGCGAGGATTCCGGAGGGCCACCGCCTTCCCCCCGGCTGCGATACGATCTGGGTGATCTCGCCCGGCTCGGCCTCTCCCGTGCGCCGAATCCCGTCCGCCGAAGTCTCGAACGCCCATGCCAGCACGACGGCGATCGGGAAGCCGAGCAGGGTCACGGCGAGCACGAAGGTGACCGTCCACTCCGGCAGGCCGAGCCGCGGAAACATGAGGTCGGCCACCTGGAGCACGACGAATCCGACCACGCCGTACGCGGCGGCGACCTGAAACACCTTGCGGCGCTTCAGCTCGGCGAA
>CAZJXR010000170.1:0-6412 GCA_964550085.1 uncultured Gemmatimonadota bacterium
TTCGCGAGGGCGGCCGCACCGTCGGAGCCGGCGTCGTCACCGAAATCCTGGAGTAGGTCCGGCCCGGCATGAGAGAGCAGATCACGCTCGAGTGCTCGGTGTGCAAAGAGCGCAACTACAGCACGACGAAGAACAAGCGCAAGCATTCGGGGCGGGTGGAATTCAAGAAGTACTGTCCCCGCTGCAACCGACATACTCCACACAAGGAGACGCGGTAGCGCGGGTGAAGCCGACTCCCGGCCTCAAGCGAGCGGACCGGGCGGGGCCGCGCTGTGCCTGGAATCGGTGGACGCGCTGACAGAGTAGAGAATGATAGGAATTCGTGACGTACAGCGATTCGCGGAAGACGTCCAGGCCGAGATGCGCCGTGTCACCTGGCCGGACTGGGATCAGCTTCGCAACGCGACGGCGGTGATACTGGTCTTCGTGCTGATCCTGGCCGCCATCATCGGGGCGATGGACGCGATCTCGTCCTTCCTCATCCGCACGATCGTGAGGGTGTTCGGTGCCTGACGAAAACGGAGCCGGAGTGGACTGGTACGCCGTGCAGACGTACTCCGGGCACGAGAAGAAGGTGAAGACGCTTATCGAGCGGCGGGTCGCCGAGCTGCCGGAGAAGGCACCGGAGAAGGGGGCGATTCGGGAGGTGATCGTCCCCACGCAGGAGGTCGTCGAGATCAAGGGCGGGAAGAAGGTCACTTCCACCAAGCGACTGTATCCCGGGTACGTGCTGATCAACATGGTCATGACACAGGAGAGCATGTTCCTGATCAACAGCATCCAGGGAGTGATCAAGTTCGTCGGCGGCGGCAATCACCCTCAACCCCTGACCAAGGAGGAAATGAACAAGATCCTGGGGATCGCCGACGAGCTCGAGGAAGCGGGTCCCAAGGAGGAGATCCCGTTCCGTCGCGGGCAGGTCGTCGAGGTCACCGAGGGTCCGTTCAGCGACTTCAGCGGAACGGTCGAGGAGGTGTTTCCCGACAAGGGCAAGGTGCGTGTCCAGGTGAGCCTGTTCGGGAGACCGACGAGCGTCGAGCTCGATTACACGCAGCTGACCGGGTATTAGCGACCTGCGAGGACTGTATTTCGAGAGCCATGGCCAAGAAAGAGATCGGGTTCATCAAGCTGCAGATCCCCGCCGCCCAGGCGACTCCGGCGCCCCCCGTGGGACCGGCGCTCGGCCAGCACGGCGTCAACATCATGGAGTTCTGCAAGCAGTTCAACGCGCAGACGTCCAGTCAACCCGGAATGATCATTCCGGTCGAGATCACTGTCTACCAGGACCGCACGTTCAGCTTCATCACCAAGACGCCACCGGCGGCGGAGCTGCTCAAGAAGGAGCTGGGTCTGGCCTCCGGCTCGGCCGAGTCGAACCGGACGAAAGTGGGGTCGGTGACACGAGAGCAGTTGCGCAAGATCGCCCGGATCAAGATGCCCGATCTCAATGCGACCGACGAAGAAGCCGCCATGCGCATGATTGCCGGCACGGCACGCTCGATGGGGATCGAGGTGGTGGGCTGATGGCCAGACGTGGAAAGAAGTACCGGGATGCCGCAGCTACTCTCGAGCCGGGCGTCAAGCTCGACGCGCGTGCCGCTCTGGAGCGGGTCAAAGAGATGGCCTACGCCGGCTTCGACGAGACGGTCGACGTCGCCGTCCGGCTGGGAGTCGACCCGCGGCACGCGGAGCAGGTGGTACGCGGAACCGTCGTACTGCCGGCCGGGACGGGTCGTACGATGCGGGTGCTGGCACTGGTCCAGGGAGAGGCTGCCCGGGAGGCGGAGGCTGCCGGCGCCGATTTCGTCGGGCTGGACCACGTGGGCCGCATCGAAGAGGGATGGCTCGAGTTCGACGTTGCGATCGCTACGCCGGATGTCATGAAGACGGTGGCCAAGCTGGGCCGGATCCTCGGCCCCCGGGGGTTGATGCCCACGCCGAAGGCGGGAACGGTGACGACGGATGTGAGCAAGGCGGTGAAGGATGCCAAGGGCGGCAAGATCGAGTTCCGCGTCGACCGGACCGGCGTCGTGCACGCGCCGATCGGGAAGGTGAGCTTCTCGATCGAGTCCCTGAGTTCCAACCTCGGCGCGTTGATGGACGCGCTGCTTCGTCAGAAGCCCTCGAGCGCGAAGGGGACCTACGTCCGCAGTGTTACCGTTTCGAGCACCATGGGTCCGGGCGTGTCGATCGATCCAAACCTGTATCGTCGCGTCGCCTAGAGACCTGTCGGTCGGGTCGACGTCGCGACAGCGGAAGGGACGGGAGAGAGCGCGAGCATGAAGCTCCAGACGAAGATCGCCATCACAGAACAGCTGGCGGATCGCTTCAAGAAAGCGGACACCTTCTACCTTACGGACTTCACGGGCCTCGACGTGAAGGCGATGACTGAGCTTCGTGCCCGCCTGCGGGAACAGGGCATCCAGTTCGTGGTCGCCAAGAACACGCTGGTTCGCCGGGCGATCGCCGACCTGGATCTGCCCGACATGTCGGAGTATCTCCAGGGCCCGACGGGAATCGTATTCGGCCACGACGACCCGGTGTCGCCGGCAAGGACACTGAAGGAGTTCTCACGGGAGCACGAAGACAGACCGTCGGTTAAGATCGCCGTCGTGGATCGTCGGCCGGTGGATTCGGCCGAGGTCAGCCGGCTGGCGGATCTGCCGCCGCGCGATCAGTTGTTGGCCGCCATCGCCGGCAGCGTGAGCGCCCCGACGGTGGGGATCGTCGCCGTGCTCGGGGGAGTGATCCGCGATATCGCCTATCTGGTGGAGGAGGTCGCGCGACGTCGACAGGCGGAGTAGCGCGACCAGATGGTCCGCGTCGTGGAGCGACCGGGCCGAACAGTAACACGAGACGCGAGGGAGCTTGCGAAGATGAGCAAGGTTGACGAGCTGCTCGACGCCATCGGGAACCTCACGGTTCTCGAGGCGGCGGAGCTCAAACAGAAGATGGAGGAGACATTCGGGGTTTCCGCTGCCGCGCCGGTGGCGGTCGCTGCCCCGGGTGGCCCCGGTGCGGCAGCCGGTGGAGAGGCGGAGGAGAAGACGGCTTTCGACGTCGTGCTTTCGGCCATCGGTGACAAGAAGATCCAGGTGATCAAGGTCGTGCGCGAGGTCACCAGCCTGGGACTGAAGGAGGCCAAGGACCTGGTCGACGGAGCGCCTGGAACTGTTAGGGAGGGCGTGAGTAAAGAGGAAGCCGAGGCGATCAAGGCCAAACTCGAAGAGCAGGGAGCGTCCGTCGAGATCCGGTAGCACGACCTCGGGCGAGAGGAGCGCCCTCTCCCCTGGCACCGTTGATCGCTGATGGGAGGCTTTTTCCCGCTCGGAATGATCATTCTCAGGTCTTTCAGCATAGACGCATCCACAAGGCAGGACACCGTCGGCCCCTCGGTCCCGGTTACGGCGACCGCTCCGAGGGGCAGGACGGGCACGATCGACGCGGAAGGCGCGGGTGGGCGTTGCAGTACGCCCACGCGGCCTCGTCCGCGTTTCTCATTCTCTGTTCATCCCTTCTCAGGAGATAACAGCGTTGGCTCAGAGCGATAAATCGGTCGTTTCGTTCGCGCGGCTCGAAACTCCCATGCCGATGCCGCACTTCCTGGACGTGCAGCTCCAGGCGTTCGAGCGCTTGCTCCAGACCGAGGACGGCGATGGGGCGGTGCGGGACGTAGGTCTGGAGCGCGTGTTCAACGAGATATTCCCGATCACCGACGTCAACGAGAATTTCGCTCTCGAGTTCGTCGACTACGCACTGGGTGAGCCCAAGTACTCCGTCGAGGAGTGCATGGAGCGCGACATGACGTACGCCGCTCCACTCAAGGCCACCCTGCGGCTCGTGATGTACGAGGACTTGGGAGACGAGGGCGGCAAGCGCCCGCGCGATATCCTCGAGAAAGAGGTGTATCTCGGCGATCTCCCGCTCCTGACCGAACAGGGAACGTTTGTCGTCAACGGTGCGGAGCGGGTCATCGTCAGTCAGCTGCATCGCTCGCCGGGTGTGGTGTTCGAGGAGACGATTCACCCGAACGGGACCCGGCTGTTCTCCTCGCGGATCATTCCGTTTCGGGGCTCGTGGGTCGAGTTCACTCTCGACATCCACGACGTGATCCACGTTCACATCGACAAGAAGAAGAAGTTCCCGGCCACCGCGCTTCTGCGGGCGTTCGGGCACGGCACCGACGCCGATATCCTCGATCTGTTCTACGAGACCCGCACCGTCTACCCGGAGGACCTGGAGGAGGACCGGGTCGCCCGGCGGGAGGCCGAGGGTGCCATGCTGGCCGAATCCGTTCTCGATCCGGAACGCGAGGACGAGGAGCCGGTCACGGTCGAGCTGGCCGACTTCGATCCCGAAGAGGCGGATCCCGTGTGGCTCGCGGATGCACCGGAGCACCCCGAGACGGAGGAGTGGCTGGCTGACGTCGGGGATCGACTCGACGACACGCTGCTGCGCCGATTCCTGGCGGCCGGCATCGAAGAGGTACCGGTGTACACCGACCCCGACATTTTCCTCGCCCGTCGCGGCCAGGAAGTTACCGAGGAGGTCGTCAAGCGCTTCATCCGGGCCGAGATCGAGGAGTTCGAGATCTACTCGAGCGCGACCTTCATTCCACTGCGCGGCAGCTATGAGGACCTGACCGTGCGCCGCGACTGGAGTCAGAATCCGCAGCTGGCGGCCGATGTAGTGGACCCGTCGAGCGGCGAGGTGCTGGCCGAGAAGGGCGACCCGTTCGATGCGGAGCTGTTCGCGGAGCTCAAGGAGGAGAAGGTCCGTGACGTGCTGGTGTTTACCGGCGGTCCGCGGGGCGAGTCTCCCCTCATCAAGAACACTCTCGCCAAGGACCCGACCTCAGGCGAGGCGGCAGCATTGCATTCGATTTACTCGCTGGTGCGACCGGGTGATGCGCCGAATCTCGAAACGGCTCGACTCGCCCTCGATCGCCTGTTCTTCAATCCGAAACGGTACGACCTCGGCCGCGTCGGTCGGCACAAGGTGAATCAACGGCTGAAGGAGGTATATCGTCTTCTCGACCTCGAATTGCCGGATGCCGGCACGACCGTGCTGACTCCGTCGGACTTCGTGGCCATCATCCGCTACCTGATCGAGCTGCACGAGGGGCGCGGCTACACGGATGACATCGATCACCTCGGGAACCGTCGCGTCCGCTCCATCGGCGAGCTGATCGCCAACCAGTTTTCTGTCGGGCTGTCCCGCATGGCGCGGCTGGTGCGCGAACGGATGTCCATCAACAGCGACCCGGACAAGCTATCGATCGACGACCTGATCAATGCCCGGACGGTGAGCGCCGTGATCCAGGCGTTCTTCGGCAGCTCGCAGCTCAGCCAGTTCATGGATCAGACGAATCCGCTGGCCGAGCTCACCCACAAGCGGCGTCTCAGTGCACTCGGTCCCGGCGGCTTGACGCGCGAACGAGCCGGCTTCGAGGTGCGCGACGTGCACTATTCCCACTATGGACGGATGTGTCCGATCGAGACGCCGGAAGGGCCGAACATCGGGCTGATCACGTCGATGACCACCCACTCGCGCCTCAACGAGCTCGGCTTTCTCGAGACTCCCTATCGGCGCGTCGTGGACGGCAAGGTGAGCGACGATATCGTGTGGCTCTCGGCCAGCGAGGAAGAGGACTATTCGGTCGCCCAGGCCAACGCGGCCCTCAACCCGGACGGCACCTTCCAGCGCGATCTCGTCCTCTGCCGGCGACGTGACGACTACCCGCTGCTGCCGCCCGAGGAGATCGATTTCATGGACGTGGCGCCCGACCAGCTGGTGGCCGTGTCACCCGCCCTCATCCCGTTCCTCGAGCACGACGACGCCAACCGGGCGCTCATGGGGTCGAACATGCAGCGCCAGGCCGTGCCCCTGCTGTTCCCGGAGTCTCCGTACGTGGGCACCGGTCTGGAGGAGAAGGTGGCTCGGGACTCGGGCACGGTAGTGACAGCACGGCGCGCCGGAAAGGTGACTCGCGTCACCGCAAGCGAGATCGTGATCGACACGGGCACGCCACGGGGCGGTGCATCGAACGTCCCGCTGGCGCGCCTTACCCAGTACGATCGCTATAAGCTGAAGAAATTCTGGCGAACGAATCAGGACACGGCCATCAATCAACGACCCATCGTGCGGCTCGGCGATCGGGTGAAGGCCGGACAGGTGATCGCCGATGGGGCGGCCACCGATGTCGGCTCGCTCGCTCTCGGACACAATGTCATCGTCGCCTTCATGCCATGGTACGGCCATAACTTCGAGGACGCGATCGTGGTCAGCGAGCGACTGGTCAAGGACGACGCCTTCACATCGGTCCACATCCAGGAGCTCGAGCTGCACGTTCGAGACACGAAACGCGGAATGGAGGAGATCACCGACGAAATACCCAATGTCGCCGAAGAGG
>CAZJXR010000171.1:0-6376 GCA_964550085.1 uncultured Gemmatimonadota bacterium
TGCCCGATTCACGACCTCCGCAGGTGACGGAGATACGGCCCGAGCCGGGCAGTATCGTCCCCGGCTTCGACAAGAAGGCGACGGTCCACTTCGATGAGCCGATCGTTCCCGGGGCCATCGGACGAGCGGTACAGGGGTCGCCCGCGTACAGCTACGGTGTGAGCGTCGGGCGGTACGAGATCCGGATCCAGCAGGCCGAGGGCTGGCGGGAAGGCGCAGTGTACTACTTCACCATTCCAGAAGGGATAGCCGACCTGCTCGGAAACCGTACCGCGACCCCGATCGAGCTTCGCTTCTCGACCGGGCCGGAGTTCAGCGGCTCGCTCGTCGAGGGGACGCTCCTCAATCGGATTGACGAGCGGCCGGTAGGTGGGGGACGAGTGATCTTCGTATCCGAGATGGGGGACAGCGTGCCGTATACGGCAGTCAGCGGCTCCGACGGGCGCTTCCGGCTGCCGGATATGCCGTTTGATTCCTATCGCGCCTTCGGGTTCATCGATCGCAACCTCAGCCTGGATCTGGAGCGCGACTTCGAACCGCACGACACGGCTCGTATCACCCTGAGTGTCGATAGACCGACCGCCCAGCTGGAGCTCCGCCTGACCGAGCCTGACTCGACGGCCCCGATTCTGGTCGCCGTCGCGGCGCTGGACAGCGTGACGCTGCGCCTCGATTTCGACGATTATCTCGAACCCACACAGACCATCCTCGAATCCCAGCTTCGGGTATTGCAGACGGATACGGGTCGAGAATGGAGCGTGGTCGAGGTGGAGATCGGACTACGAACGCCGACGCCGCCACCGCCTCCGGACACGGCAGCGGTCGACACGGCGGCGGTTGACACTCTCGGCGTCGTGCCACCCGACTCTGTAGCCGTCGCACCCGACACCTTGGTCGCGCCCGATACGCTCGCGGTAGGCGACACGCTCGGCGTGGTCGACACCCTCGCGGCGCGCGACACGTTGGCGCTGCCCACTCCCGACACCCTGGTGGCCACCGACACCGCCGGCGCCGCTGTGGCCGAGACGCGACCGTCCACCATGGCCACGGCGGTACTGGGCGAGCCCCTCGCCGTCGGGTCGTATCGCGTGTCGGCGACCGGATTCCGCAACCTGCGCGATCTGATCGGGGGCGGCGACACGACGTTCGTGTACCCCCCGGCCGACTCCATCCTGCCGGCGGATCCCGACCGAGCCGGCGAAGTCCAGCCGGACTCGG
This sequence comes from uncultured Gemmatimonadota bacterium, assembly GCA_964550085.1. Lineage (GTDB taxonomy): Bacteria > Gemmatimonadota > Gemmatimonadetes > Palauibacterales > Palauibacteraceae > JBFILW01. The sequence continues at coordinate 1,219 of CAZJXR010000171.1, forward strand.
CACCGGGAGAGAGCGATCCCGGCACGATCGGTGACGACACGCCATGAACAGCGGACGCGATCCCCGGCGACGGCTCCCCGCGGTGCACGAGCTGCTCGCGACCGCCCGGGCATCTTCCTGGATCCGGCGATTCGGGCGCGAGCCGGTGCGCGCCGCGTTGCGCGACGCGACCGCGCAGCTGCGGGGCCGGGTGACGGCTTCACCGGAGCTGGAGGCGGACGACGGCTACCGCGACAGGATCCTGGATATCGCGTCGCTTCTCCTGGAGCGACGGACGGAACCCTCGCTGCGAGCCGTGGTGAACGCTACTGGCGTGATCCTGCACACCAATCTCGGAAGGGCTCCGCTGGCGTCCGAGGCGTGGGCCGCCGTCCAGCGGGTCGCTTCGACCTACTCGAACCTCGAGTTGCGGCTCGATACGGGCGAGCGGGGAAGCCGACACGATCACTGCGCGCGATTGATCTGCGAGCTCACCGGTTCCGAAGCCGCCATGATCGTCAACAACAATGCGGCGGCGGTCGCCCTGGCGGTCAACGCGTTGGCGAAGGATCGCGAGGTGATCGTGTCTCACGGCGAGCTGATCGAGATCGGCGGCTCGTTTCGCCTCCCGGAGGTGGTGGAACGGAGCGGCGCCCGCCTGCGGGCCGTCGGGGCGACGAACCGGACCCAACTCGAGGATTACCGTCGGGCAATCGGCGAGAACACGGGAATGATCCTCAAGGCGCATCCGTCCAACTACCGGATCGAGGGCTTCGTCGCCTCGGTGGAGTTGCGCGATCTGGTGGCGCTCGGCCGTGACTCCGGGGTGCCGGTCGTCCACGACCTGGGGTCGGGCCTGCTGGCGGGGGCCGCCTCGCTTCCCGGCGGCGAGCCTGCTCCCGCCGAATCGGTCGCCGCCGGGGCGGACCTGGTTACCTGGAGCGGCGACAAGCTGCTCGGCGGTCCACAGGCTGGAATCCTGCACGGCCGCGCGCAGACGGTCGGATGCCTGCGCTCGAACCCGCTGGCGCGAGCGTTTCGGGTCGACAAGATGACGGTGGCGGCGCTGGAAGCAACGCTCGCCCTGTACCGGGATCCGGATCGGGCCCGACGGCGGATCCCCGTGCTCCGCATGATCGCCGAGCCGGTCGAGGAAGTGGAACGGCGTGCCGCCCGCGCGCTGGAAACGGTGACGCCGGCGGTCAAGGCCCGCTGCTCGTTGTGCCGGCTGCGCGCGGTGGTGGGCGGTGGATCTCTGCCGGGGGTGGAGATCGAATCGGCCGGGTTGGCGGTGCGTGGCGTCGATGCAGAGCTGGTGGAGTCCCGGTGCCGGAGCGGAACGCCGCCGTTGATCGGCCGGATCCGTGACGACGCCTTCCTGCTCGATTTTCGCACTGTTCTGCCCGGGGAGGAGGGCGCCGTCATGGAGGTGCTCGCCAGTGCGCTCGAGACGGTGAGCTGATGCGGTTTTCCGCCGCCTTCCTCGATCGCGATGGCACGATCATCCGCGATGCGGGCTTTGTGCGCCATCCGTCGGATTTGGAGCTGCTTCCCGGGGCGGCGCCGGCCATCGAACGCCTCAACGCGCATGCAATTCCGGTGATCCTGATCACGAACCAGTCGGGAATCGGTCGCGGCCTGATCAGCGAGGCAGATTTCCACCGCGTTCAGGCCGAGCTGGGACGACAGCTCGCCATGCTCGGGTGTGCCGTCGACGCGACTTTCTATTGTCCGCACGCTCCGGACCGCGTCCCGCCGTGCGGGTGTCGAAAGCCGGAGCTCGGGATGTACAAGCAGGCGGCGGAGCATCTTCACATCGAGCTTTCGCGGGCCCTGTACATCGGGGACCGGCTGAGCGATGTACTGCCGGCCGTCGCCTTCGGAGCGCGAAGCTTCCTCATTCGGCCGGAGATGCCGCAGGCGTGTAGGTCCGAGGTTCCTGTCCGCGATCTACCGGAGGGTTGCACCGTGGCACCCGACCTGTGGAGTGCGATCGACCTGGTGCTGGGGCCGGGGGAGTGGAGGCTCGATGAGTGAGCCACGACGGATTGCAGTCCTCGTTTCGGGTTCCGGCAGCAACCTGCAAACCCTGCTGGATCGCTTCAGGGTGGGAGGAGACGACGCCGCCCGGGTGGTGCGCGTGGTCGCAAGCCGTCCCGAGATCCGTGCGATCGCCCGTGCCCGCGCCGCCGGCGTCGAGGTGGTCGTCCATTCGAGTGGTCCGGCTGGAGACGGAGCGCCCGACCCCCTCTCGCGGTTGCTGCTCGACGCGAGGGCGGAGCTTGTCGTCCTGGCCGGTTACCTGCAGCTCGTGCCGGCAGCTGTAGTGCGGGAGTACCGTGGCCGGATGATCAACATTCACCCGGCGCTCCTGCCGGCCTTCGGGGGGCCCGGAATGTACGGGCGCCGGGTTCACGCAGCGGTGATCGATGCGGGTGTGCGGGTGACAGGGGTCACCGTACATTTTGTCGATGAGGAGTACGACCACGGGCCGATCATCGCGCAGTGGCCGGTACCGGTCCTGCAGGGCGACGACGCGGATCGACTGGCGCGGCGAGTGCTGCAGGTGGAGCATCGGCTGCTGCCCGAAGTTGTCGCGGCCCTGGCCCGCGAGGAGGTATATCTCAGCGACGAGGGGCGGGTCGTGTGGACCACGTCGCCGTTCGCCTCGGACCGATTCGAGACCGTGCCTGCCCCCGGATAGACCGCAGCGCACGGAGCATCCGCCCAGACAAACCCGGAGGAGTCGCCGTACATGCCGCTAGCTCTGATCAGCGTGTCCGACAAGAAGGGAGTAGCCGAGTTCGGTCGCGTCCTCACCGACAGAGGGTGGACGATCGTTTCGACCGGGGGCACGGCACGAGAGCTGGAAGCCGCCGGGGTCGAGGTCACCGGAGTGTCGGAGCTCACACGGTTTCCGGAGCTGTTGGATGGTCGGGTGAAGACGCTCCACCCGATGGTGCACGCGGGGGTGCTCGCGCGCCGGACGGTTGCCACGGACATGCAGCAGTTGGCCGAGCATGGCGTGCGTGCGATCGATCTGGTGGCAGTGAATCTCTACCCGTTTCGCGAGACCGTGGCTCGCCCGTCGACTACGCTCGCCGATGCGCTCGCGCACATCGACATCGGCGGCCCGGCCATGTTGCGGGCGGCAGCCAAGAACCACGCCTTCGTGTGGCCGGTTTGTGACCCGGATGACTACGGAGCGGTGCTCGACGCGATCGATTCGGGCGATCCGGCGGTTGATTTGCGACGACTCCTGGCGGCGAAGGTGTACCTGCACACCGCTACCTACGACGCCGCCATCGCGACCTATCTCGACACGGCGGAGCGCCAATCCGTGGCGGGCGATCTTCCGCTCGAGCTCCTCGCCTCGTTGATCCGCGTTCAGCCGCTCCGGTACGGTGAGAACCCCGATCAGAACGCCGCGTTCTACCGCGACGCGTCTGCGGAGCCGTGGGGCATTCCGGGACTCCGGCAGCTGCAGGGAAAGGAGCTCTCGTACAACAACATCCTGGACATCGACGGCGCCCTGACCGCGTTGGCCCCGTTTGTCGCCGATGAAGCGGCGGCGTGTGTGATCGTCAAGCATACGACGCCGTGCGGCGTCGCCGTCGGGAGGTCGATTGCCGACGCGTTCGAAAGGGCACGCGCCTGCGACCCGGTCTCGGCGTTCGGCTCCACAGTCGTGTTCAGCCAGCCTGTGACCGAGGCGGCGGCCACTGCCATGGCCGAGCTGTTCGTCGAGTGTGTGGTCGCCCCGGGCTACGCGAGCGACGCAATGCGGCTGCTTGAGAAGAAGAAGAATCTCCGCGTGCTCGTTCCGGTCGAAGCGAGTCGGCTGGTCGACCGCCGGGGGCATTTGCGTCCGGGGATGGAGATCCGGGGCGTCACCGGGGGGGTCCTCGTCCAGACGCCGGCTCGCCCGGCCCGGACTCGGATGCGCGACGGGACGGAAGGCGTCTCGGTTCCGACGCGGCGGCGGCCGCAGGATTCGGAGTGGGACGAGATCGGATTCGCGTGGGCGGTTGCACAGGGAGTCAAGTCGAATGCCATCGTGCTGGCACGGGAGGGTGCCACCATCGGCATTGGGGCGGGACAGATGAGCCGAGTCGATGCGGTGCGGATCGCGGTCCAAAAGGCCAGAGATGCGGAGCATTCCACGGAGGGATCGGCGCTCGCGTCGGACGCGTTCTTCCCCTTCCGCGATGGTGTCGACGCGGCCGCATCGGCTGGTGTGCGCGTCATCGTGCAGCCGGGTGGGTCGGTCCGTGACGACGAAGTGGTACAGGCTGCCGACGAGCACAGCATCGCGATGGTCCTGACCGGACGACGAACTTTCCGCCACTGATCGCGTGAACGTGGGCTTCGATGCGGTGCGCGCCTTCCGCAACCGCACGGGACTCGGGACCTACAGCCGCAACCTCATCCGCAGCCTGGCAGAAAGCGTCCCGGACCACCAATACTATCTGTACACGCCCTCGCTGCCGTCCGGCGACGAGCTCGACTTTCTCCCACCCTGTGGTCGCGTTTCTCTGCGTACCCGGCCACGCTGGATGCGGGGCCCGCTCAGCAGGCAGGCGTGGCGCACATATCGCATCGGACACGACGCCATCCGAGACGGCATAGCGGTGTACCATGGTCTTTCCCACGAGCTGCCGCGCGACCTGCGCGCTCCCCTGCGTTGCGTGATCACCCTGCACGACCTCATCTATGTCCGCTTTCCCCGGTACTACAACCCGATCGAACGCCGGATCTACGACTGGAAGTACCGGTGGAGCGCGATGCGGGCGGACGTTGTGATCGCGGTCAGCGAAAGTACCGCTCGCGACGCGATGGAGTTGTATGGTTTGGATGCGAGTCGAATCCGGGTCGTGCCGCAGAGCTGCTCCCCGCACTTCCATCGTCGGCTGTCAGCCGCCGAACGCAATTCGGTGCGGTCGCGATACCGCCTGCCGTCCGATTTCGTGCTTTACGTCGGCACCATCGAGCCACGGAAGAACGCTCGTATCCTGATCGAGGCGCTGCGACGGCTGCCGGCTTCCAGCCGACCCGTGCTGGCGCTGGTCGGACGACGGACACGGTATTCGGACGGACTGCGTCGGCTGGCGGTCCGACACGGACTTCGCGAGCAGCTCCGGATGCTGCACCACGTCCCGGACAGTGATCTACCGGCGCT
>CAZJXR010000172.1:0-6258 GCA_964550085.1 uncultured Gemmatimonadota bacterium
GGAGGGCTCGCTGCGGGGAATCTCCGGTCCGATGAGGGCGGCGCACCAATCGGGGTACACCCGAAGACGCGCCCCCAGGTTGGGGCGGGTTAGCCCCGGTCTCGGCTCCGAGGAAGGAAGGAGGTCGGTACTGTGCGCCGTTATATGGCTTTGGACAACGCGGTCGCCCCCAGGAAGAACAGGAACCAGCCGGGTACACCCAGCCCGATGATAACATTGCGTGCGGTCCGCGAGTACGGTTTGAGATAGGTATATCGACTTGCGACCGTGAAGGCGATAAAGAACGCTGAGTACAGCAATGCCTCTGCCATAATACTCGGGCCCAAGGCTTTATTGAGCACAACGCCCGTAGCGGTGAGGCCCAGGCAAAGTCCGATCATCCAAATCGCACCACGTGCGGCGTCCGCTCTCGAAATCTCAATGGAACCGCAGCGTGATGCAGTGATCACTGGTTGTTCATTCCGCGTCATAGTTGCCTCTGGGATCCAGTTGGGGTGCATCCAAGCGTCGACAGCGCCGGCAATCAAATCCAATGCCGTCCGCAGTCCCGGTGATCCCGCAGCGAGATGCGCTTCGACTTCATCGCGGAAGCGTCGCTGCCAAGCCGGCGGATACACTTTCAGCAACCATCTCATGCGTGGGCGAGCCTCGATTGCCCCAGGCGAGTCACTACTTCCATGGCGTTCAGTCGCGCACGAAGAGCTCTGGCGCCTGCCGTGGTTAGCTGGTAGGTGGACCGATTGTCCGCTAATTCCAGCGGCCGAATGAAGCCCCGGGACTCCAACCGGCCAATCGCACCATAGAGAGTGCCTGGGCCCGGCCGGTGTCCCGTTATCCGCTCAATGTCGTCGGCGATCGCGTATCCGTGGCGCGGTTGTTCGGCAAGGCTCGTGAGGATCAATACAGCTGGTTCGGTGAACCGTCCGAAGTCGTCCAGTTTTTCGGGTCTTCGACTCATGACCATCCCGGGGTTCTATTACGTTAGACGTAATAGTACGTTTTACGATATAATCAGGCAAGCCTGCGGTGGAAGCCGAGCGCATTCGCTTGGACGCCGGATAGCGGCGGTCTACCGGAAGGTGGAGAAATCCTCCAGCGGTTTTCTCTCCAAGTCCGGCACCGTCGCGCCCTCGGCCGGATAGCCGACCACGAGAAGGAGAAAAGGCCGCTCGTTCGCGGGCCTTCCCAGCAGCTCGTTGAGGAATCCCATCGGGCTCGGGGTGTGGGTCAGGGTGGCGAGACCCGCGTGGTGGAGGGCGCAGACCAGGATACCAGTCGCGATCCCGACCGACTCCTGCGCGTAGTAGTTCTTCAGCTTCTTCCCAGCTGCCGACAGGCCGTAGCTCTGCACGAAGATCGCGATCAGGCAGGCCGCCGTCTCCAGGAAGGGCTTGTGCTCGTCGGTGCCGATCGGGGCGAGCGCCTCGAGCCACTCCGGCGGCGCCCGCTTTGTGTAGAACTCGATCTCTTCCGCCTCGGCGCCGTCGCGTATCCGCCGTCTGAGCTCAGGGTCGGTGACGACCACGAAATGCCACGGCTGACGATTCGCCCCGCTCGGCGCGGAGCCCGCCGCGCGCAGGCAATGCTCGATGACCTCACGCGGAACGGCCCGAGCCGCGTAGTCCCGCACCGTTCGTCGCCGTTGCATCTCGGTGTCGAAGGCCGCCGCCCGCACCCGCATCTCGGCCTCCGGATACGAGCGGTAGGTGGAGAGTGGAACGAAGCGCGGCTCGACCATGGCGGATCCCCTCCGTCGGAGGATCCGCGTTAGCGGGACGGCGAATCCTCGCAACCTTGAAGTCGCTGCGTATCGGCGATGGCCAGAATCTTCCACCCTTCCGACGTCTTGGCGAGCTGGAAGGCATCCACCCCGCAGTGGTGGAGCTTCTCCTGGTAATAGAGAGCGTACTGGTTCCACACCGTGGCCAGATTGTCATCGACCCGCACTTCGACATCCCATATCTGCTCGTCGATCACGCCGTTTGCCGAACCGGCCGCAATTCCCTGTACGAACTGGTCGATCCCGATCATGTGTAGCTGCGGAATTCCCTCCTGGTCGTTGCTCGTGGTGACCAGACGGGCGCCGTCCGCGAACAGCGGTCGCATGCTGGCGGTGTCTCCCGCGCGCATGGCGTCGAACAGCTGTTGAACCACGGCCACCGCTTCATTGCCCGCTTCCTGCGCGGACAACGCGCCGGATGGCACGGCGAAGAGACAGGCGGCTATCAGTGCATGGCGCGTCATGTTCGGTTTCCTCTTCATCGAGGGGATCACGGCGGCGCCGCGACAGCCGAGCGCCGATCGTGAGGTTTCGGCCCGACCCGGCGTACGCCGGGCCGCGAGCGATCACGTCCGCCGAACACCTCATCCCGGTCCGGCGTTGGGTCGGGCGGGCTCACCCGGCGTCCGAATCCCGGTCGAGAATGCGACGCAGGGCGGCCCGATCCTCATCTGTCCCGAACAGGGTGGCTCCCGTGCGCACGAGCTCCGATACCACGTTGTCGAGCGGTCGAATCGACCTTTGGCGGCGGTAGTGGCTCAGGTCACCGATGAACGGCCACAAACGGCGGCGGATGTCGGGCGGCAACACGTGCTCCAGGTATTCGAGGGCCAGGCTCTTCATGTGCGCGTCGCCCTCGATGATTCCCGCGAACGCCGATCGAACGTGATCGGGGTCGAGCACCAGGCTCAAGAGGCGGAAGGTATGCTCCAGACTCAGCTCGCCGCGGGCGCCTACGCGTCGCTGCACCAGCGCGTCAGGTCGGTCGACATCGTCGAGCAGCTTCTGCAGCTCCCACACCGGCCGCTCGCGGCCGGTCTCCATCCGAATCGCCGCCCAAATCCGGGGCCCATGGTCGGCTTGTGGATGGAAGCGGTCGCTCTTCTGCCGCCGCACCAGCGCGATGGCGGCGCGATACCGCACCTCGAACCGATCGGCGGACAGGGCGTCGAGGAGCGCCTCATCGGTCTCGGGCCCGCCGACGCGAGCCAGGACAGCGGGGATTCGACGCCGAATCACGAAGTCGACCTCGGGATCGCGGAGGGTAGCGAGAAGGTGCGGAAGCGCCGCATCCCCCAGCGCCACGAGCGCGTCGACCGCCGGACGGTAGCTGTGGTCCCGCGCCAGCCGCCGCATCAGGGACTCGGGGTCTTGCTCGCCGGCCGTGACGCCGCCGGCGCTGACCGGGTCCGGCGGGGCAGGTGAAGGCGTGGGAGCGCCGCCCGTCGGTTCGGCAGCCGGCGGTGAACGGGTCTCCCGGAGTCGCGTGCCGCGCAACCGGTCCGCGGCGTTGCGGACCGCAGGTAGGTCGAGGCGAGTAAAACTGGCGCTCAGCAGGTCGCGGCGATCGAAGCCGGTCGCGACGGCGCGGTCGGCCGCCGGCGCGTGATCCTCGGTAAGGCGTCCGGTGAGGGTGCGGAAGTACTGCAGCCCCAGCCCGCGATCGAGGTACAGCGAGACGGCGCACAGGACGATCACCGCCACCGACAGGTAGAGCGCGGGCATGCCACCCCAGGTTACGAGCAGGAAGATGATCGCCGCGGCCGCGCCCTCGCCAAACGCATCGACGGTGGTATCGAGAAACGTCTTCGTCCGCCGCCGCACGGGAGCCGGGAGAGGAACGTACAGCACCTCGAGCACGGATCGATACAATGACTTGCGCAGCGTATAGCTGGTGCCACGCACGGCGGTGATGGTGGTCAATACCGGAAGCAGGAGGAAGACGGCCGAGCCGAGGAGCAACAGGAGGGGCAGCGCGGCGAGGCTGACGGCGATGCCGCCTCGGTTCATCACCCGGGCGGTGAGGATGAGCTGGATCACCAGCGCCAGGGCCCCGGTCCACGCGTAGAAGGCGCCGAAGAAACGCACCAGCCCCTCCGGCGTGCCGAGAGTCGCCTGGGCCGCGTCCTTGAACTGATAGTCTACCAGCCCGCTCACCACGGTGGCCGTGAGGATCACCAGCGCCATCAGACGCAGGTGCCGGGACTTCCACACCAGGCGCAGGTTCTCTCGCAGAGACGACGCCCACCACCGGCCCTCGTCACGCGGCGCTACACCGGTCCCCGATCCTCCCCGAGTGCGCGGTCGCCCGCTGAGCCGCCCGGGAATGAGCATCTGGGTGCCGATGAACAGGGCCAGAACCAGTACGAGCCCCGGTACCAGCGTCACGATTGGAACACGAGGTGTGATCCAGGTGAGGGAGTTGCCCATCACCATGGCTCCGGCCGTTCCGCCGGCGCCGATCAGTCCGAACAGGCGCTTGGCATCGCGCAGCGCAAAGTGTTCGGAGGTCACGATCCAGAAGCCCGAGGTAAGGAGGAGGCTTCCGATCGCCGTCCACAGGTAGAAGGCAACGGTGGCCACCTGGACCGCATCCGCCAGCCGCCACAGGATCAGAAGGCCGGCGGACAGCAGCCCGGTGAGAGCGAACAGGACACGCCGTGGATCGTGGGTGTCGAGCAGGCGCGCGAACAGACCGGCGGCTGGGACGGTGGTCAGCGCGACCGCGCCGGTCATGTACGGCAGGGTCCGGACGTCGAACACCGCCAGGTAGAAGGCTTCGCGGAGGGAGCGGGCGAGGACGAGGAATCCGATGACGAAGAAGGCGCCGAGAAAGGAGAGGGCGACGCTACGCGTTTCCTGGGGACGAACGTCGAACCAATCGGCGACGGGCTCGAGCAGCTTCACCGACGACCGGGGTTGCGTTCAGCGAGCGGCGACTTCGAGCGTCTGTCCCGCGACCTCATCGTCCTCGAGCTCCGAGGGAGCGGAGAAGCACTCCTGGACAAAGATGTCCGAGGCGAGGTGGAGATTCCACCACTCGATGGCTCGCTCCTGGGTCCAGGCGGTCTCGAACTCGATCGCTGACAGCGCGGCCTCGACCTCGCCCGCGGTCTGAAAGCGGTCGGTCGGGTCCTTTTCGAGACATCGCATGATCAGGGCATCGAGATCGGGGTGAATCGGGACCTCGCTCAGCTCCGAGGGGCGGGGCGGAACAGTCCGGATGTGATCCACGATCAGCCGCACCGGAGACTCGGAGCTGAAGGGCGGGCGTCCGGTCAGCATCCAGTAGGCCACCCCCCCGAGGTTGTACAAGTCCGCGCGCGCGTCCACCTCGGCGTCGCCGTAGGCGGACTCGGGGGCTATATAGCGCGGCGTGCCGAAGATCACCCCGGTCTTGGTGACACCGGCAGCCCCGTCAGCCGCCACCTGCTTCGCCAATCCGAAGTCTAGCACCTTGACAAAGTCGTAGATGCCGCCGCGCTCGGTGAGGAAGACGTTGGAGGGCTTGAGGTCGCGGTGGATGATCCCGCGTCGGTGCGCCTCCCCGAGCGATCCGCACACCTGCTTCAGCAGGTACGCCGTCCGGGACGACGGGAGGGGTCCGAAGCGCTCGACGAGGACCTGGAGGTCCATCCCGTGCAGATACTCCATCGCATAGTAGAACGTCCGGTCGGCCGAGCGACCGAAGTCGAAGATGGTGATCGTGTTCGGGTGGGTCAGAGAGGCCGACAGCCTCACTTCGCGCTCGAAGCGGGCGAGCGCCGCCGCCTCCTCGCCATCCGCCGGGCGCAGCACTTTCACCGCCGTCGGTCGGCACATCAGGGCATGGTGGGCTACGAACACCTCTCCCATCCCGCCCCGGCCGACCTGGCGTTCGATGAGGTAGTTGCCGAGTCGTTTCGCCTGGTGCGCGGTCTTCCGCAGATGGTACAGGGAACGCGTCATGTACACGGCCACCGCGCCGAGAATCGCGGTGAACGCGGTCTCCACAATCACTGTGCTGCCGAACGTCGCGCCAACTGCTTCCTCCGCCCAGAACAGCCGGATCTGTGAGGAGACGGCGTAGGCGATCAGCTGCGCCCCGGCCACGGCGACCAGCGCGATGAGGGCGAGGATCACCTGATTCCGGACCCGCCACGGGATAAAGGCCGCGGAGATGAAGAGCATCGAGGCGGTCCCGAAGGTGGTCGGGTAAGCCGGGTTGGTCAGCACGGTGCGGATCACGACCGCGATCATGTTAATGCTCAGTGTAACGAGGACGATCGCCTGCGCGCGACGGGCGCTCGGCGCCCCTGCGTAGAGCAGCGCGACGGCCGCCGCGAAGGTGACCGGATGAACGTAGTCGTACTGGACCCACTCCGAGTACAGGGGGATGATCGAGGTGCCGAACTTTTCTCCGACCACGGCCACCAGGATTCGCACCACGACGCTGATCCCGAGGCCGATCCACATCACGGTCCGGGCGCGGTGTACGA
>CAZJXR010000173.1:0-6233 GCA_964550085.1 uncultured Gemmatimonadota bacterium
GACGGGCCTGCTGGCGGGAATCACGCTGGTGCTCGCGCTTCCGTCGATGGTGAACACCCGGGTGTTCGTGGCCTGGGATCTGGCCTTCGGCTCCGGGATGCAGACGTTTGGCGCGCTACTGGCCGTGCTGACGGTCGGGTGGGCGATGCGGCGATCGGCCGCGCTGGCCGAGCTGCGAGGCGATGGCGAAGCACCGCATCCGGGGTGGCTCTACTGGTGGATCCGGTTTGTCGTACCGGGCGCCATGGTGGCAATCGGCGCCTGGTGGATCGTGCGTGACGTGGTCGGGGCGGCCGGAGGGCCATGACATCGGGTGTCGTGTCCGGAAACGAATCCGGCGCGGCAGACCCGACCCGCTAGGTCTCGCTCGCCCCAGCGCTCTCCATCCGCTCTTCCAGGGCTGCCAGACGGGCCCGCGCCTGCTCGACTCGCGGCTGCAGGTCGGGATCGGCCATCTCCCACATGGCCACGAAATCACCATACAGCTCCACCGCGGTCGCGTCGTCACCCAGCTCCTCGTGGATCTCGGCCCGGCGCAGGATCGCCATCGGGACGTAGGCGAGCTCGATGGGTGACACCGTCCCGATCTGCTCGTACCAGGCGAGGGCGTCGCGCGACCGACCGAGCTCGCGCAGGAGCTCCGCGCGCAGGAAGCGCTCGGCAACCTGATTATAGAAGGCGGAAGCGAGCGAGCGCTCGTAAAACGTCTGCATCGGTGCGCCGACGAGCACCGACAGAGCGCCGGACGGGTCGCCGCGCACGGATTCGATCCGGGCGCGGATGCCGCGACTCAGATCCTCGGTCAGGCTGCCGCTGATCGGCGGGCCCGACATGGCCGCCAGCTGCGCCGCGTACTCTTCCGCCGCCGCCGTATCGGCCAGTCGAACGCTCAGCACGCCGAGCAGGTAGAGCCGAATCTCCTCGTGCAGGTCGTTGTGGACGGAGAAGAACACGCTCGGGTCGTCGCTGTGCGGGGGATTTGAAAGGTCGAGCGCAGCGATGGAATCGCGGAGCGCCGAGAGTTCGGCAAGACTGGCGGGCGCGAACGGCAGACTCGCCAACCAGCCGTGGAACTCGAGCGCCCGCACGCGATCGAAGGCAGCGATCTGCCCCACTTGCTGCACCGCCTCGTGCCAGCGACCCCCTGCCATGAGCATGGTCGCGGCGTTCATGAGGCCGGAGATCCGCACGTCCTCCGAGTGCGCCGGATCGCTCATCCGCTCGGCCACCTGGAGGCCCGCTTCCGGGTTGCCCGAGTACAGACCGGCCGCCCACATCACGAGACCGAGCGTCGACGCCCCGGCGGTGTCGAGGCGGTCGATGACCTCGGCCTCGAGGGCAGAATCGCCGCGCACGAACGCGTCCAAGGCGAGCATCTCCAGTTCGCGTCCGCCGCCGGGATTGACCTCCAGGATATGGCCGACGATGCGGTGCACCTCGGCCGTGTCTCCTTCGTCGGCCGCGATGCGCGCCAGATGCACCAGACTGGAGACGTCGTCGGGTTGAAACGCGAGCACGCGCTCGAACGCGGCGCGCGACTCGCTCATCGGACGACCGCGCCGCGGATTGGTGTGGAACAGCACCTCGCCGAGCTGAAACCATGCGTCGACGTCGTCCGGATAGGCATCGGTCGCGGAGCGGAACAGGGCCTCGGCGCGGTCGTGGACGCCGCGGCGCATCATGAGGAGCGCCTCCAGAAACCGGCGGTCGCGGTCGGCGAGCCGTTCGGCATGACGGAAGGCCCGCTCGGCCGCTTCCTGGGCGCGCTCGCCCCAGGTGAGCCACTCGGTCGCCTGGCTGAGCCGGTAGTAGGCAAGCGCGAACGCGCTGTCCTCCGCCACCGCGCGCTCAAACGCCTGCACCGCCGGCTCGTACAGGCCGGCCCGAAAGGCGGCCTCGCCCTCCAGGTATGCCTTGAGGGCCGGGAATGATGACGTGGTCACAGCCGCGATCCGGCTGACGCGCGTGCGGGACGCTCCGCCGATGCCGCCCAGCAGGTCGGAGGCGACCTCGTCGACCATGGCGAACAGCTGGTCCGGCGACCCGTCGGCGGAGCTCTCGACTACCGGCTCGTCGCCGGCGTCGAGATCGTACAGGGAGGCAGTCAGCTGCAGGCGGCTGCCTGATTCGACCACGTCGCCTAGCACGTAGAGTCCGGCTCCAAACTGCCGTGCGATGCGCCGCCCTTCCCGGGGGCTGGGGGCGCCGTCGAGCTCCCGGGCGACGAAGCTGAGCAGGGCGCGCGGGTCGACGCTCCGCAGCTCTCCGGCCCCGTCGAGCTTGGTGCTCAAGAGCGTCACCATCCCCTCGCTCAGATCATCAAACTCGTCGCCGCCGCTCACGGTGAACGGGAGGATGGCGACGACTGACCGCGAGGTCGGCAGCGGAGTGACCCGGTGTCCGCGAGCGGTCAGCCACACGGCGCCGACGCCCCCGAGCACGATCAGCCCGGCGATCGCCGCGACCGCGATCCCGCGGCCGCGCGTTGCGCGCCTGCCCGCCCCGGCCGCTCCCGCGGTCGGGCTGGCCGTCAGTCTCACCCCTTCCGGCGTGAGCTCGAACGCCCACGCGAGGACGAGCGCGACCGGGAAGCCGAGGAAAAGGAGCACGGCCAACAGCCGGTAGCCCCAGGCGGGGATAAGGAGCGCCGGAAACACGAGGTCGGCGACCTGAAGCACCACGAAGGCGACGATCCCGTACACGACGGCGACGCGGAACACGCGCCGTTCTCGCAGCTCGCGAAACAGGGCCCCCAGTCTCGACTCGCCTTCGGCCATCAAGCGTCGAGCTCCAAATAGATCCGCTTGTTGATGCGCCCCTTGCTCTTGTAGTCGGCGACCCGAACGCCGCCCACCTCGCGCGTGTTGGCCACGTGGGTTCCTCCATCCGCCTGCAGGTCGAGCCCCACGATCTCCACCGTCCGCACCCGCTCGATCCCTTCGGGGAGGAGGTTGACCCGGGTGCGCACCAGGTCGGGGATTTTGAACGCCTCCGCGCGCAGAAGCGAGCGGACCCTGACCTCGCGGCCCTCGCCAACCTCCTCGAGCAGGCGGGCCTCGATCTCTCCCACCAACTCCGCGCCCAAGCTCTCGAGCTCGAAGTCGAGGTGACCGCGAAGCGGCTCCATCCTGCCGCCGGTCACCTTCGCTCCGTGATCCTGCCACACAACGCCGCACAGGAGGTGCATCGCCGTGTGCGTCCGCATGAGGCGGTAGCGCCGCTCCCAGTCCAGACGCCCGACGACCCGCGTGCCCGGCGTCGGCGGCGCTCCATCGATGAAGTGAAACACGGCATCGCCGTGTCGAGCGACGCGGGTGACCGTCTGCTCGACGTCGCCGACCACCAGCGTCCCGGTATCGTGGGGCTGCCCTCCTCCGCCCGGATAGAAAGCGGATCGATCGAGAGCCACCGACCGCTGTTCGGCGTCGACCCCGGTTACCGTGGCCTGGAACTCCTTCCGGTAGGCGTCCGTTTCGTACAACCGCTCGGTCATCGTCGCAGCCGTCGTTCCCTCAATCGTCCTCGCATGGCGCGCCGCGGTGCCGCCCCGCCCTCGTCTCGATCACTCCCCGGCACCGTGGGGGGGCAAGGTAGCGTCCGGACGCGGGCGCGGGAATTCGCAGTGGGCCGAACCCATCTGCCATATCGTGGCCAGGGAATCGGCCGCACCGCGGGTACGCTGTCGCAGGCGGAACCGACCGCCATGGCGGGACGTATCACGAACGCGCCATGTCCGACACGACCGCCCACATCGATCTGCCAGATGCGCTGGCGCGCCTGGACAAGGACGAAACGGTCCGCTCGGTCGAGTTGTTCCGACACGGCACGCTGCAGGTCAAGCTGTACGCGCCACGGGGCGTCGATGATCAGACGCCGCACGCGCGTGACGAGGTGTACGTGGTGGCGGCCGGTCGGGCACGTTTCTTCGACGGTGCCGCCCGACGGGATTGCGGCCCGGGTACGGCGCTCTTCGTTCCCGCTGGCCGACCGCACCGGTTCGAGGATATGAGTGAGGACTTTGCCACCTGGGTGATCTTCTACGGACCCGAAGGGGGCGAGCAACCGTGATGGCGAGGAGTCGACGATGACCGAGAAAGCGACGTTCGGGGCGGGCTGCTTCTGGGGCGTCGAGGTGGCCTTCCGCAACGTGGAGGGCGTGCGCGATGCGGCGGCCGGGTACAGCGGCGGCGAGTACGAAAACCCCACCTACCGGGAGGTGTGCAGCGGAACGACCGGACACGCCGAAGTGGTGGAGGTGGAGTACGATCCGGCGGTCGTCTCGTACGACGCGCTGCTGGACGTGTTCTGGGACAATCACGACCCCACGCAGCTCAACCGGCAAGGGCCCGATGTGGGCACGCAATACCGATCGGTAATCTTCTACCATACGCCCGAGCAGCGACGGCTGGCGGAGGAGTCCAAGCGGCGCCGGCAGGAAAGCGGGCGGTACAAACGATCGATCGTGACCGCCATCGAGCCGGCGTCGGACTTCTATCGGGCGGAGGAGTACCACCAACGCTACCTGGAGAAGCGCGGCCTGGCGAGCTGCCGGATTTAACTGGTCGCGGCCCGGACGGCTGCTCGAGTCTGATCGGACCACGCTCCTCGAGCCCCCGAGCACGCTCCTCGAGCCCCCGAGCACGCTCCTCGAGCCCCCGACCACCTCTGGACGATCCCGGGCAATCCCCATAGATAGCAACCGGGTTCGGGCTGCCGATCCGGGGGCCGGCGGCTGCTGCCGAGGGGGAGGGGAGGTGATCGTCTGATGTTCGCCGCGGATTCTCGGGTCGAGCGCCTGGCGCTGATTCTCGCCGTCCTCGCGGCGATCGGGGGCATCGTCCTCGCCGAGCTGCAGAGCTCACGGGGCCAAGCGTTGATCCTGGCTCGGTTCGCCTCCGGGATCGGATACACGGTCGACTCCGGACCGAGTCCGGCGATCCGGTTTCCGGCGGACGGCCCGTACGACCAGCGGCTCGGATACCACCGGCTCCCGGATCTGACTCGGAGCCTCCAGTCGAAGGGGTTGGTGGTGGACTCGCAGGCGCGGATCTCGCCGCGCCTCGTGTCGACGGCCGACGCCGGCCTCTTCCCCGTGTATCGAGAGAAGTCGGTGGCCGGATTGCACCTCCTCGATCGTCACGGCCTGACGATCGCCCGTTTCCGTTACCCGCAGCGAGTCTACGACTCGTTCGACTCCATACCCCCGCTCCTCGTGCGTACCCTGCTGTTCGTGGAGAACCGGGAGCTGCTGGACCCGCGGTGGACCTTCCGAAACCCCGCAGTCGAGTGGGACCGACTCGCTCACTCCCTGTTCCAGCTCCTGCTCCGCGTCCGCGGGGGTTCCGGATCGGTGACCGGGGGCAGCACCCTAGCGACGCAGATCGAGAAATTCCGGCACTCACCCGGCGGCCTGACGGCCTCGCCGGTCGAGAAGGTGCGGCAGATGGCGACGGCCTCGCTGCGCGCCTATCTCGACGGGGCCAACACGGTCGCCACACGCCGTCGGCTGATTCTCGACTATCTGAACTCGGTGCCCCTGTCCGCGATTCAGCCGCACGGCGAGGTGAACGGGATCGGAGACGGCCTGTGGGCCTGGTACGGGATCGAGTTCGACGACGCGAACCGACGGCTGTGGGCGCTGGACGATGCCGTCGCGGGTGACGAGGCGGCGGAGTCAGCCGTCGCGTACCGCGCCGCCCTGTCGTTGATGGTGGCCCAACGCCGCCACTCGTATTTCCTGGCCCAGGCAGCTGGACGCGAGGCGTTGCTCGCGATAACGGACCGCTACCTCAACCTGCTGGCCGAGGCGGGAGTGATCGATCTGCGGCTGGCGATCAGCGCTCAGAATCAACGACCCGAGCCGCTGCGCGGGGCGCCAGCGCGCCCGCCCTACTCCTTTGTCGAGCGCAAAGCGGCCACCGCGCTTCGGACCCACCTCCTCGACTTGCTGGAGGAGCCGAACACCTATCAGCTCGATCGGCGCGACCTGACCGCTCGGTCCACGATCGACGGCCGGGTCCAGGCAGAAGTGACCCGGGAGCTACAGCGCCTCGCCGACTCGACGCACGTGCGCGCGATCGGATTCGATGCCCCGCGGCTGCTGGCGGGCGCCGACCCATCCCGAGTCGTGTACAGCTTCGTTCTGTACGAGAGGACGGCGGAGGGCAACGCCGTGCGCGTGCAGACCGACAGCTACGACGCCCCGTTCGATCTCAATCAGGCGGCGCGCCTCG
>CAZJXR010000174.1:0-3160 GCA_964550085.1 uncultured Gemmatimonadota bacterium
GAGTCTTCCTGGTCGAAATCGACGAACACCGCGACGAGCGCGGCTTCTTTGCCCGCACCTGGTGCGCGGAGGAGTTCGAGGCTGCCGGACTGTGTGCGGTGGTCGTCCAGTGCAGTATCTCGTTCAATCTCCATCGTGGCACCCTCCGGGGTCTGCACTATCAGGCAGCCCCGCACGGCGAGCACAAGCTGGTGCGCTGTACCCGGGGCTCGATCTTCGACGTGGTGGTGGACCTGCGCGCGGACTCGCCGACCGCGTTGCACCACCTGTCGGTGGAGCTGTCGGCCGAGAACCGAAGGGCGGTCTACATTCCGAAGGGCTGCGCACACGGCTTTCTCACCCTCGAGGACTCGACCGAAGTCCTGTATCAGATGTCGGAGTCGCACGTTCCGTCGGCGGCTCGGGGCGTTCGGTACGACGATCCCGCCTTCGGCATCCAGTGGCCGGAAGAGATCGTCGTGGTGTCGGAGCGGGATCGCGGACACGCAGACTACGAACCCACCCTGTTGGAGAGGTCGTGAGGGCGGTGGGATCCGAGGCCGCTGCGCTCGCCGACGTGTCGACCCGTGGGCTCGGCGACAGCCTGCACGAGCTCATCTCCGAGTTGTATCCGATCTGCCGCAGCATCACGGGCGATGGTCTGCGTGAGACGCTGCGCCGGCTGCAGCAGTTGATTCCGCTCGAGATCCACGAGGTGCGGACCGGCACCGAAGTGTTCGACTGGACGGTGCCCAAGGAGTGGAACATCTCCGCCGCCTGGATCCGGGACCCGGATGGAACCACGGTGGTCGACTTCGACCAATCCAACCTGCACGTGGTCAGCTACAGCGTGCCGGTCAAGGGGTCGTTTACGCTGGCGGAGCTGAAGCCGCACCTGTTCACGCTGCCCGATCACCCGGACTGGATCCCGTACCGCACCTCGTACTACCACGAGACGTGGGGATTCTGCCTTCCTCACTCGCGCCTCCAGTCGCTTCGGGACGGCGAGTACGAGGTGTGCATCGACTCCTCGCTCGAGTCGGGCAGCCTGACGTACGGGGAGTACTACCTGCACGGCGACACGGAGGCCGAGGTCCTCATCTCGTGTCACGCCTGCCACCCGTCGTTGGCCAACGACAACCTGTCCGGAGTGGCGATCGGGGCGTACCTGGCCCGGCTGCTGTCGGAGATCGATCGTCGATATTCGTACCGTTTCCTCTTCATCCCGGGAACCATCGGTTCCATCACCTGGCTGGCCCGCAACGAGTCGGCGGTCGGTAACGTCCGGCACGGTCTCGTTCTCGCCGGCCTGGGCGATGCGGGGGCTTTTCACTACAAGCGGAGCCAGAGGGGCGAGGCCGAGATCGATCGGGCGGTGACCCAGGTGCTGAAGGCGCGCGGGCCGTGCGGAATCGAGGACTTCTCGCCGTACGGGTACGACGAGCGGCAATACTGCTCGCCGGGATTCGACCTTCCGGTCGGTTGCCTGATGCGAACTCCGTACGGGCGTTACCCCGAGTATCACACCTCGGCCGACGATCTCGACTTCGTTACCGCCGACAGCCTCGGCGAATCGCTCGACGTCTGTCTGGACATCGTGCGGCTGCTGGAGGCCAACCGCGCGTACGTCAATCTCAATCCGCGCTGTGAGCCCCAGCTCGGCAAACGCGGGCTGTACGACACGATCGGCGGCAGGCAAGCGACGCCCGAGGACCGGCTGGCCCTGCTCTGGGTGCTGAACCAGTCGAACGGGGACCGAACGCTGCTGGACATCGCAGAACGGAGCGGATTGCGCTTCGAGCTCATCGCGGAAGCGGCCGGAGCGCTGTGCGACGCGGGCCTGCTCGCTCCCACCGGCTCCGGACCGCGGGACGTTTGAACCACGCCAGCCGACTGTCGGGGCGACGCGTCCTCCTCACCGGGGGCACCGGTTTCATCGGCGCCGCCCTCGGCCGGCAGCTCGCCGAAGCCGGGGTGGAGGTGTGCGCGGTGTACCGCGAGGAGGCGGGCGAGATCCTCGAAGGCGTCCGCTGGTCGCAAACCGATCTGCTCGATGCGCAGGCGGTCGAACGGCTGCTGCGCGAGTGGCGGCCGGACCTCGTCTACCATCTGGCCGGGCATGTGGTCGGGGCACGCGACCTGGAGCAGGTCATCCCGACCTTCTCGAGCAATCTGGCCACCACCGTCAACCTGCTGGCGGCGGCGACGGCGGTGGGTACCGGTCGGCTGATCCTCGCCGGCTCGCTCGAGGAGCCGGAGGGAAACGCGGGTGAGGCGACTCCTTCCTCGCCCTACGCGGCCTCGAAGTGGGCGGCCAGTGCCTATGGTCGCATGTTTCACGCGCTCTACGACTGCCCGGTGACCAGCGCCCGCATGTTCATGGTGTACGGTCCGGGCCAGCGCGATCGCACCAAGCTGATTCCGTACGTGACCACGACCCTGCTGCGCGGCGGGCGGCCGAGCCTCAGCTCCGGCACGCGCCCGGTCGATTGGGTGTACGTCGACGACGTGGTCGAGGGGCTGCTGATGGCCGGCGATGCGCCCGGTCTCGAAGGCCGCCGCTTCGACCTCGGCTCCGGCACCACGGTGACGGTGCAGGGAGTGGTCGAGAAGCTGTTCGAGCTCACCGGCTGCGAAGCGACTCCCGAGTTCGGATCGCGCGCGGATCGGCCGCTGGAGCAGGTGCGGGTCGCCGACACGGCGGAGGCGGGCGAGCTGCTCGGATGGAGGCCGACCACGCGGCTCGAGGCGGGACTGGCCCGGACCATCGAGTGGTACCGGGAGCGATTGCACGATGGCGAATGAGTCGCGGTTCGGCGTCTTCGACGGCGCGTTCGCGGGCCGCCGCGTCCTGGTCACCGGCGACACGGGCTTCAAGGGCTCGTGGCTGTCGATCTGGTTGCGGGAGCTCGGCGCGGAGGTCGCCGGCTACGCGATCGAACCTCCGAGCACGCCCAGCAACTACGAGGAAAGCCGCCTCGCCGACCGGATCGCGCACACGCACGGGGACGTGCGCGACGCCGAGCGACTCCGTGACTGCGTGGAGGCCCATCGGCCGGAGGTGGTGTTCCACCTCGCCGCCCAGTCGCTGGTGCGGCGATCGTACCGGCTCCCGCGGGAGACGTTCGAGGTGAACGTAGTCGGAACCTGCGCCGTCCTCGACGCGGTGGCCGAGGCGGGC
>CAZJXR010000174.1:3170-6204 GCA_964550085.1 uncultured Gemmatimonadota bacterium
GGGCCGTCCGGCGGCGGTGGTGGTGGTGCCCAGCGACAAGTGCTACGAGAATCGGGAGTGGAACCACGGCTACCGGGAATCGGATCCGCTCGGCGGGCACGACCCGTACTCCGCCAGCAAGGGGTGCCAGGAAGTCGCGGTGGCCGCCTACCGGCGCTCGTTCTTCGCGGGCGACGGGTCCGCCGCCCCGGCGGTTCGACTCGCCAGCGCCCGCGCGGGCAACGTCATCGGGGGTGGCGACTGGGCCATCGATCGCGTGGTGACCGACTGCGTGACCGCGACGCAGAACGGGGAGCAGGTGCGCCTGCGCCGGCCGGACGCCGTGCGTCCGTGGCAGCACGTCCTCGAGCCCCTGTCCGCCTACCTGTGGCTGGCCGCCCGGTTGCTCGGCGACGACGGCGCCCGGTTCGCCAAGGCGTGGAACTTCGGCCCGGCCTCGTCCGAGGCGATGCCGGTCCGCGCCCTGGTGGAGCGGCTGCTGGCGCAGCTGGGGGAGGGGAGCTGGGTGGATGCCCGGAATGCGGCCGATCCCCACGAAGCCGGCGTCCTGTTGCTGTCCTGCGATCAGGCGCACCGGGAGCTGAACTGGTTCCCGACCTACTCGTTCGAGCAGGCAGTGGAGGCGACCGCGAGCTGGTACCGGGAGTGGCTGGACGGCGAGTCGCGGGCGGACATGTACCCGCGGTGCGTGGCCGACATCGCCCGGTACTGCGAGGCGGCGGCACGGAAGCGATTCGAATGGGCGTCCGGGTGAGATCGGGGATGGGCATCCTCGATCGCCTCCGACCGACCCGGCGTCGACGTCCGTCGCCGAAGTACCGCCGCCGACCGGACAAGTGGGCGATCGGGATGTACGCTGGCTCGTCGCCGCTGGAGCTGCGCGACGCGGGCGGCATCAGAAACCCGGTGCTGACGCCGCTCAGCGTACGCGACGTGCCCGCCCACCTGGTCGCCGACCCGTTCATGCTGCCGGGCGCGGGCGGGTGGCACATGTTCTTCGAGGTGGTGAACGGCGAGACGCGGAAGGGGGAGATCGGCCTGGCCACCAGCCCCGATGCGCGCGCCTGGAAGTACGAACGCATCGTCCTCGCCGAGCCGTTCCACCTCTCCTATCCGCACGTGTTCCGGTGGGACGGCAGCTACTACATGATCCCGGAGAGCTCTCGCGACCACTCGATTCGCCTCTACACGGCGGACGACTTTCCGTACGGGTGGCGGCTGTGCGAGACGCTGCTTGGCGGCCAACCGTTCTGTGACTCCACTCCTTTCCGGCACGCGGACAGGTGGTGGATGTTCACCGAGATCAACGCGGAGCTCAGATTCGACACGCTCCGCCTGTACTCGGCCGGCGATCTTTCCGGCCCGTGGGAAGAGCACCCGTCGAGCCCGGTCGTCTGTGGAGACGCGGAGATCGCGCGGCCCGCCGGACCGGTGCGGTCGATCGACGGTCGTCTGGTTCGGTTCGCCCAGGACTGCCGCGACGCGTACGGGGTGGCGGTGAACGCGGTGGAGATTTCGAAACTGTCCTCCACCGTGTACGCCGAGCGCCGGTTAGGGAACGGGCCGGTTCTACGCGCGTCGGCGAGCGGCTGGAACAGCGCCGGTATGCACCACCTGGACCCGCACGAGCTCGACGACCGGGAGTGGATCGCGTGCGTCGACGGCTGGTCGCGCGCCGACGCGCATCCCGCTCGGCGCCGGTGAGAGCCAGCACCGCCGGCAGCCGCCTGCGCGACACCTATCGCTGCGGGCGGGAATGCTGGAGGAAGAACGGTTCGGTGAACCGCCGCATGGCCACTCTGTCCCCCAAAGGGCGGGGTCGGGGCCGCGTGCTGCTCGCCTACATCGTCGACGGATTCTTCGCCGCCCCGGACTCGCCGCTCTGGTCCTCGCACACCCACTACTGGGAGTCGGTCCGGATGGCGCAGGCGTGGCAGGCCCGCGGCTTCACGGTGGACGTCGTCGACAACTACAACTACGGGTTCTTCCCGCCCTCCGAGTACGACGTCGTGATCGGCGCGCGGATGGTGCTCGAGCGGCTCGGACGGCGAATGGCGAACGATCCGGTCAAGATCTTCCACGTCGACACGGCGCACTGGCTGTTCCACCAACAGGCGCAGTATCGACGGCTGTACGAGCTCCAGCGCCGCCGGGGCGTCACCCTGCGGGAGCGCAAGCTGATCGAGCCGAACCAGGCGATCGAGTACTGCAATTGTGCGACCCTGCTCGGGAACGACTTCACCAGTGGCACCTACGGCTACGCGGAGAAGCCGATTCACCGCGTGCCGCTGTCGACCATTCGAACCGCCGACTGGCCGGCGCGGAAACGCTTCGAGGCCGTGCGCGGTCATTTCCTGTGGTTGGGGAGCCGTGGCATGGTGCACAAGGGTCTCGATCTCGTGCTCGAGGCGTTCGCCGGCATGCCGGACTGTCGGCTCACCGTATGCGGACCGGTGGAGGCGGAGCCGGACTTCTGCGACGCGTACCGACGGGAACTGTTCGAGACCCCGAACATCGACACCGTGGGGTGGACGGATGTGGCCGGGGCGACATTCACCGAGCTGGCCGCCGACTGCGTGGCCATCATCTACCCGTCGTGCTCGGAGGGACAGGCAGGGAGCGTGATCACCTGCATGCACCAGGGACTTATCCCGATAGTCAGCTACCAGACGGGAGTCGACGTGGAGCCCGACTACGGGATGGTGCTGGCCGACGCGAGCGTGGAGACGATCGGCGCCGCGGTCCGCGCGCTTCGTGATGAATCGCCGTCGACCCTGGAGAGTATGAGCCGCAACGCGTGGGAGGTCGCGCGGCGACAGCACACGCGCGAGACGTTCGGCGAACGCTACGACGCGATCGTCGAGGATCTTCTGGACACGTACGCTCTGTAATGCCTAGCCTCATTACTGCCCCAGCGAAGCGGCTCGGAGCCGCCGCAAGACGGGCAGTTCGCGCGCTCGCCTACCGTCGCTATGCCACCGCGCGCGCCTACTACCGGCGCGAGTTGCGACGGACCAAGGGGCGCGCGGCGAAG
>CAZJXR010000175.1:0-6168 GCA_964550085.1 uncultured Gemmatimonadota bacterium
CATCCAGTGTCCGGGGGGCAGCGCCGATCCGAAGGTGCGGGCCGGGTTCATGCTCATGCCCGAGAGGGGCTGCTCGACGGTGATGAAGGTGGCGACCAGCGCCCCGGCGAACAGTCCCGTGTAGCGGGCGAGCCGGGGTGTGTTGGTGACGATCAGGATGATCGTCATGAGCAGAAACGAGATGCCCAGCTCGGACGCGAAGGCGACCGCTTCGCCGCGTGGACCGGGCAGCGTCGCAGCCGCGTTCACCGGAGGATCGAGGAAGGCGCGCCCGAGCAGGAGGAGCACGATCAGGACGCCGAGCGTCGCGCCGGCGAACTGCGCCCCCACGTACAACCCCGCATCCCGGGGCGCGATCTTGCCGAGCCGGGTGAAGGCGAGCGTGACCGCCGGGTTGATGTGAGCTCCCGACTGCTTCCCCCACGGGGAGTAGATGATCGCCACCGCGGTCGCGCCCATGAGGAGTCCCATCAGCAGCCGCCGCAGGAACGGATCGCCGATCGCGCTGTGAACCGGAGAGCCGGGGTACTCGAGCAGCGTGCCGAAGATGCCGGCTGAGAGCATGAAAGCCCCGAGTCCGGCCGCCTCCATCAGGTATTCGGGCCAGTGGTGGGCGATCGCGCTCCGCATGCCCGCGGCCTCGAAAGGCCGCCTCGCCGCAGGCACGGCTGTGCCGGGCTCGCCGGGAACGGTCACCATCATCTCGCCCGCCGCCTCAGCTCACGCTGGCGTGCCGTCGCCGTGTCCCACCCTTCGCCCGCTTTGACGCCCCGCCGCGATCGTCCTCCGACGCCGCGATGTTCACGTAAATCTTGATCGCGTCCTTCGCCTTGCCGAGGAGGCGGATCATGTCGGCGTGGCTCTCGAGGCCGGCCACCGGGTGGGTCAGGAAGCGGGACAGCCAGCCTGGCCAATGCGCCTCGGCGAGCGCGAAGTCCAATACACCGCGCTCGAAGTCCGTCCGGGCAGCGTTGACGCTCCCGACCACGACTTTGTTGCCGAGCACGAAGCCCTGGAGGATGTGGTCCGCGTGCACCATGTCGGCCTTGCGATCGCCGCCGGCGATGCCGGTCAGTACGAGCACGCCGTTCTTGCCGAGTCGTTCCATGGCTTCGAACACCAGCGGACTGAACCCGGTCGCTTCGACCATCAGATCGACCGGTCCGAACTCGGCCGTCAGCTGTTTGAGGCTGCGCTCCCCGGTGCTCACGTACCGCGCGCCGATCGCCTCCGCCAGTTCCGCATTCAGATTCGGCTTCGGTGCCAGAGCGAACACCGCGACTTCGAGTCCTCGCACGCGCAGTGCCATGGCGGCGAGGAGGCCGAGCGGGCCGGCGCCCAGTACGACCGCGCGCCGTGGCCGCCAGATCCCGAGCCGCTCCTGAATCAGGTACGCTTGTCGGATCGCTTTCTCGGCTACCGATGTTGGCTCGAGCAGCACTCCAACGTGCGCGAGCCCGGGCGGTACCTTGATGGCGAAGTCCTCGTGGTCGACCACCCGCTCGGTGAGGAACCCGTGCCGGAGGTTGATTCCGCGCTCGAAGTACGTGTCGGAGGTCGTCATGTCCTGGTACCCGATCTGATCGTAGATCGTGGTTCCCGGCCGGCGGACCATGAACACCACGTGATCGCCGGGCGCCAGGTTGCGGACGTTGGATCCCACCGCCTCGACCACGCCGAAGCTCTCGTGACCGAGGACGAGAATGTCGGAGCCCTCCGGCGCGGCGCCGTACTCGCCAGCGTTGATCTCCCGGTCCGTCGCGTCCACGCCGACCTGGAGAATGCGGGCGAGTACGCCTCGACCGTCCGCTACCTCCTCCAGCCGCGGCTCCGGAATCTCGGCCAGATGGATGCTTCCCGCCTTCCGCGGGTACACCGCGATCGCCTTCATCACGCCATTCTCTCCAACAGGTGGTCGCCAACGCGCAGGGCGTTGGCCATGATCGTGAGCGCCGGGTTGACCGCGCTGCTCGAAGGGAAGAAGCTGCCGTCCACCACGTACAGGTTGTCGACCTCGTGAGCACGACAGAACGGGTCGAGCGCCGAGCTCTTGGGGTCGGCGCCGAACCGGACGGTGCCGTTCTGGTGCGCCACGCCCGCGAGCGGGATGCGCTGACCGAGAAACAGGTTGCGGGCGAACAACCCTTCGTGACAGGAGTCGCCGTGCACAGAGCAGCGCCGCTGCCGCTTCATTAGACTCTTGAGCTTCGCCTGCAGCCGGTTGTGGCCCTCGAGGTTGTTCGGCGTGTAGCGGAGTACGATCTCGCCCTTGCCGTTGAGCGTGACACGGTTGTCGGGGTCGGGCAGATCCTCCGATGTCAGCCAGAAATCCAGCGAGTGCTTTCCCATCAGGTCGAGGGTCCAGCCGGGAGCGATCTTGGGCGCCCCTGCCGATAGCGTGACGCCGTCGAGCTTGCCGACGAAGGAGATGTGGCCCATCGGATACGACCACTCGTCGCTCTCGAGATAGAAGTCGTTCACGGCGAGCGTCTTTTGGAACACGGTCGGGTTCGGGCATTTCGAGAGCGCCATCAGGACCGAGTTCGTGTGGCCCATGTAGTGACGGCCGACCGTGTCGGAGCCGTTGGCGAGTCCGCTCGGATGCGTGTCGGTGGCCGAACGCAGGAGGAGCGCGGCGGAGTTGATGGCGCCGCAGGCCACGACCACGATGTCGGCCGAGAAGGTCTCGATACCGCCGTTTCGCTTTACGTGCACGGACTTTACCTCGCGGCCGCTGCCATTCGTCTCCAGCCGGGACACGTAGGCGTTGGTGAGAAGAGATACGTTGGGGTGCTCGAGCGCCGGATCGACACACACCACCTGGGCGTCGGATTTTGCGGACACGAGACACGGGTGGCCGTCACAGGTGGCGCACCGGACACAGCGACTGGTCCGCGCGTTGCTCTCGTCGAGCATGATCCCGATCGGGACCGGAAATGGTTTCAATCCGAGCGCGGCCAGATCCTCGCTCAGCTGCTGGATCCGCGGCTCGTGGCTGACCGGCGGGTGCGCGTACGGAGCGCTCGCCCACGGCTCGGTCGGATCCAGCCCGCGCTCTCCGTGCACCTGGTACAGCAGTTCGGCCTCTGTGTAGTAAGGCTCCAGCTCATCGTATGTGATCGGCCATGCTGGGGAGACGCCTCCGTGGTGACGGAGCTCGCCGAAGTCTTCTTCCCGCATGCGGAACAGGGCGGCGCCGTAGAATTTGGTGTTCCCCCCGACCCAGTAGTTGGTGTGGGGATGGAGCGTCTCGCCATCCTTGTCGTACCACAGCTCCTTGGTCTGGTACTTGCCCTCGACGTTCACCGCGCGGGTGCTCCAGTTGTCGGGCTCCCGCGGAACGTAGTCCCCTCTCTCCAGGAGCAGGATTCGCCTCCCGGATGGAGCGAGACGATGGGCCAACGTGCCTCCGCCGGCCCCCGTCCCGATGACGATCACGTCGTAGTGCTCTGCAGCAGCCATCGTTCACCGACCCTCGCTCACCTGGCCCTCGATCTCGCTCTCGTCCTCACTCGCTCGCACGAGCCGAAGCCGGGGTCACGGTGATGCGGATGACCCCATCGACTTCCGGGTAACGGAAGCCATCGGTGACCTCGGCGATCGGGCGCACGGTTCCGTTTTCATCCGCGCCCGTATTCGGAGCCGCCTGCCGGGGCGCCTGGTCGGGGCCGGCACCGGGCTCCTGATTGATCTCCGTGCCCGCATCCCAGAGGATGAACTGCGCGGTAATGTCCCCGCGAAGCGGCTGACCGCTGGCGTCGAAGAGAGCGATCCCGGCGCCCTCGGGGGCGTAGAAAAGGTCGTTCGACTGGCCGAACATCATCGCCACCGTCAGTCGCTGGCCGGGCTGTGCAGTGAAGGAGAACTCGTACGCGGAGCCGGGGAGAATCGGCCCGGGCTCCGTAGCTCCCACCGGGATCGCCACCGCCCCCACCGCCACGATCCCGCTCTTCCCGCTCAGACTCTTCACCAGGGCATCCGGTGATCCGTCCTCCGCGAGCGACTCGAGGCCCACGCCCCGGTCAGCGGTCCCGGCGACGAACAGAGGATCGACGCCGGTGTGCACGATCCACAGAACGGGAGCGGTGGGCGCCGGCGCCGTCGTCCCGTCGGAGAGCGTCAGCGTGGCCCCGGTCGACACGTTCTCGACCCGAAGCGTGAACCGGGTCGGCTTCTGCTCGCTCTGGTCAGGACGCACCGGGCCGTGAGACTCTGCAATAACGCTCGCCGTCAGGGCTGCCATCGATATCGCGATGGTGCGAAGCATGTTCTTCCTCCCGTGCTTGTGTTGTCGTGCTCGCCGCATGTGCACGCGTCGAGACGAGTGAGAGAATGCGGTCGGGCAAGGATCGGTTCCCCGACCCAACGAGCCCGCCGATTCCGGGAACAAACCGGCTCCTCCGCGCATTGTCTCGCAGACGTCTCCCGGACCGCGTTGGCGTTCAGAAGTGCCGGGCGCGGGCCTGCCAACTCTACCGACTACGAGCAGACGGATGACCACGACGCCACACGGCCCGCTGCGCGTCCTCATGTTCGGATGGGAGTTTCCCCCCTATCAGACGGGTGGCCTCGCCACCGCCACCGTCGGGCTGGTGAAGGGGTTGCTTCGACACGACGTGTCGGTGACCCTGGTCGTCCCGTTCCCGATCGGCGAGTCGCCACTGCCGGGTCTGCACCTCGTGTCGGCCGCGGAGACTCGCACCCGCTTCCGGCATCTCCGCATCGCATCGCCGGTCGTGGCCTACGGTGCGGAAGAGGAGTACGTGGCGACCTACGCGCAGCGGGTGGAGGGGACGCGGGGCACGGCCGTGTACGGCGCCAACCTGTTCGACGAGGTGGACCGGCTGGCGGCCGTCGCCGGGCTCATCGCGAGCGCCGAGCCGCACGATGTAATCCACGCACACGACTGGATCACATACGGCGCCGGGATCGAGGCGCGGCGTGTCTCGCACCGGCCACTCGTCCTTCACATCCACGCCACCGAGTTCGATCGTGCCGGGGAGGGGGCTAACCCGGAGATCGTGCGGCGCGAGGCCGAGGGGTTGGCGGCCGCCGACCTCGTCATCGCCAACAGCCACGCGCTGAAGCGCCAAATCGTGAGCCGATACGGCCTTCCGGCCGACAGGATCGAGGTCGTCCACTGGGGAATCGACGACCGGCCGGCACGGTGGTCGGCGGCGCGCCCCAATCCGCTGCCCGAGACGGACCCCGTCGTCCTCTTTCTGGGCCGGGTCACGCGCCAGAAAGGGCCCGACTACTTCATCGAGATGGCGCGCCGGGTGGCCGCCTTCGTTCCCGAAGCGCGCTTCGTGGTGGCCGGAACCGGCGACATGCTGCCCCGCATCGTGGAGCAGGCGGTGGCGGCCGGGCTAGCCGATCGGGTTCACTTCGCAGGTGCGCTGGGCGGGGTCGAGGTCGACCGCGCGTATCGCCTGGCCCGGGTGTGCGTGATGACCTCGGTGAGCGAACCGTTCGGGCTGGTCGCGCTGGAGAGCCTGCAGTGCGGGACGCCCTGTCTCATCCCGCGTGAGTCGGGCGCAGCCGAGGTGCTGCGAAACGCGCTTCCGGTCGACTTCTGGGACATCGAGGAGATGACCAACAAGGTGGTGGCCATCCTCCGGCACGAGGAGCTGTACGCGGAACTTCGAGACCGCGGTCTGGATGAAGTGCGATCTAACCGGTTCTCGCTGGAAGAGCCGGCGCGACGCGCGGAGTCGGCGTACCGTCGAGCGGTCGCGCGTCATGCCCCGGAGATCCCCGGTGGCCGGAACGATCGCCCGCGCCGCACGGCCGTCGCGCCGGCAGGAACCTGACCATGCCGGATATCTGCCTCTACTTCCAGGTGCACCAGCCTTACCGGCTGCGTCGGTACCGCCTGTTCGACATTGGAGACGGCGGCGACTACTTCGATGCGGCCGAGAACGCACGCATCGCGCGCCGAGTCGCGGACAAATGTTACCTGCCCGCCACCCGGTTGCTGACCGAGCTGGTCCGCGAATCCGACGGTCGCTTCCGCTTGGCCCTGAGCCTGAGTGGCACGGTGCTCGAGCAGCTGATGGTCACAGCCCCGGACGCGCTCGATGCCTTCCGGGCGCTGGTCGACACGGGCGGGGTGGAGCTGCTTGCCGAGACGTTCTACCACAGCCTCGCCTCGCTCGCCGACGCCGA
>CAZJXR010000176.1:0-6057 GCA_964550085.1 uncultured Gemmatimonadota bacterium
CGCACGGGGCGATGGCAGGCTTCGCAGTCGACCGAGCGATGACGACCGGTGAGCGGATATCGTGAAACGAGGTGATCGAAACGCTCGGCGCCTTCCCACTCGGTCTCGGTGTGGCAATCGGCGCAGCCGAGGCTCGCGAACTGCCGCTCGTGCGGATCATCCGGAGCGTGGCAGTCGAGGCAGGCGGTGCCGAGACCGAGGTATGTATCCGCCAGTGTGCCGTGCCGGGTCTTCCAGTCCCGGACCCCGTCGACCACTACCAGAGACGGCTGATGGCAATCCCGGCACCCGGCCCGGGCGTGGGCGCCGACCAGCTCGAAATCCACCTCGTCGTGCTTGAATTCCCTCGGGTCGAAGCGCACCAACTCGAAGTCGGTGCCGAAGTGATCCTTGTGACACTCTGAGCAGGTCTGTGATTCGTACCTCACGTGAAGCCCCCTCCCCTCGACGAGTCGTGCCCGCAGAGGCTCGTGACAGGCGAGGCAATTCTGATCGTCGATTCCTCGTCGACCCAGCGCATGGCACTTCGTGCAGGATCGAAGTCCGGACAGCTCGCTGTGTGGCGCCGCCAGCTCACCAGGAGAGACGAGCTGTGCCGGCGCCGGCATCGGCGAGAGGAGGAGGACCAATCCCACCGTAAAGCCGATGGATCGCGGCTGCTTTGGATGCGAGCGTCGGTAGGATCGCACGACATCGTCTCGTCTCAGAACACCCACGTGTATCCGAACAGCAGTGCGACGAACACGTGGACCGCGACGATCACGAACATGACCGTCGTCAGCGGCAGGTGCAGGAGATGCCAGTAACGGAACAGCCGCTGGAATGGTGCGAGGAGCACCGCCTGCTGTTCCAGCTGCGCTTCCTTGCGCAAGAGCGCCAACGCGAGTGCCCGTTCCCGCTCCGGAACACCCACGCCGGCGAGAACGGCGTGGATTCGACGGCCGAGTCGGCGCCTGGATAAGTCGTAGCGAAGAGCCAGCCCCACTGCGCCGACCAGGCTGCGCGGGGCGCTCGACCGCCCGTCGCCGATGACCATCTCGATCTCCGATGGTCTGGCGCCGAACTCACGCTCCAGGGTGGCGAGGAGAAGCCTCCGCTCTTGCTGTACGTCTTTCAGGGTGCGGAATCGGCCGTTGATACCCTTCGGGATGCGCACGTACACGTAGCGCCCGAACACGCCGCTCGCCACGACAAGGAGCATGCTCCAGAAGGCAACCGCGACCAGGCCGCCGAACTTGAAGCTGGTATGGAGGACGATCAGAAACGGCCCGAGCGTGCACAGGAATATGTGAGCCTCGAGCCAGTGCTTGAGCTTGCCGAGTCCGACGCCGCGGAGGCTGCGTTTCCGGAGCGCGTACGAGCCGACGCCGAGAACGATGAACAGGGTGCCGACTACGCCGTAGCCCTGGCCGATGAGACCGGATGGCTTGAGCAGTTCGTGCCGGGGAGCGTACGCGCGCTCGGCGAGTGGCGTCAGGTAGTAGTCGAAGCCGAAAGCCAACGTCGCGGCGGCGACGATCAGCCAGGCGAGAAGCAGCGCTCCGTGATAGGCGCCGAGCGTGCGGGCCCGCGATTCTGCGGGCGTGCCGGAGGCGTGGGTCTCAGGCGCGGACGGTGCCACGGCGACCGGGGGCTCCGAAGCGGGCATCAGGAGCGTGCCGCCCCGCCCGTGCGCCGGTTCACATGAAGTTTCCACTCCACTGCCCCAATCATCGGTGATGGAAATCCCGGCAGACCGGTGCCCGCCGGCCGGGCGGTCCCTGTAAACGGGCAAGGCTCGTACCGGATGCCCGTTTCGGGGTCGCTAGCCAGTAACTGCTGATGTGAAAATGAGTTACAACTGATCAGACGGCTGGTGGAGGGAAAGGAGCGCGGATTGAGTGTCTCGTAGAGGAGCAAATCGCTCCGCCCGCGTGCAACTTGTGTCCACCCCGGTGACGGGGTGCCTGTGGTTGCCGGGGGCCGCCGGATCGTCCACTATCGGGCTACAGACCGATCAGCGCCTTCACCTCGATCGGGAGGCTGATCAGAGTGGTCCCGTTCTGCCAGAACATGTATCCGCGAACCCCACCGCCGATGCCGATATCCCGAGTGACCTGGTGCAGCAGGTCGGCGTACAGGGTGGCGCTGAAGTCGGAAGTGCTGGTTCCCGTCGCCGGCGCGAAGACGGCCGCGCCGATGCCGCCCCCGATCCACAGCGCCCAGTCCGAGCCCGGAGCGAGCGCGTTCGCCGCGATTTCGGCCATCGCGCGCCACAGATCCACGTCCGGGAACCTGCCGGTCAGCGGCGACTCCGCCCCGCCGAGCAGCGATAGGGAACCGCGCACGCCGGTGAAGATCCGTTCCGTGATCCGGTAGCCTACGAGGGCGTCGAACATCGGCCCGGGGTTGACCAGATCGGACAGGTTGCCGAGCGGCAGATCCACGCCAGCCGCCGGCTCGATCACCCATTGAGCGGCCGCGTCGCCCGGGGCGACCGGTGCGGCGGCGGCGAGCGTCAGCAGGACGAGCGTTCCTCTACCGGGCCGACGAGCAAATGGTGGCATAGGCTCTTCCTCCTCGAACGCGCCTTGCCCGCGGCGGGCGCGGGCGGGATCTTCACCGAGTCGCACGCACACGCGCGCCGCCCCGATATCGTCCGCATACGGGTTGGGCGCTGGGGGCGTGGATCGCACCATTCAACCGGACAGGCTCCTGGACGACCGTGCGCAGCCTTGATGATCCGGTCGACGCCGGCGCGCCCGGCGGCGAGCCCGGCACCGCCGGGCGGCGGTCGTCTCGGGTGCGAGTCGTCATCGAGCGAATCCAGATACTGAACACGCTCGAGCCCTGGTTCAAGGGTCAGGGAGAGTTCGTGTTCACCGCCCGCGTTCGAACCCGCAACCTGGGCGGAATCGAGCGCGAGACCCGCCTGCCGGAATCCGGCTTCTACCCGGCATCCGACCAGCCGGGCCAGGACATGATCGAGATCGAGCAGACCGTCTATGATGACCTGGCCACCGACGAGCTCGGCATCGAGGTGACGGGCGTGGAGCTCGATACCTTCGATCCGAGCGACCACGTGGGACGGTACCGGCGCGCGTTTCGCGGACTGCCGACGGATTGGGTCGGCCAGTACGGCCCGGCCGACGACCCCATCGATCCGGAGGACATGGAAAACTGGCGGGTGTGGTACCGGATCGAGGCGCGGTAGCCATCGGTCGAACCGGCGTGAGTCGGGTTCCTCGGCGAGATCAACGAGTCAGCCGGGCGGTTACCCCGACCGAGATCACGATGTCGTTCTGGAGCCGCGAATCGTCGGTGACCGGGGATGTGTAGGAGCTGAGGTTGTAGCGGACGTCGCCCCGCACGGCGATCAGTTGTGAGAGCGCCACGTAGGTTCCGAGCGCTGCCGTGCCCATGAATCCGGTCGTGTTGGCGAGGCTGAGCGTCCCGTCCCGCTCGAACGAGAGGCTCCGGATTCCCGCTCCGAGGGCCGCGTATGGCGTCACCAGTGCGGTGGGGCCGGACAGACGCGGCCGGTAGAGGACATTCCCGGACACGGTGAAGTAGTCGGCGTTCCCGAGCTCGATCCGCATCGGATTGGCCGTGGTGTCCACCTGCGTCACCGCGACGTCTGCGGGCGCGAAAGCGCCCTGGATTCCGAATCCGAGACCGCCTGCGGTGAAGTAGTCGAGTTCCAGCACAAACGCCGCCGTGGTCGAAAGCTCGGTCTCCACCACAGTGCCCTCCACCCCGACCGGGAGGTCGGTCGAGGTGAGGGGGCTGAGCGGCGTCAACAGACCGATCAGGGCCGAGATCTCGAGCGCCGGTTTGGTCTCGAACTCTTCGTCGGTCGAGAGCGGATACTCCTGCGCCGGCGCGCTGCCCGGGAGCAGCAGCAGCGCGCTCGCCACTGCGGCCAGCCAGCCCCCCACCGCCGGCCGACGTCGCGCCGCCAGCCACCGTCGCGCCGCCAGCCACCGTCCCGCCACCCGCACACCGGATCGTTCCCTGACGCCCATGTCTGGTTCCTCGTGTTGGTCGAGATGTGTGAGATTGAACTTCACGGCCGGACCGCACCCGCCCGAACGAGTACGGCGGCCATCAGGTTTCAGTCTCCGTGGCTCCGAGGGGCGCGCCCGGTCCCCGCCCTGCGCGCTGTTAGAGTCCCTCGGCAGGCACCTGCTTCCAGAAGCCGATTCCGCCGGCCTGCTTTCCGACCTCGAGGCTGGTCACCTTTTCCCCGGCGGCGATGTCGATGACATCGACCGAGCCGGGCTCGCCGCCCACCCCCTCGACGCTGACGAAGGCGTAGCGCGAATCGCCGCTGATCGCAACGCCGTGCGGCAAGCGTCGGCTATTCGGCACCGTGGCCACCCGCTCGCCGCTTTCGAGCTGGAAGATACCGGTGGATTGTGCGCCCTTGAAGGTCACCACCAGCCACCGGCCGTCAGGCGACACCTCCAGGTTGTACGGTCCCGCTTCGGTCGCGAAGCGGCGGGTGATGGTCCAGCCATCGATATCGACTTCAAGCACCTCGGCTTTCTTGTTGCACGGCACGTAGACGAACTTTCCGTCCGGCGATACCTGTGCCCAGGTGGGCGCGCAGCTGCTCCCGCTGGCGTGCGCTCCACCGGGTTGGGTCATGGCGGCCGTAGTCTCGACCGGCAGCTCTCGTTCGCCGCCTGGGTGCACGAGGAGACGGCGGTTGACCTGGAGCGTCCGGGCATCGATCTCGACCAACTGCTCATCCATCATGCAGGCCGAGTAGTGAAACGTGGCGCTGGCGTTGAGCCGTGACCCGTGCGGCATGGCGCAGGTGGTGATGCGGGAGATCTCGATCAGCGAGATCGAGCTCGGCACGGGGTCTCCGTGCAGATTGAAGTTGGCGATGAACAGGAGTCCGGCCGGGGTGGCCTGCATGGTGGCCGGGAACAGGCCGACCGGGACGGCGCCCAGCCGCTCGTTCGATTCCGTCGAGTAGACCTGGACCTGACCGTACGGAAGGCCGTGCGCGATGCTCACCACCCAGCGGCTGCCGTCCGGCGTGATGGTGATCCCGTGCGCGCCGTCGATCTCGGTCGGAAACAGCCCCACCGGGGTCTCGGCCACGACTTCCGCGCCGCCGGGGCCGTACCGGATCAGGGCCACCTCATCGTCGGACTCCGCGGCGACGTAGACGTAGTAGTCCGAGGTCGGTTGTCGGGCGCCAAGGGCGGGTCGGGCACCGGCGACCACCAGCGCACCCGCCAGGCAGAGAGCCATTCGTGACATGGGGAACACATAGTACCGGGTCGCCGGCCGCCGGGAAACGGACGGCGTGCCCGGGAAACAGACGGCGTGCCCGGGGAACGGACCGGCGTGCCGGCGAACACACGGGGTGCCGGGAAACGGATGGACGCCGAGGCGGGGTGGACTGGTCGGGGCGGGCCCAACCGGACCGGTGCGGAGCCGCGCGGTTCGGAACGGCGGACCAGGCGCGGGGTAGCGCCAGACCGTCATTCCACGCAACATCAGGTGCGAATCGAAGGCGCGGAGCGGGACGAGATCGCGGGGCGGCCGCCGATGTGCGGTGCGCGCCGAGGAAAGTCCGGGCTCCACAGGGCACGGTGCCGGGTAACGCCCGGGCGTCGCGAGGCGACGGAAAGTGTCACAGAGAACAGACCGCCGATGGCGGCTTCGGCCGCACAGGCAAGGGTGAAACGGTGGGGTAAGAGCCCACCGCGCGTGCTGGTAACAGCCGCGGCACGACAAACCCCACCGGGAGCAAGGCCAAATAGGGAGCGAGCGGCGGCCCGCCGCGTCGAGCTCCGGGTAGGCCGCTCGAGGCGCCGGGTAACCGGCGTCCCAGACAGATGATCTCGCGCGGGTGCAAACCCGCCACAGAACCCGGCTTACCCCGCTCCGCCTACTCACTCCCGGGCGCGAATCAGGCGACCGGGTGGGGTGCATCGGCGACCCGCGCAACGTGAACGCTGTCCAGTTCGATATAGAAACGCACACCCTGGACAATGGTCTCCGGGTGATACTGCAGGCGGACCGCTCGACGCCGGTCGTCGCGGTCCACGTCATGTA
>CAZJXR010000177.1:0-5969 GCA_964550085.1 uncultured Gemmatimonadota bacterium
AGGTCGCGAAGTGTGCCGCGACCGGGTCGCGACCCTCGGCCGGGAGGTCGAGCCACAGACTGTCCGTCCGGCGAAGGATTCGCATGTCGGTGACCGGTCGCCCCTTGGGCGTGAGCATGAAGGAATACAGGGCGCGATCGGGCTTCAGGGCGGCGACGTCGTTGGTGACCAGTCCCGCGATCATGTCGATCGCCCGCTCGCCGCGCACCTCGATAAGCGCCCGCTCCGGCCACTCGACGAGCCCCGCCGCGTGGATCAGAAAGCCGTACTGGCGAGCGATTCCGGAGCTGTCCGGTCCGGTCACGATTCGGTCACTCCCGGCAGGCCGCGGTTCCATTCCCGGTCGTTCCACTACAGAAACGGAAGAGCTCCCGATCCACTCGACCGGGAGCTCGTCGCCTTCGTCGATGTACGATCCAGCGGTCCTTGCCGCCGGATCAAGGTGGGTCAGTTTGCGGTGGCCGACATCTCCGTGGCCTCG
This sequence comes from uncultured Gemmatimonadota bacterium, assembly GCA_964550085.1. Classification (GTDB taxonomy): domain Bacteria; phylum Gemmatimonadota; class Gemmatimonadetes; order Palauibacterales; family Palauibacteraceae; genus JBFILW01. The sequence continues at coordinate 482 of CAZJXR010000177.1, forward strand.
CCCGACATCGCGTACTCGATGACGAAGGTGACCCTTCGGTTGTCGAGTCCGTCGGGTCCCCAAGCTCCGGGACGCACTTGCCGCTCCTCGCCATATCCGACCGTCTTCACGGCCGTCGCGTCGAGGGTGCTGTTCCCGAGCAGGTAGGTGGCCACGTTTTGTGCCCGCTGCTCGGAGAGCCACTTGTTGTACTCCGCTGAGCCCGCCGGGTCGGCGAAGCCTTCGACCGTAACCACGACGCCCGGATAATACTCCGAGACGACGCCCGCGAATCGATCGAGCGCGGGCTCGTCGACCAGCCGGATGTCGGCCTCATCGAAGTTGAAATGTACCGGCATGGCGAAGCGGATGCCGTTCTCCATCTCTTCGATCCTCGCCTGGAGCTCTTCCGCCAGAGCATCCAGCCGACCCTCGAGTTCTGCAATGTCGGCTTGGGCAAGCTCAATGCTGGCCGTGTTGGCCTTGATGGCCGAGTCGTGCGAGTCGAGCTGGGCCTGTATGCCGGCGATCTGCTCGTTATACGCGTCCTTCTTCACGTATCCCCCGCAGGCCGCCAGAAGCACGACCAGCGCCACTCCCACCCCCGAATACATCCTCGACATGGATGCCTCCTTGGTGCAGCGAATAAACAGCGTTGCCCTACGGAAACCGGAAACCGGATCATCGAACAGAATACCTTGTTGGCCAAAGCGCAATAGGCGGCCGGCCTGCCCCCCAACCGTCCGGGCGGGAACGGGAATTGCGCGGCTCGACCCGGGCCCCCGTCTGGACGGACCGCCGGGGCCGAGCGAGTATGGAGGTATGCCAGATTTCCGACAGGCTCTCGCCAGCCGAAGGGTCATCTTGTTCGACGGGGCGATGGGGACGGAACTCTATCAGCGGGGCGTCTTCATCAACCGCTGTTTCGACGACCTGTGCCGGAGCGCACCCGACATGGTGCGCGAGGTCCACGGGGAGTATCGGAAGGCCGGCGCCGACGTCTTGGAAACGAACACTTTCGGCGCCACCCGACCGCGGCTCCAGGGGTACGGTCTCGAGGAGGCGGTAACCGCGATCAACACTGCGGCCGCGGAGCTGGCGCGCGAAGTGGCCGGAGACGATCTGTACGTCGCCGGCAGCATCGGACCGCTCGGGATCCGGATCGAGCCGTTCGGGGAGACAGCCGCCGACGAAGCGACCGCGTACTTCCGGGAACAGGCCGAAGCACTGGCGCGCGGCGGGGTCGACCTGTTCGTGCTCGAAACCTTCAGCGACCTGGCCGAAATCGCGGCGGCAGTCGCCGCCTGTCGGGCGGCTTCCGACCTGCCGATCCTCGCCCAGATGACCATCCAACCCGACCGCAAGACGACCTACGGGGACGATCCGGAGCACCTGGCGGCGGAGCTCGAGAGAATGGATGTCGAGGCGATGGGCCTGAACTGCAGCGTGGGGCCGGCGATCATCCTCGACGCCGTGCAACGGATGGCCTCGGTGACCCGGTTGCCGATCTCGGCTGTCCCGAACGCGGGACTGCCCCAGGACGTCCAGGGGCGGAAGATGTACATGGCATCGCCGGAGTACATGGCGAGCTACGCTCGCAAGCTGGTCCAGGTGGGGGCGACGATCATAGGCGGCTGCTGTGGGACGGGGCCCGACCATATCCGCGAGATCGCCAACCAGATCCGCGCCGTGCAACCCCGGACGGCCCGGATCAGCGTGGCGGTGCCCGATCATGCCGAAACGGCGGTCGAGCCCATGCCGCTGGTGGATCGATCGCGGTGGGGAGGCAAATTGGCGGCGGGCGAGCTGGTGACGAGCGTGGAGATTCTGCCCCCGCGGGGCTCGGACGCGGCGAAGATGCTGGAGTCCTGCCGCTGGCTGAAGGAGGCGGGCGTCGACGCGGTCAACGTTCCCGACGGCGCGCGGGCGATGATGCGAATGGGGGTGATCGCGGCCTCGACGCTGATCGAGCGCGAGGTCGGGATCGAGACGGTGATCCACTACTGTTGCCGGGACCGCAACCTGCTCGGGATGATGAGCGACCTCGTCGGGGCCCAGGCGCTCGGTCTTCGGAATCTGCTCATTATAACCGGCGACCCGCCGAAGATGGGGCCCTATCCGGAGTCGACGGCGGTGTTCGACATCGACTCGATCGGACTCACCAACCTCGTGTACCGGCTCAACCACGGTCAGGACCTCGGCGGCAATGCGCTCGGGGACCCCACCTCGTTCGTGATCGGGGTCGGCGTGAACCCGAGCGCCGTCGACATGGAACGCGAGCTGCAACGCTGGTTCTGGAAGGTCGATGCCGGAGCCGAGTTCGCGGTCACCCAACCCGTGTTCGACGTGGACAGCCTGATCGGATTCGTTGAGGCGATCGAGAAGCAGGGGACACGGATTCCGATCGTAGCCGGGATCTGGCCGCTGGTCAGCCTGCGCAACGCGGAATTTCTGAACAACGAGGTTCCCGGGATCGAGGTGCCGGATGAGGTCCTGAGGCGGATGGCGAGCGCCCAGGAGCGGGGGAAGGAGCACGCGCGCGCCGAAGGGTGCGCCATCGCCCGCGAGATGCTTGAGCAGGTCCGCGATGTTGTCGAAGGCGTGCAGGTGAGCGCCCCGTTCGGTCGCGTGCCGTACGCGCTGGACGTGTTCGCCGCCCTCGATGGCTACCCTTCGGTCGAAGAGCTGGAGGCCCGGCTCGGCTGACCGCGGATCTCCCGAAGCTCGGCGCCGATCGAGACCCTCGGGCTGCGAGCGTAAGCGACGCTTCCGCCACGCTTCCGCGACCCTCTAGTGGCGGGTCGTCTCCACGTCGTGGTGAATCAGGCGATCCATCGGCGCCGGCAGCGACGTCCAATCCCGCATCCGCTCGGTGGGCGCCAGCAGCGCCAGCACGATGAACATCACCAGCAGTGCGGCGAGCCCGCTCATGATGAAGCTGCCGGGCAGGATCCCCACCCGGGCGCGTTCCACCAGCTGTGAGGCGTGGGCCGCCAGCTCCGGATGGATGAAGAGCTTGAGCAGCCACACCACGAGCACGAGGGTGATCAGGGGCCCGTAGTTGCGCCGAATCCGGTACCCGATGGCCTTCAGGAGACTGATGCGGGGAACCGTGCGACCGAGATCGTCGGCCAGCGCGTCCCACCGTCCTTGCATTTCCTCGACGCTCGGCTCGCCGGCGCCGCGCAGGGCCGGGACGATCATGAAGTGGTGGAGGAGACGCAGCCTCCACATCCACCGGTGGTAGACCTGGTACCGACGCGCCTCCATGTACAGGAACAGAAAGTCGAACACGAGCGCCATCAGGATCACGAAGTGGGGATCGTCGGCGGCGCCGAATCCGAACGTGACGACGCCGGCGGTAGTGACCACGGCCCAGTGCGTGGTTGCGTCGAGACGATTTCGCCACACGTCCGCGTGCCCGACCGCGGCCCGGTAGAAATGGATAAGTACCTGAGGCGGGTTCCGTTTTTCGATCGCGTCCATCGGCATCGAAAGTGCCCGGGCGGTGTGGCCTCGGCAAGGCGCACGCTGGAGGGCGCGCATCTCGCCCGGCCATGGCGAGCGACGTATTCTACAGGCCCTTGCACCTTCCAGGGCCCGGTGGACCAGCGAGACCGGGGTCCGCCGGACGACGGGCGGATTCGCCCCTGATGCGAGATGTGATGCTGACGAAACTGCTGGAACGCGAAGTCTCTCGGCGACCACCGGCCGTGCGGCTCGAGGGACGGATCCTGTTTCTCACCGAGGATCCCGACCTTATCCGCCGCCAGCTGGAGGGCGAGGAGCTCGATTGGGACCCATCCATGCCGCTGCGCGACGATATCAGCACGGATGAGATCACGCCGGGCTGGGTGTGCTATTACTACGATGAGACGCTCGGCGAGTATCCGTACGTCGGGCTCGAATGCCGGGGACAGAAGCCGATCGGTCGCGGCGACGTGAAACGGGGCGGCTTCATCGCCTCCGTCTCCGGCAAGCGCCGTGGAAAGGGGTCGAGCCGGGAGGCGGCCCCGTACGCCGAGCGGGCAGCCGGCATCCGCGTCGTCATCGCCGAGAACATCGAGCGCATCTACAGCGAGAACTGCGCCAACCTCGGGCTGCTCACCTCGACCGACTTCTCGCTCATCGATCGCATCCGAACCGGGGAGGAGATCCCGCTCGACGCCTTTATCGGGGATGCGGGGCAGATCGAGCGCGACATCATCGAGCACGGGGGCCTGCTCGACTACGCGGTCGCGCGCTTGAAGGGCATCGTCCAGGTACCGGAGGTCGTTACCCATTCGACCCGTCCGATGACGATCGCCGAGAAGATCATTGCCCGCCACTGGGTGACGGATCTGGCCGCGGAAGAGGTAGGGGTCGAAGCCGTCGCCCCGGGTGACACGGGGTTCGTGCGGACCGACATCCGCTTCAGTCACGAGTACGTGACCCCGATGGCCTCCACCTTCTGGGAGGAATTCGCCGGACCGGAGGCAGGGCTGAACGATCCCGCGACCATCTACTTCTTCCGCGATCACCTGGCGTTTCTGGACGAGGTCATCACGGAGGAGCGAAAGCGGATAGGTCTGCTCGACGCGGCCCACGCTCTCCACCAACGGCAGCGCGAGTTCGCCGCCCGTGCCGGCGTGCGCCTCCACGGCGAGCTGGCGGACCGCATAGGCAGCGAGGCGATCTGTCATGTGAAGGTGCTGGACGACTACGCCCTGCCCGGTGAGGTCATCGTGGGAAGCGACTCGCACACCCCACACTCCGGCGCGGTTGGCTGCGTCGCCTTCGGTATCGGAACCAGCGCACTGGTCAACGCGTGGGCGACCCGCGACGTGCGGCTCGAGGTCCCAGCCTCGGTTCGTGTCCGCATCACGGGCCGCAAGCCCGACAACGTCACGGCCAAGGACATGGTGCTCGAGATTCTGCGTCACACTTACGTCAAGGACGGCATGGCGATCGGCAAGATCGTGGAATACTGCGGAGAGGCCGTCGAAGCGCTGGACGTGGACGAGCGAGCGACGCTCACCAACATGGCGGCGGAGATCGGGGCCTTCACCGGTATCGTGGCGCCGGACGACACGACGGCCGCCTGGCTGGCGGAGCGGAGGGGCATCCCGCTCGAGCAGGCTCGACGTTTGACAACGGGTCCGTCCAGCGATCCGGGAGCCGCGTACGAGTGGACGCTCGAGCTGGACGCCTCGACGCTGGAGCCGATGGTGGCCACGCCTGGCGACCCAGGCAACGGCATCTTCGTCAGCGAGCTGGACGCTCCGGTCCGCGTCGACCTGGTGTTCGCGGGCTCCTGCACGGGGGCCAAGCGGGAGGACTTCGACATGTACGCCCGGGTCGTGCGGGAGGCGGTGGAGGAAGGGAGACGGGTGCCGGACGGGGTGCGCGCGTACATCCAGTACGGGTCGCTGGCGGTGGAGGAGTACGCGCGCGCCATGGGGTACGAGGAGCTTTTTGAACGGGTCGGGTTCCGGGTGATGGCGCCCGGATGCGGCGCGTGCATCAACGC
>CAZJXR010000178.1:0-5933 GCA_964550085.1 uncultured Gemmatimonadota bacterium
GAGCGTCGCCCCCTGCGGGGCGTCGCGCAGGTACAGGGTCGGGTTGCGTACCACTCCATCCGGCACCGTCTGCGGGTCGTAGCGATCGCCGGCGCCGACCAGCAGCGTGCCGTCAGGGAAGCGGGCCAGCAGCAGAGGCACGTACTGGTTGCCCAGGTCATCGAGTTGAAACTCGCGCGAGTACTCTCCCGATGGGGCATACACGGCGACTCGACGGGAGCCCCAGTCGGTGGCGGCCACCGAGTCGCCGCCGAAGTCGACTACGCTGCCGAGCTGGCGGAACAGGTCTCGCCCCACCCCGGTGCCGCCGCGGGCGAACATGAACCGACCGTCGGGTCCGTACGTGCGCACCTCGTTCGTTCCCCCGTTGGCGATCACGATGCGGCCATCGCTGAGGCGCACTGCCCGGCGGACGAAGGAGAGCAATTGGTTCGGATCGTCGGCCAGGCTCACGATATCGACCCGAGGACGGGTGGCCAGCCGCCATCCTTGTCCGGTGGCCCAGGCCGGCGCGCTGTTCTCCACCACCGCGATCCGCGCCGTGTCGGCCGGAACGCTGCGGGCTTCCTGCTCGGCGTCCGGCGAGCAGCCGACAAATCCGCACAGCAGGCACAGCAGGAGGGTCAGGGAGAGGCGAGCGGCAGCCGGAGCTCGTGCCATCGCGCGGTGCTCGATTCGAAGGTCGGTTCGCAACGATTCAGTCCTTGAACGGGGATGGCCGCGAACGGTGTGAGGGCGGCCGACTCGAGTCGAGCAAACGTTGGAGCTCCTGGTCCGTCAGCTCGAACGGGTCGTTCTCGTATGAGGGGGGTCGGATCACCCGCCGCACCTCCGCGTTGCCGGGCAGCGGCTCGAGGTGCCACTCGCTCCTGCTCCGCGGTCGCACTTCCCACGGACGGCCTTCCGCATCTTCGAATCTCCGAAAACCCATGTGTGGAAGCGAGCGGTTGATGACGGCGCCCGGAGCGCGCCCATAAGGTACACTGCTCGCGCAGCGAGTACAAAGGCCGTCTCGAGGCGCTCGGAACCGGATCTAGCGGATCCGGGAGCGACGGGAGCGGCGGGTGAACAGGGCCGTGCCGACCACGGCGATGACCGCGAACGAAAACCACTGCACCGCATAGTTGAGGTGCGGTCCGTTGTCCAGGGGCGGGGCCTCGACGCGGCGCATGTCGCCCGGCGGGGCGCCGTCCGCCAGCAGGTACCAGGGGGCGACGGAGTAGGGAAGGGAGGCGTCGAGGGCGGCGGGGTCGAGTCGGGTGGAGACGAGGTGTCGCTCGCCGTCGATTCGGCGCTCGATGACCGAGGCTTCCGGGCCAGCCACGCTCGGGAGGATGATCCCGGTGACGGTTCCCGGCCTCCGGGCACCGTCGCCGCCCGATTCGGTCGGAGAGGTATGATCACGGCCCGGTCGTCCGGCCGCCAGCGGGACGTTCACCCCGTCGGCGGCCGGCAACCAGCCGCGCAGGATCAGAACCGCCGTGCCGTCGGACAGGACGAGGGGGGTGACGATGTGTGCCCCGCGGTGCCCCTCGTGCGAGCGACCGACGAGGATGATCTCGCGCCCGTAGTCGAACCCGCCGCTGACCTCGGCCCGGCGCCAGGCCAGCTCCGCACCGTCGGCCGTCCCGCGGGAGGAAACGACCACTGCCGGCTCGGCGAGTCGGGCCCTGCGAAGGGCGTTCTCCGCCTTCCGCTCCTCCAGGCGATCGAGCTGCCACACCCCGAGGCGGACGAACAGCGCCGCGAGGGCGATCGCCACGGCCAGAAACATCCAGCTGTGTCGTCGATCGGCTGCCATGCCGGAAAGTGCGCAGGACCGGAACGCGGGCGCCAGTCGCGTTCGGGAACTGGCGCACCCGCACGACGTATGCTAACCGTTGAGCCTCCGGATCTTCGACCGGACAAGCGCGGGTTGAACGAGAAAACTTCGAGATGCGAACTGCCATCCCTCCTCTTTCCAACCGTATCCGACTGGCGACGGTCGCACTCCTGTCGGCCGCGATCGGGATCTCGGCGTGCCGCAGCCGTCCGGTCCCGAGCCCTGACGAGGGTAGCTTCAGCTGGACAACCTACACCAACGAACGGCTGGGCTACGCGCTGGAGGTGCCCGACATCTACGAGATCGAAGGGGACGAGGGGGCGGACGTCCGGTTCCACTGGCGTGGCCGGATCCCGCTGAAGATCACCCTCGTCGATGCCGAGAAGGGGAGGAAGCGAGGGCTGTGGCCAGCCCACGAGCCGGCTCGTGGTGCCAGCCTCGGCGGAGTGCCGGCCAGTTTGTACGAGTATGATCATTGGGATGGGCCACTTGTGTCGGCGATGGTCTCGTACGTGGTGCCCTACCGGGGTGAGGAGCTCGGGCTTGAGTTTCGCTCGGAGGGCGAGCTTCACGAGCTCAATCGCCGCATCCTGGCCTCGTTCCGCTTCACCGACTGACGGGTCCCGCTCCGTCGAACGCGCGGGTTTCACGAGCCGCAAACGCTTGGGCAAGGGAGTCCGAGATGGCTGCCACCCCGGAGGCCCGCTTCTGGCGGTTCGTGTGCACGGTGTACGATGAGATCATCGACCGCCGGCTGCCCTTCGTTTCGTCCGAGATCGATCCCGCCGAGTACGCCAAGATCCGATACCACCGCGCCCGGGGCGGCCTCGTTCAGCTCGAGATCGACCGGCAGTCGAAGTACGTGAAGATCTCGAGCGACACGGTCGACGGCGATCCGATCACCCTCCGCGTTTCCTTCGATCCGGAGCCGGCGGTGCCGAGCGAGAGCGAGGAGCCGGTGTTCGGCTACCCGAACGCGAAGCTGATGGCCGAGAAGCTGGTCGAGATAGCGGAGGGGCTGTGAGCGACCGCACGCCCTTCCTCATCATCGGCGCCGGCCCGTTCGGCCTCGCCATGGCGGTGCAGGCGCGGGAGCGCGGAATCGAGCACATCGTGATCGGCGAGTCGATGTCCTTCTGGAAGCGACACATGCCCGCGGGGATGGTGCTGCGCTCCGGCTGCGAGTGGCATCTGGATCCCACCGGATCTCACACGATCGAGCGTTTCCTCGCGACCCGGGGCGAGAGGCCATCCGATGTCGAGCCACTTCCCCTCGAGCTCTATCTGGAGTATGCAAGGTGGTTCCAGGAGTCGAAGCGGATCCGCCCGCGTCCGGCCCGCGTCACCCGACTCGACAAGAACGACGGCCGGTTCGAGGCCACGCTCGACGACGACGCGACCGTGGTGGCGGACCGGGTACTGCTCGCCCTCGGCTTCGCGCCCTTCGCCCACATCCCCGACGAGCTGGCGGCGCTCGTGCCCGCCGAGCGCAGCTCGCACAGCCGCGACCTCCTTGCCCCCGGCCGATTCGCCGGACGACGGGTCCTCATCGTGGGCGGACGGCAGAGCGCGCTCGAGTCCGCGGCGCTGGTGGCGGAGGCAGGGGCGACCGCGGTGTACGTCTGCCATCGGCACGACACGCCGGCCTTCACGGAGTCGGACTGGTCGTGGGTCGAGCCGCTGCTGGAGCGGATCGGTAACGAGCCGGGCTGGTATCGTGGCCTGTCGGACGCCGAGCGCAAGGCGCTGAACGATCGCTTCTGGGTGGAGGGGCGGCTCAAGCTCGAGCCGTGGCTCGGGCCCCGCGTGCGTCACGAGGTCATCACCATGCACTCCAACAGGCGCGTCGTCGGCTGCGAGCCGAGCGGAGACGGCCTCCGCGTCCCGCTCCACAGCGGCGAGAGCGTCGAGGTGGACCATGTGCTGTACGCGACGGGATACAAGGTCGACATGGGGCGCGTCCCCCTTCTGGCGGCCGGGAATCTCCTCCCTCGCCTCGAGTGCCGCGACGGCTACCCCGTCCTCGACGACTCGCTTCAGACCAGCGTCCCGGGACTGTTCATCACCAGCTTGCCGGCGGCGCGCGACTTCGGTCTCTTCTTTGCCTTCACAGCGGCGGTCCGCGCGTCGGCGCGCATCGTGAGTCGCGCGCTGTAGCTAGGACCTTAGTTACATTGGGTCGGCCAGCCGGATGGCGCTGACATCCTCACAGCGGCTGCGTCCCACCGTTCCAGCCGCAGGACAGGCGCTGGCCGACGGGTCCGACTCGCGTGAGGAGTCGCGGAAGGAGGGCGCGATGAACTGGAGTCTTGCCTACCGTGTCGGCTTCCACCCGTGGGAGGATGCCACAAGGGATCAACCGTTCGTCGACAAGATCACAGAGATCTTTGAGCGCGAGGAGCAAGGCCGACAGCCTCCCTATGGACCAGCCCTCGACCTCGGTACCGGTAGTGGGATATGGGGGATTGAGCTGGCAAAGCGAGGCTGGAAGGTGACTGGCGTCGAGATCGTCGAGAAGGCGCTGCGACGCGCACGCGACCGCGTGAAACAGGCGGGCGTCGCGATGCAGCTTGTCCACGGCGATGTGACCGCCCTCGAACGATTCGGCATCGGTTCCGGCTACCGGCTCGCGCTCGACACGGGGACGTTTCACGATCTCAGCGACGACCAACGCCTCGCCATGGGACGCTCGGTGAGCGGAGTGGTCGCGTCCGACGGAACGGTGCTGTTGCTCGTGTGGCCGAGGCGGAGACGCCCGTTGATCCGCGGCGCCGATCGTCCCGAGATAGAAGCAGCGTTTCCCGGCTGGACGATCACGAATGTGGAAGCCTCCCATTTCCGGTTGCCGAAAGCCATGCAGATGATCTTGAGGCCGGACGAGCACTGGTATCGACTCCGCCGGGCATAGACACGAGGCGCTATGTGCATGGCCATACACGAGCTCCTGGATTGGCGGTACGGCCCCGACGGGGACGAGGTGCTCGGCCAGATGCTGCGCGACGGCGCAGACGTCGCGGAACGCAGAGGATCCGCCGGGGAGACCCCTCTGCACGTGGCCGCTCGACGTCGTCGATGTAGTGCCATCCGGCTGCTGCTCGACCACGGCGCGCCGATCGATGCTAAGACAAGCCGCGGCAAGACGGCCTTCGCGCACGCCGCTCGCCGGGGCTTCGATGATGTGGCCGAGCTTCTGAGGTCCAGAGGGGCCGATCCCGCACTCGCGACCGCGGACCTGTTCGCGATCGCCGTTCTGAACCGTCGCTTTGCCGAAGCGAGGTCGTATCTCGAGCGCGATCCGATGGTGGCGCGGACGGGCAACCCGGAGGAGGACCGGCTTCTGGCCGATGCCGCGGGACGCAACCATTCAGAGCCGGTGGCCTTCCTGCTGGGCGCGGGCGCCGACCTCGAGGCAACCGGACTCGACTCGGGAACGCCACTCCACCAGGCGGCCTGGTTCGGCCAGCCCCGCAACGCCCGGCTGCTGGTCGAGGCGGGCGCTCCCCTGGAGGTCTTCGACGCCACCCACCACAGTTCGCCGCTCGGGTGGGCCGTCCATGGCTCCAGGTACTCGGGGGGCGCCGAGGAGCGACAGGCCGCCTACGTCGAGCTGGTCCATCTGCTCCTCGACGCCGGGTCGAGCCTCAGCTACCCGGACGAATCAGAGTCGGATCGCTACCTCGACCGTTTGCGGCGTGACGCCAGCTCGGAAGTGCGACAACTGTTGCCGGTTGCCTGACGGCGGGGCAGAAAGAGGTTGCCGCCTCAGGATGGGCAACCTTCGCAGAGCAGCGGGTTAGATTACCTCGGCCGGGGTGGCGGAACTGGTAGACGCAAGGGACTTAAAATCCCTTGGGAGCACGCTCCCGTGCGGGTTCGACTCCCGCCCCCGGCATCCTCCCAATTAGGCTGCTAGCGCAGCAACGGATAGGTCGCAAGGAGTTGGACCAGCTCAAAGGCGAAGGCGACTGCAAGCCAGGCTGCCGTGCAGGCGTCGGCCAGATCTGGAGATGCCGATGACTGCAATGACGAGAAACGTGAACGTGAGGCTCCAGTACATCGTACCGAGCCGCTCTATGTACTCCGGACCTTTCAAGAAGGCCTCGGCCACATC
>CAZJXR010000179.1:0-5884 GCA_964550085.1 uncultured Gemmatimonadota bacterium
ACGACATTGTGGGGCACGTCGAATCCCTCGCCTCGACCGGCACCTTGAGGGCATGCGCGGATGTCGTGCTGGCGGTGAGAATGGATGGCATGCCCGAACCGAGCCGCCTGGTCACCGTCGTTCTCGAGGTATCGGACCTCGACCGCTCCATGGCGCTGTACCGAGACGGATTCGGTCTCGACCTTCACTTCTCCGATCACAAGGGTGGGGATCACGAGGTCGACGATCGTTGGATCAGCGGTCGGCATGCAGCCATCACGTGGGAGGAGGGGGCTTTCCTGCACTTCGCTCTCTACGCCAGCAAGGGAGATCGCACCTCGGGCGCTCAGGTGAGCTTCCGAGTCGATGACGTGGACCGCGCTCACGATGCGGCGGTCGCCGCCGGCGCCGAGGTTCTCCATGCGCCGAGACAGGAGCCATGGGGTCGCAGCGGCCGGTACCGGGACTTCGACGGAAACGTCGTGGAACTCACACAACCGAGCTGACCCGTCCTGATGACCGCCTCGGCGGGGACGCGCCGTCACGATCTGGGACGGAGATCTGGGACACCGAGCCCGACCGACATCCAACGGCACCTTGGGGACAGGTCCCTGCTGGACATGGCCCAGCGATAGGTGGCGATCGTCGCGTCAGGTGGGCCAACAGGCGGCAGCGATGGCCGCGACGTGTCGCACGTCGGTGCCGCAGCAGCCGCCGAGCACCCGCAGGTGTGGATGGCGAGCGGTGAGGCCGGCGTAGAGCGCACCCAGCTCGTCGGGGTCTCCATCGTCGAGCTCATGGGCCTCGTCGAGTTCGGCGTGGCTGGCTCGCGACGCGTTGGCCCGGAGTAGCTCGATGCGCTCGAGCGCGCCGGCACCGGCAGCGAGCACGGCGGAGAAGTGATCTGGGTGGGCGCAGTTGACTCCGAAGTGCAGGGCAGCGCCGTCGGTGGCGACGTCGACCTCGTCGATGGCCTCGTCGAGCGGCTGCCCGTTCGGGAGCCGACCATCGGTTTCGACCGTGAACGCGATCACGACCGGGATGCCGATCTGACCTGCCGCCCGGACGACACCGATGGCCTCTCCAGGGTGGGTCGCAGTTAGGAAGGTCGCCCGGTCGGCGCCGGCCTCCGCGAAGGACCGCAGCTGCGCGAGGTGGTAGTCGGCGGCGTCGGCGGGGCTGAGCAGCTCGCTCGGGCTGTACCCGTCGCCCCGGGGGCCGAGGTTCCCGCTCACGATCACCGGTGTACCCGGCCTGTCCGCCGAGAGATCGCGAAGGAAGCGGATTGCGTCCTTGTTCACACGGTCGAGCGCAGGGGCGTCGTAGCCGAGCTTGGCGCCCCAGTCAGGGTTCGCTCGCCAGGTCGGCGTCTCGAGGACCAGCATGGCGTCGGCCCCTGCTGCGACATCGAGGTGGTCGCGGAAGTACTCGGCGAGCACCGCGCGTCCATCGGGATCATCGAGCAGCGGGAACGACGCGAAGTGCGGGAGGTCGATGTTGCGGTGGAAGACCAGCCAGGTCTCGAGACCGCTGTCGGTCAGCATCAACGAGGACAACGCAGTGCTCCTGGGGTTCGAGGGGCGGTCGGCCCCTGTGGAAGGTGACGGTGCGACTGGCGCATGTTCTGGATCTCCGCCATCGGGCATCGCTCGACCGGATTCATGCTGGCCGGAATCCCGAGCACAGGAGATCGAGCCGCTCGATTCGGTCGTCGCGGATGTCGCAGAACATCGTCTGTTCGATGACGTGGCGGGCAGTGTCGCCCGTGCCCGGATGTGGGGCGAGCTCGAAGCGCCAGGTGAGGCGATCACGGCCAGCGACGACGCCGACAGAGCGGTCGATCACGGCGAAGGTGGTCGCATCGGCGAACCACGTGCGGAGCCAGCCGACGATGACGTCGGGGCCTGCGGCTTCGAGGAAGCGCGGCGGGAGCACGGCGCGGAGCTGTGCGTCGGCTGACAGGCAGCCCGCCGCAGCGTCGAAGTCACGAGCGCACACGGCGTCGAGCATCTGGGTGGTGACGGTGGAACTGCTCATCAGTAGCTGAAGGTGGTCGCGCCGTCGCCGATCCAGTCCCAGAGCTGGACGGTACCGCCCAGCTCCGCGCCCGGGATCAAGGTGGCGGGGTCGAGGTGCTTCGCGTTGAAGCAGATCGGGCAGACGAGGTAGGAGCCTCCGGCGGCCGCGTAGCGATCCATGAGGTCGGGGATCGAGGGGCAGCCATCGCAGGCGACACCCCTGGCGACGCCCTCGACAGCCAGGCGTGCGGCCTCCTTGGTCAGGAACATGAGGGTCTCCCGGCCTCCTTCGGCGGCGCCGACAGCGACCAAGAGCGCCACGGTCACCTTCTCGGCGTCCTCGAGTCCGGTCGTGAGGCTGATGGCGGCGCGGCTCATGCGCCGGCCTCCGCCCACTCGGCCGTGATCGGGTCGATCACGGTCCGGACCTGACTGATGGCATCGACCGGGAACCCACCGCATCGTGCGTGCTCACGGATGAGATCCTCGTCGTCGGCGTTGTAGATACAGACGATCCGGTCGTCGGTCACGTAGCTGTGCACCCACTGCACGGCGGCGCCGAGATCGCGGAGCACCCCGTTCGATGCGGCGGCGATGTCCGCCAGCGCAGATGGCGTCATCTGTCCCGCTCCGGGGATGGTGCGTTCGATCAAGTACCTGGGCATCGCGATCCTCCTCTGCTCCGGCCGTGTCTCGGCCACGTGGTCGAACGTACGAAGATCGGCTCGGTCCGACATGGGGCATTCACCCCACCTCCGTCGCCGCGACATCACGGCTAGATTCCGCGGCCGTGACCACGTCGGGCGTGCGCGTCAGCGAGCTCCTCGCTTCGCTGTCGCTCGCGACCGACCTGGGGTTCGGGCAGCCCACCGAGCACATGCTGCGTTCGGCTCGGATCGCCATGCGGATCGGTGAGCGCCTCGGGCTCGGCACGGCCGAGCTCGCGGTCCTGTACGACGTCAGCCTGCTCACCTACGTGGGGTGCCCGGTGTTCGGTGACGAGGCCGCGGTGACCTTCGGAGACGACGTCGACTTCCGCGCCGCGGCCAGCACGGTCGACCTCGCCGGGCTCCCGGCGATGACATTCATGCTGCGACGCGCCGGGGCAGATCGTTCCGGCCTCGCCAGGGTTCGAACGGTGGCCGGGTTCATGGCCAGCGGGCGGAACTCGGTAATGCAGCAGATGTCCGACCACTGCGCAGCTGCCGGGCACCTGGCGGAGCGCCTCGGGTTGGGCCCAGCGGTCAGTGCCGGCGTCGCGCAGGCCTATGCACGGTGGGACGGCAAGGGTGTGCCCCACACGATCATGGGCGACCAGATGTCACTCGCCGCTCGCATCGCGCATGTCGCCGAGGCCTGCGAGGTGCTCGTCCGAACCGTGGACGCAGCGACCGCGGTGGACACGATCCGGTCGCGGCGCGGCACCCAGTTCGACCCGGCCGTCGTCGACGCCGCCTGCACAGATCCCGACGGCCTCTTCGACGGCATCGGCACCGACACCCTCGACGCCATCCTCGACGCCGAGCCGGCGAGCCGCCCGGCCCTGACCGAGGACGAGCTCGATGCCGCGCTCGTCGCGATCGGCGACTTCTGCGATCTCCGCTGCCACCACTTCGCCGGCCATTCGCGCGGCACGACCGCGCTGGCGGTAGGGGCCGCCCAGCGGATGGGACTGCCCGAACCCGATGTCCGACTCCTCGCCCGGGCGGCATCGGTGCACGACCTCGGACGCTGGGGGGTTCCCGCGAACGTCTGGAGTTCCCCGGGCATGCTGTCGGGTACCGCCGTCGAGCGGATGCGGCTCCACGTGTACTACGTCGAGCGCATGTTCGCCCGCCCCGAACCGCTCCGGCGGGTCGGACTCCTCGCTGCGACGCACCACGAGCGGATGGACGGAAGCGGCTACCACCGCGGCGTGGGCGGGGTGACTCTCTCAGCTCCTGCCCGCCTTCTCGCGGTCGCCGACGCCTACCACGCGATGACCCAGCACCGGCCCCATCGAGGCCCGCTGACCGAAGCCGATGCCGCTCGGGAACTCAGAGCCGAGCGCAACGCCGGTCGACTCGACCCCGCCGCCGTCGACGCCGTCCTCGAGACCGCAGGCCACGCGCCGGCGCCGACCCGTGCCGGAGGCCCAGCCGGCCTCACCGCACGTGAGGTCGACGTACTCGCCCTGCTCGCACGCGGGCTGCCCAACAAGGGGATCGCCCGAGAGCTCGGCATCAGCCCCAAGACCGTCGGCAACCACGTCGAGCACGTGTACTCCAAGCTCGGCGTCTCGTCCCGCGCCGCGGCGACGCTGCACGCGATCGAGCACGGCGTTCTGACCACGGCCTCTCAGGGCTGACTCCCCCGGGCGGACGCTCGCGGGCTCGTCCTCCACGGCGAATCCAGAGGCGTACGCTCCTGTCGTGCGTTCCGTCATTGTCGGTGATGCGCTGACGCTCTCCTATTGGGAGCGAGGCACCGGGGACTCTGCGGTCGTGCTGCTGCCAGGTCCCACGGATTCCTGGCGATCCTATGAGCCTGTCCTCGAGTTGCTCCCGGCCGACCTCCATGTCGTTGCCGTGTCGTTGCGCGGACACGGGGACTCGTCCAAGCCCGCGACGGGCTACCGGATCGAAGACCTCGCATCGGACGTCATCCCGCTTCTCGACGCCCTGCGCATCGACAGAGCACTGCTCGCCGGTCACTCCGGCTCTTGCCTGGTGGCCCGCCGCGTCGCCCTCGACTACCCGAGCCGAGTGGCAGGGCTCTTCCTCGAAGCGTCGCCGTCAACGCTGCGAGGAGAAGAGAACCTGGCGAAGTTCGTCGAGACCGTTGTCTCCGAAATGTCGGAGCCGGTCGAGCCGGACTTCGCACGGGCGTTCATCGCCGACACGTCAACCGACGACGTTCCACCCGACCTGGTGGACCAACTCGTTGAGGACCTACTGAAGGTTCCAGTTGTCACATGGAAGGAGATGTTCGGATCGTTGTCGGAGTACGACGACACGGCCGAGCTCCAGGAGCTCGGCCGTGTCCCGGTCCTGTTGGTCTGGGGCGATGCCGATCCGATCCTGCCCAGGGCGATGCAGGACCAGCTGCTGCAGCTCCTGCCCCGGTCCGAGTTGGCGGTGTATACGGGTGTGGCTCACACCCCGCGCTGGGAACAACCCGACCGCGTGGCCGTCGATCTGTCGACGTTCGCAGCTCGAGCGTTTGCCGTTGGGTAGGTCATCACGGACCACATCCGCACTCTGGGCAAGAATCGATCTCGGCGTCGGTGTCCCAGAATCCGTGGTGAGCTCGACCACGGCACTGCCCCCCAACGCCGGTTCGGGGATGCGCGACAGGGGAGAGAACCGTCCCCGAACCCCTGCCGAGAGCGTCCCACTTCCGCGACTCTCCGCCCGGTGGGAGTAACCGGGGTGGCCGATCTGGGTACTCGACGCCGGTGGACGTCAGCGGACGGTGGTGGAATCGGCGCGGGAGTAACCCTGGGAGTAACGCACTTCTTTGCGGCGAGAGACTCTCGCGAAAGTCCTGGTCACAGGGTTGCGCCGTCTGGTCGAGTGCCCCGAATCGGGTGGGGTTCGATTCCAGACTTGCCTGCACGAATCGCGCGTTGAGCGGTCGAGCCTCGTCGCGTTCGGGCAGGTCAGACTGTGTTTCGCTACGTGTAGTGCTGAATTGAGGGGTTCGATTCCCCCTCGATTTGTGGAGCTGGGGGGAATCGAAACCCGTCGGAGTTACTGAGCGAAAGACCTGGTCACAGCCTCGCGGAAGTCGATCCGGGGCTTCGCGGGAGTAACGGCACGGGATGGGTTTGGCCGGTGCGCGGAGCAGATGCCACGGGGAGTGGTGGAGCGAGCGTCGGTGCCGTAAACGGTCAGCATTCGGCTGGG
>CAZJXR010000180.1:0-5874 GCA_964550085.1 uncultured Gemmatimonadota bacterium
CACCATATGCCCCTGCATGCGGCCCACGACCGACACCCACTCGTCGGCCGTGTGCGCTCCCGGGGACGGCGTCTCGTGACACACGGAGCAGCGGCGAACGTACAGTTCGGCGTCGGCGCCCTCGCCGATCTCTCCGGGCTCGGCGACCGGCAGCGCGTGTGCGACCAGATAGCCGAGCAGCGTGTCGACGTGCGCCGGGGGCGGGAGCAGCGTGATCGCTGACCCCTCCAGCGCCATCTCGCCCACCAGATCCGCCGTGATCGGCCCGCCCATCCGGTTCTTCAGCGTCTCGGACCGCACCAGCATCCGTCGGACCAGAATCGGCCACTCGGCGGCCGCGTGCATTTGGGGTGTGGCAAGGCCGTGGCACTGGACGCAGTACACCTGGAGGAAGTAGGCGCCACGCGAATCCGGATCGGGGAGGTCCCCGGGCTGGAATGACGCCGGCGGCAGGCCCGAGCCCACCGAGCTGATCATCCGCCAGCGCGTGGCGCGGTCGAGGGCGGCCGTCGGCGCGCCACCCAATTCTTGAAGGACGCTGTCAAGCGCCGCGAGCGTCATGTCGTGCTCGGGCTCCGCCTCCGGGGTGCACCCGATTGCCACGACGGCGCTGACGAAGCAGGACAGAAACAGCTCTGTGGTGGCTTTCCGCATCTCGTCCTCCGCGCGTTCCACCCTTCTCGGTGACGGACGATGCCACGTCGTGCGCCGCCCGGGCAAGTGCATGTGGTGGGCGGCAGCCTCGATCGCGGCTAACGGCCGCGCTGTGGGGCATTCTCCCACCCTTCGCCCGCGTGTAGACCTATTGGCCGGTGACCAGCTTCCTCGTATCTGCTTGACCTCAGGCTCGTCGCCGCGCCTCTCGCGCCAGGTAAACCTGCTTCAGGGCGATGAAAGCCGTGTCCCCCGGCGATCCCGTCGTCTCCACGACGATGTGATGCGCGTCGGGGACCTCGTCCACCGGCTGGAAGTGGCTCTGTTGAGCGTGAAGGAGCTCGATGCGGCCGTCGCTCACCCCTCCGGAGCGGGTGTCGCGTTCGCGCAGGCGGCGCCGCACGACCTCGGTCGGGGCGATCACCTCGACGACGAGCAGCTCCGCATCACACTCGCGCGCAACCGCGGCCGCCTCTGCGCGCCGGCCGCGCTCGGCGTATGACGCGTCGAGCACGACGTGCCGTCCGGAGCGCAGCGCGGCGTCGCCCCGGTCGTGCAGCGCCCGGTACACGCGCCCGGTGAACTCCGGAGAGTAGATTCCCTCCTCCCACGCCTCGAGCCGCCGTTCTTCGGGGGAGATGTCAGCGAGCTGCTTGCGCACCACATCGGACGAGAAGATTTCAGCCCCGAGTCGCTCGGCGAGCGCGGTCGCGAGCGTCGATTTTCCGGTGCCCATGAGCCCGGCGGTGATGATGAGCAGGGGCCGCCGAATCCGGGCGTACGCCGCAGCCAGCTTGAAATAGCGGTCGGCCTCCTCGCGGGCCGTTCCCCGAGCCGGATCACCCTCCTCGAGTTGCGCGACCCGGATCGACTCCACTTTCCCGCGCGTGAAGGCGCGGTAGGCCTTGAAGAAGGGAAGCAGCTTCGGGAGCTCCGTGTCGCCACTGTGCTCGATGTACTCGTCCACCAGCATGCCCGACAGGTCGGGGTGATCGAAGTGATCGAGGTCCATGGCGAGGAAGGCGAGATCCGCCGCCACGTCGCTGAACCGGAACCGGTAGTTGAACTCGATGCAGTCGATGATCGCGATCCCGTTCTCCACGCAGATCTGTGCCGCGTGCAGATCCCCGTGGCAGTCGCGCACTCGACCCTCGGCCTCGCGGCGGGCGAACAGCTGGCCCCGGCGTTCGAGAAACGCTTCGGTCGCCGCCCGCGCCACGTCGTACGTCGCGCGGTCGAGGGTGAGGCCGATGAACTCTCGCGTTTGCTCGAAGTTCTCGGCCGTGTTGATGCGGACCGACTCGATTCCGCCGAGACGAGTGATCTCGGCGTCGCTGGCGGCGGCACGGTGAAAGTCCGCGATGCGACCGGCGATTCGACGCACCGTGCGGGGAGTGACCGAGCCGGCTTCGAGCAGGGTCGACAACCAGCGGTCGGCAGGGAGCTGCCGCATCTTCACCGCATACTCGACTACCTCTCCCTCGCCGCCGAACGCGTAGCGGCCATCGGACTCGCGCAGCTCGCTCACCGCCAGATATACGTCTGGAGAAACGCGCCGATTGAGCCGCAGCTCCTCCTCGCAAAAGTGGCGACGCGCGTCGAGGGTGGTGAAGTCGAGAAAGCCGAGATCGACCGGCTTTTTGACTTTGTATACGTGGCAGCCGGTGAAGAACAACCACGATACGTGTGTCTGAAGGAGGCGAACGCCCTCCGCCGCCACCGGTTCGGGGTAGGCGTCCGGATGGCGCAGCGCTTCCAGAAAGGCCGGCTCCCGGAGCCTCGAATCGATCAGGGGGACTCCCCTGATCGCGGGGACGGTCGCGGTTCCGGGGACCGTCGCGATTCCGGGGACCGTCGCGATTCCGGGGACCGTCGCGGTTCCGGAGATTGGAGCGGTTCGGGGAGTTCGCGCCCTTCCGGCCCCTCGCCCACCCGGCCCCGCGACACGATGTCGATGTGTCGAAGGCGGTTCGCGTTCGTCACTACGGTGATCGAGCTCAAGGCCATGGCGGCTTCGGCGATCAGAGGATGCAGGAGCCCGAGCACGGCGATCGGGATGGCGACCGTGTTGTAGAAGTACGCCCAGAACAGGTTCTGCCGGATCTTCCCGAACGTGGCGCGTGCCAGACGAACGGCGCGCACGATGCCGAACAGGCTGCCCTGGACGAGCGTGATGTCCGCCGCCTCGATGGCGACGTCGGTGCCGGTGCCGATGGCCAGACCCACATCCGCCTGTTTCAGCGACGGCGCGTCGTTGATCCCATCCCCGACCATGGCCACCACGTGACCCTGCTCCTGCAGCTTCCGGATCGCGGTCACCTTCTGGCCCGGGAGCAACTCGGCGTAGAAGCGGCCGATGCCGAGTCCGGCGGCCACGGAGCCGGCCGTTCGTTCGTTATCTCCGGTGAGCATCACCGGCTCGAGTCCGAGCTGCTCGAGCTCCTCGATCGCCTCGTCGGCATCCTCCTTCGGAGGGTCCGACACGCCGAGCAACCCGACCGCCCGGCCATCCACCGCCACCCACAAGACACTCTTCGCCTGACCCTCCAGATGCGCCGCGGCGGCCCGCAGCGTTCGCGGGTCCACGCCTTCATCCGCCATCATGCGCTCGCTCCCGATCACCACAGCGCGTCCATCCACCGCGCCGCGTACGCCGCGCCCCGTCGCCGTCTCGAACGATTCCACCCTGTTCGAGATCACCCCCCGGGATGCGGCGGCTGCCGTCACCGCCTGCGCTACCGGGTGTTCCGAGGCGTGCTCGACGGCGGCCGCCACCCGCAACAGCTCCTCCTCGCTCCACCCGTCGACAGTTCGAATATCGGTAAGGGTCGGCTTCCCCACCGTGAGGGTGCCGGTCTTGTCGAGGGCCACGACGTCGGCGTGCACCAGGGTCTGGATGGCGGCTCCATGCCGCACCAGGACGCCCCTCTGCGCGCCGAGGCCCGTGCCGACCATGAGGGCGGTTGGAGTCGCCAGGCCGAGCGCGCACGGACAGGCGATGACCAGCACCGCCACGGCGGCGAACACCGCCAGAGAAACCCGGCCCGAATCGGGGTCGACCCACGGAATGAACGCGGACGCCCACCCGATAATGCCCGCGAAGAAGCCGGGGAACAGAAGCCACGCGGCGCCGGTGGCCAGCGCGAGGGTCAACACGATGGGAACGAACACCGCGGTGACCCGATCGGCGAACTGTTGAATCGGCACCTTGCTGGATTGAGCCTCCTCGACCATGCGGACTACCCCGGCGAGAAAGGTGTTCTCACCGACCTCGGTGGCCTCGACGTGGAGGATGCCGTGACGGTTGACGGTGGCGCCGATTACCGGGTCGCCGGGAGCCTTCTCGACCGGCATCGATTCGCCGGTCGCGAGCGATTCGTCGACCGCCGACTGACCCTCGAGGACGACTCCATCGGTGGGCACTTTTTCGCCGGGACGCACGACCATCGTGTCGCCGATCTGCACCGCGGAAGTGGGAACCTCGACTTCTGTGCCGTCCCGCACGACGCGCGCCGTCCTCGGTTCCAGCGACAGCAGCGTCTGGATCGCGGCCGAGGTGGTGCCCCGCGCCTTCGTCTCCACGTACCGTCCGGTGAGGTGGATGGCCATGATCATCGCACCGATGCCGGCGTAGTTCATGAGGTGAGGGACGGTGCCGAGACTGTCCGTGAAGCGGGGAGTTTGCCCGAGATCGTGCAGCGCGGTGAACACGCCAGTCGCCACCGCCACTCCGCTGCCTATCGCGATCAGGGTGTCCATGTTGGGTCGGAGCCGGAGCGCGGAACGAACGCCGCTCGCCAGCGTCTGCCGGCCGGCGACGAGGAGGACCGGCAGCGACAGAAGGACCATTCCGGCATCGAACGTCAGCGGATCGGGCCACTTCAAGCCGAGAAACATCTCCGGCACCATCCACGCCATCACCGGCAGAGTGAGTGCCCAGGCGCCGACCATCCGCTTGCGGGCCGTGCGCACCTTCTCGGCATCGCGCGCCAGCCGCCGCCGTTCCCGCGACCCGGCGTCGGGTGTCGGTTCCAGCAGATCGTACCCGACGGCGGTGACCGCCCGCCGGAGATCGTCGAACGTCACCCGGTCCGGCTGGTAGACCACCGTCGCCGACTCGGCCGGCAGACTGACCGAGGCCGCCACGCCTTCGACCCGGTTCAGAGCGCTCTCGACCGCCGACACACACCCGGCACAGTGCATGCCCTCGACGCGAAACACTCTCCGCTCCGCGGGAAGCGCCGTGGTGCTGGTTTCCGGCGGACTCACGTGGTTACCTCCATCCTGCTACACATCGGCCCGAATATACACCGATTGGCGATGTTGTCCCTGTTCAGTGGATTGTACCCCACCCGTTCCGGCGTCAAGCCAAATTGCCTGGCTGCCCGGCCGGGCCCGTGTTAGACTCCGCGCATGTTCAATCGATTGAAGAGGACCCTCGACGAGGCGCTGCGCAAGCTCGAATCGGCGTTCGGCGCCGGCCCGGACGAAGAGATCGACGACCTGTTGCGCGCCATGCGCGAGGAGCTGATCCAGTCTCGCGCGCGCCTTCCGGAGCTCGAGGGTCAGATTCGAACCTTCCGGGCGCAAATCGACATCGAGGTGCGCAAGGTGGAGGAGTGCGTGCGGCGGGCCGTGCAGGCCGAGTCGATCGACGACCAGGAGACGGTCGACGTCGCCCGCCGCTTCGAGGCCAATCACCGCTCCCGCGCGCAGGTTCTCCAGCAGAAGCTCGAGGCGGCCGAAGCCGAGCTCAGTCTCCAGAAACAGACGGTTGCCGATCAGACGAGCCAACTCAAGTCCGCGTTGGCGCAACGCGACGCTATTCTCGCCCAGGCGCGTCGCGGGAGAGCGACACAGAACTTGCGTGGGGGGGGACCGAGCGCGGTGGACGACTTCGAGCGGATGGCGTCGCAGATCGATCGCGACGCCGACGTCGGCTCGGCGACCAGAGAGGTGGACGACCTGCTCACCGACGACCCGAGTGTCCGCGACCCGTTCGTCGAACCGGCCGATCCGGAGGGAGTGGCCGAAGAACAGCTGCGTGAACTGAAACGCCGCATGGTCGAGGAGGAGCGGCGGAAGCGCGGCGGCTGAGGAACCTGTCCGCGATCGGGCGAGCCGCCGCACCCCGGCGGGCGCAGGGGTCGCGGTTTGCCCTCGCTGAGGGTCGCGGGTTCGCCCTCGCTGGCCCCGCGCTTTGGACGTCGAAGCCTCCTC
>CAZJXR010000181.1:0-5820 GCA_964550085.1 uncultured Gemmatimonadota bacterium
GTCGCGGCCGAGAAGCCACCCGAATCGATCGCCGTTCTCCCATTCACCGACATGTCCGCCGCCCGCGACCAGGAGTATTTCTGCGAGGGCATGGCCGAGGAGATCCTCAACGCACTCGCTCGGGTCGGCGGCCTCCGGGTGGCCGCGCGTACCTCGACCTTCAGGCTCAAGAGCGAGGACGCCGACATCGCGCGTATCGGTGAGACCCTGAACGTGAGCAAGGTGCTGGAAGGGAGCGTCCGGACGGCGGGGGACAAGCTCCGGGTCACCGCGAAGCTCATCAACGTGGCCGATGGCTACCAACTCTGGTCCCAACGCTTTGATCGCCAAATAGAGAGCGTGTTCGAGATCCAGGACGAGATCGCGGGTCGGGTCGCCGAGGCGCTACAGCTCCAGTTGGCCCCGGCCAAGGTCGAACCCGGAGTTCCGGGTCTTCGGGATTCCGCACGAGAGCCGTCCGTGGGGGGAACGCGCCCCGCGCCACCGGCCGACCTCGACGCCTACCACCTGTACCTTAAGGGTCGTTACCTGCGCTACTCGAAGAACGACATGCAGAGCGCCCGACCGTACTTCGAGCAGGCCGTTGCTCTGGACCCCTCCCACGTCCTGTCGCGGGTCGGCCTGGCCGATATCGAGACCATCAGCGCCTGGTACGGCCTGACCCGCCCGCGCGATGCACTCGCGCGGGCGAGAATCCAGATCGATGCGGCCCTCGCGCTGCAGCCGGACTCGAGCGAAGCACTGAACGTGGACGCGGTGATCCGGCTCATGCACGACCGCGACGGGACCGGGGCGCAGGAGAGCGTGCGCCGAGCGATCGCGTTCAACCCGCAGAACGTGCAGGCCCACGCCTGGTACGGAGCCATCCTGAGCATGCTCGGCCGGCACGAGGACGCCATCGCCGCAGCGGGGAGAGCGCAGAGCGCCGATCCGCTCGCGCCCTTCGTGCACGGGATGGCTGGACTCATACTGCTCAACGCCGGCCGGGCCGAAGATGCGCGCCGCAGCTGCGAGCGCGCGCTCGGGCTCGATCCCGACAACATGCTGGCCTTGTGGGGCGCGGGAGTCTCCTGTACCGCCCTCGGCCGTCACCACGAAGGGATCGACGCTCTCGGGAAGGTGGTCGACTGGTCGGAGCGTGCCGCCTTCCACCTGGGTCTGTTCGGCTGGGCGCTGGCGACGGCCGGCCGCACGGATGAGGCACGCGAGATTCTGGAGGAATGGGAGACCCGGGCGGGGCAAGAGTACCTGACGGCGGTGAGCGTTGCATGGCTGATGGCGGAGCTCGGCGACGTGGACCGGGCCTGGGAGCTCCTGTGGCGAGCCGACGAGGAGCGCGTGGGGCTCACGCTCCTGATCGGCATGCCCGGCTACGATCGCCTGCGCGATGATCCGCGCTTCGCAGCGTGGGAGGTCAGGCTGACCGGGGACGGATCACCGGTGCGGACCTCCTCGCGGGGAGACTGAGCCCGTGCCGATCGACGTCGACCGCCTGAGAGCCGCGCTCGCCGATCGGTACGCGGTCGAGCGGGAGATCGGTCGGGGCGGCATGGCGACGGTGTACCTGGCCGAGGACCTGAAGCACAAGCGCCGGGTGGCGGTCAAAGTGCTGGAGCCCGAGGTCGCCTCCTCGCTTGGCGCCGAGCGCTTCCTGCACGAGATCGAGACCGCGGCGCGCCTCAACCACCCGCACATTCTCCCTCTCTACGACTCCGGCGAGGCAGACGGGTTCCTGTACTACGCGATGCCGTACATGGAAGGCGACACGCTGCGGAAACGACTCGACCGGGAGGGGCAGCTACCGGTGGAGGAAGCAACGCGGATCGCGCGCGAAGTGGCGGACGGGCTGGACTACGCGCACGAGCAGGGGGTGGTGCACCGCGACATCAAGCCCGGAAACATCATGCTCTCGCGCGGACACGCGGTAATCGCGGACTTCGGCATTGCGCGGGCAATCGATGCGGCGGGCGGCGAGCAGGTGACGCAGACCGGGATGTCGCTCGGCTCGCCGGCGTACGTGAGTCCCGAGCAGGCGAGCGGGAGCGGCGCGCTCGACGGTCGAACGGATATCTACGCCCTCGGCTGCGTGCTGTACGAGATGCTGGCCGGAGAGCCGCCCTATTCCGGCAAATCGGCCGCGGCGATCGTCGCCCGCAAACAGCTCGAGGCCGCGCCGCCGCTGCGTACGCTCCGAGAGACGGTGCCCGCCGGAGTGGAGACCGCGGTTGCCAGGGCGCTCGCCAGGGTGCCGGCCGACCGGGTGGCGTCGGCGGCGGAATTGCGGGCGATGCTGAGGCGGGCAATGGAGCCGCCGGAGCCGGAAGCGCGAGCGACCCCGGCCGTGCCCGGTGCGGCGGGTGTGGTCGTCGAAGATGCACCCGGTGCCCGGAGGCAAACCGGCGCGGGTCGCTCCGGTACTCACATGCGATCGCCCCTCACCTGGGGCGCGGTCGCTCTCGTCATCCTGGTCGGCGTGGTGGCGGTCTACGCCGGTACGCGACGAGGCGGGGACGACAGGCCGGCGACGGCGGTGGCGGCAGATTCGGTCCCCGCGATCGCCGTACTTCCGTTCACCGTGCGCGGCGAAGGGCTCGAGGTGTGGCGGGAGGGGATGGTCGACGCGCTGTCCTTCAACCTGGAAGGGGTCGCGGGTCTGCGGACGGTCGCCGGCAGCACCGTCCTTGCGCGCTGGAAGGAAATCGTTCCCGACGATCGGCAGGCCGACCTGAGCACCGCGCTCTCGGTCGCCGCCGCGGCCGGTGCAGAGTACGCCGTCGTGGGGCGAGCCATCGCGAGCGGGGCGAGCCTGCGCATCGACGCCGACCTGTACGACGTGCGGAGCGGCGAGATTCTCGACCAGGCGAAGGCGAGCGGCGCACCGGACGATGCGCTCGTGCTCATCGACCGGCTGTCGCTCGAGATCGTGCGTTCGATCGGGTCCGGGACAACCGACTTGCCGAGGTTTGACCTGGCGGGCGCCACGACGGAGTCGCTCGACGCGCTCAAGGCGTACATGGAGGGCGAGGCGTTGTTTCGACGCTCGGAGTTCGTGTCCGCCATCAACGCGTTCGAGCGTGCGGTGACGATGGACTCGGGCTTCGTACTCGCCCACCACCGACTCGCGAACGCGTACGGCTATGCCGGCGAGTTCAGCCGCGCCCGCGAGGCGACCGCGCGAGCCATGCGGGCGGTCGAGGAAGCAAGACGCTCAGGCCGCTGGAGCGCATCCCCACCCTTGCTGTTCGGACGCGTGTCCCGCGAGAACCCGATTGCGAAGGCCGAGCAGGCGGTGCGCGACCAGCCGGACGATGCACAGCGCTGGAACGCCCTCGGCGACATGTACTCGCACTACGGCGGACCCGCGCTCGCCCGGCCGCTGAGCGAGCGGGAAGCGATGGCGCGGGCGATCCAACTGGACTCGGGTCTGCTCGTGTCCTACGCGCACTACATCGACTCGTACTTCCGCCTCGATCCCGACAGCGCACACATCCTGGAGCTGATCGACCTGTGGGAGACACACGGGGCGCCGGTGGAGGAAATCGCCTGGTACCGCGTGGCCCACGGGATCGGCTTCGGTGACTCCGTCACTCGAGCCCGGGGCTATGCCTCTCTGGACAGCCTGGTGCCGCCGATTCCCGCCGCCCTGGCCCGGTGGGAGCTCTCTCATCCGCTGTTTCTTCCGCAGAGAGCGGAGGTCCTGCGGATTTCCAGTCGCCGCGAAGATGACCTCGAGCCGTGGTTCTCCAACTGGCTGCTCGTGCGCACGGCCCTCGACCGCGGCAGGATCGAGGAAGCGCTGGCGGAACTGGAAGCGCGCGACCTGCGCGCGAGGGATGCCGAGGGACGCCGGCGACCGGACGACACCAGCCTCGTGCTGCCCCTCCTGTACGCGGCATACAGCCAGGGGCTTCCCATCCCGCGGATGGTGCTGGACTCGGTGTTCGGGCGCGAGGTGCCGGATACGGTCCTTGCCGAACCACTGGTTCCGGACGCCGGGACCAGGGTGCCGGCCTTCTATGCCGCGGCGTACGCGATCTCGACCGAAGAGCCAACCGCGATGGCGATGGAGATCGAGCCGCTTCAGGAGGCCGCGCGCTACCATCTCGAGTCAGGCGATACGGCCCGCGCAAATCTCGTCCTCGGCGTGGTCAAGGCGCTGGCCGGCTTCGACGCGTGGAAGAACCGGGGTGACGTCGCAGAAGCCCGGCGTCTGCTCGAAGAAGCCCAGTCCGACCATCTCTTCTTCGAGTACGAAGTGAACCGAACCTTGAGGTGGTGGCTGGCCGAGTTGCTGGCGGAGACAGGGCTGCTCCGCGAGGCGACGCGGTACTACGAGTCCCTGGTCGAGGTCCCGGACAATGCGCTCTTTGACCCGCCTGCCATGTACCGAGCGGGCAAGCTGTACGAGGAGCTCGGCGAGTTGGAGAAGGCGCGCCGCGCGTACGCGTATGTTCTCCTCGCCTGGCGGGATGCCGATCCGGCCATGCAGCCGTGGGTCGACGACGCGCGCGCGGGGCTGGAGCGGCTTGGTCCGCCCGCGAGGGTGAGCGCTCCAGCGCCCGCGTCAGGGTGAGCGCTCCAGCGCCTGACGCAGGGTGAGCGGCCCAGCGCCGCGTCCGTTCCGTCCACGATCTTGGCGGCCAGCAGGTCCTGAAACTCTCGCGACAGGATGGTGGCGCGGTCCTGGGGATTCACCAGATACCCGCCCTCGACCATCAGAGTCGGGACGTCGGGTGAGCGAAGGAAATCGAAGTCGCGGCCCTCGATGACGACCGGCCACCCCGCGAAGCCGAGGACGAGGTCCTTCTCCTCCACCCCATCCGTCCGCACGCCCGGCTGCGAGCCGCCATGACCGGGGTCGATCATCACGAGGGGACGCAACGGATCCCGCACGGGAGCGGCGGTCTGCTCATCCTGACCGAAGGCAGGGATCGCGGAGACGAGCAGGGCGCTGGTTGCGACGAGCACAGCGTACATTCTCATGTTGGACTCGTTTCGTTTCGAGATGGACCACCTTTGTGCGTCCGCCGGTGTCATTAACACGACAATCCGGTCATTGGTGTCGTTTACTCCGACAACCCGAGCATCCCGGAAGAGAGCCATGCGCCTTCGACGCCTGACCTCGCGCCTCCTCGTGATACCCCGCCTGCTGCTCAGCCCGATCGCCGCCGCGCTGACGATCGCCGCCACGCTGACGATCGCCGCGGGCTGCGCGGGCGACTCCGACTCCTCGGACCTCGCGGCCGCCGGCTGGAGCGCGACCACGGACACGATCGCCGACACGGTGTTCGTCGTCACCGAGTCGGGAAGCGTGTGGGGTCCGGGCGTGCGGCTGGTCGAGGAGCTCCGGATCGGGATGCTGAGCGGTCCCGACGAGTACACGTTTGGCGAGATCGCCGGCCTCACGGTGGGGCCGGACGGCACGATCTACCTGGTCGACGCGCAGGTCCCGGCGCTCCGGGTGTACGGGCCGGACGGCGCCTACCTGCGGACGCTGTCCGGGAAGGGCGGGGGGCCGGGAGAATACGCCGAACCGGATGGAGGGATCGCGCTGCTCCCCGACGGCCGTCTGTTGCTCCGCGATCCGGGGAACGCGCGCATCAACGTCTACTCGCCGGACGATGAGCCGCTCGACACTTGGCCGATCCCCGGGGGCTGGGCCACCAGCACCCCGCTGTTCGTCGACACGGCGGGCCGCACGGCCGTCTTTCGCTTCGCGTTCGGGGACGACGGACTCGAGGTGGCGCTCGTCCGGCACGCCCGCGACGGGGCCCGACTCGACTCCCTGCCGGGACCGGTATGGGAGCGCGAGCCGCCGGC
>CAZJXR010000182.1:0-5819 GCA_964550085.1 uncultured Gemmatimonadota bacterium
GACGTCGTGCCGCGTTCAGCTGGGATGCCAACGACCGTCTGGTCGTCGCCCGCGGGGGACGGGGGGGTCGGGGGAACGCGGCGTTCGCGACCGCGACCCGGCAGGCGCCGCGAGACTGGGAGCCCGGCGAGTGGGGTGAGGAGCGCCGGATCGAGCTGGAGCTGAAGCTGATCGCCGACGTGGGCCTGGTCGGGGAACCGAATGCCGGCAAGTCCACCTTGTTGGCGGCCGTCTCCGCCGCCCGCCCCAAAGTCGCCGACTATCCGTTCACCACCCTGCAACCGAACCTCGGTGTTGTCGAGCTGCCGGAAGGCCGGAGCTTCGTGGTGGCGGACATCCCGGGCCTCATCGAGGGGGCCCACGCGGGCAAAGGGCTCGGAACCCAGTTCCTCCGGCACATCGAGCGCACCCGGACGCTCGCCCTGCTCGTCCCGGTCGACTCGGTCGATCTCCAGGCCACCTACGCGCTGCTGCGCTCCGAGCTCCTCTCGCACGACAGCGCGCTGGCGCAAATCCCGCACTGTGTGCTGATCAGCAAGGCGGATCTGGTCCCGGTGGCCGAGCGCTCGCCGCAGATCGAGGCGCCAGACGCCTGGGGGCAGTTCGTGGTCTCGGCGGTGACCGGTGAGGGGATCGCCGAGCTCACCGAAGCCCTGTGGGCCCGCGTGCGCCGCGAGCGCGCCGACGACACCGAGGGGCGCGATCTGTTTCCCGAGCTGGAGGAATGGGCTCCCTGAGCGGGGGCGATCGCGAGACGCGCGCCGCGCTCGCCCTCACCGCAGTGCGGGGCATGGGGCCGGCCACCATCCGGGCCCTGATCGACGAGTACGGATCGGCGACGGCGGTGCTCGAAGCCCGCCTGCCGAGGCTGCGCAGCGTGCGTCAGGTTCCCGAGCGGCGAATCCGGGCGCTGCTCGATGCCGGAATCCGTCTCGTGAGTTACGGGACCGCCCCATATCCGAAACGGCTGGCACACCTGCACCATCCGCCGCCCGTTCTGTACCTTCGGGGTCCGGCGCCACTCGCCGGGTGCGGGTCGGTGGCGATCGTCGGCACGCGGCGCGCGACCGAATATGGCCGGCGGATGGCGGCCGAGATCGCGGCCGGCGTGGCCACGGCCGGACGCACGGTGGTGAGCGGTCTGGCGCGCGGCATCGATGCGGCGGCCCACCGCGCGGCGCTCGAGGTGGATGGTCTGACGGTGGGCGTCCTGGGAAGCGGGCTGGATCACGAGTTCCCGCGCAGCAGCCGCGACCTGTATCGGGCGCTGCCCGAGCGCGGCCTTCTGGTGAGCGAGTTCGCTCCCGAGGTGAGGCCGGCCGCAGGCCTGTTTCCGCGTCGGAACCGGATCATCGCCGCGCTGGCCGATGCGGTGGTCGTCGTCCAGGCCGGCCGCCGCAGCGGAGCTCACATCACCGTTTCCCACGCGCTGGAGCTGGGACGGGAGGTGTTCGCCGTGCCAGGCCCGGTCGGGGTCGCCGGCAGCGAGGGAGTACATGCTCTGTTGCGCGACGGCGCCACGCTGGCCACCTGCGCGGCGGACGTGCTGGAGGAGCTCGAGGCCCTGCCGCCGGGAGATGTTGTTCCCGGCCCGGACGGTCCCGCGCCGACCGAGGACGCCACGGCGCGGGCCGAGGCGGAGACCGGGAGGGCGGCGGCAGGGGCGGAGATTCGGACCGGGCCGGCGGCAGCGGAACCGGGCCGGGGCCACCCGGAGCGGATACGTCTCCTCGACCTGCTCGGGCGCGGAACGACGTTGGTCGATGATCTCATCGGCGCGATCGGCCTGCCAGCCGGCCGCATCCTGGCGCTCTTGGCCGATCTCGAGATCGAAGGACGGATTCGAGCCCTCCCCGGAGGGCGCGTGACGCTGGCGCGACGGGCGCCATGATCGACCTGCGCTCGGCGCCCGCGCCGCGAAGCCTGTACGTCCACTTTCCTTTCTGTCGGCAGCGCTGCCACTACTGCGACTTCTCGGTCGCCCGGGCGCGGCGTCCGCCACGCGACGCGTGGCTGGCGGCGATCCGGCACGAAGTAGCCGAATGGTTCGAGTCCACCGGCTGGAGGCCGGGCCTCGAGCTCGAGACGATCTACGTGGGGGGCGGCACCCCGTCGCTCCTCGGATGCGGCGGGATGCAGCAGCTCGGCGATCTGCTGCGCGAGTGGTTCCGGTGGACGCCGGAACGGGTGGAGTGGACGGCCGAGGCGAATCCCGCCTCGTTGACGAGCCGGGTGTGCCAGGATTGGCTGGCTGCCGGCGTGAACCGGCTCAGCATCGGCGTGCAGTCGTTCGATGACGGGGCGCTGGACTGGTTGGGCCGCGCCCACGACGGGGCCGAGGCCACGGCGGCGGTGAGGCGCGCGCGGTCGGCCGGATTCGACAGCCTGAGCGCGGACCTGATGTTCGCCCTTCCCGAATCGGTGCCGCGAGAGTGGGGACGCGAGGTCGCGGCCTGTGTGGAACTCGGGGTCAGCCACGTGAGCGCGTATGGCCTCGCCGTCGAACCGCGGACGGCACTCGGTCGCTGGGTGGAGCTCGGTCGACGGCAGCCGGCGGGCGAGGAGCACTACGCGGCCGAGTACCTGGAGGCGGCCGAGCGCCTCGGCGCGGCGGGGTTCACGCACTACGAGGTTTCGAACTTCGCGCGCCCGGGACATGAGTCCCGGCACAATTGGCACTACTGGGACGGCTCGGGGTACCTCGGAGTCGGCCCATCAGCACACAGCTATCTCCCGCCCCTCCGAATCTGGAACCTTCACCGTTGGGACGCCTTCCATAAGGCGGTCGCGTCCGGTGCCTCGGTGCGCGCCGGATGGGAGCGGATCGGCGCGCGGCGGACGGCACTGGAGCGGGTGTGGCTCGGGCTGCGGACGCGCCGCGGCATCGGCTTTGCGGAGGTCGAGCGGCTGAGCCCATCGCGCTGGAACCGCTTGCTGGCGCACTGGACAGGAGAAGCGTGGATTGAACAAGATGGTGACAGGTGGCGTCTGACGCCGCGCGGCTGGCTCCTGCTCGATCGTCTGGCGCTGGAGCTCGACGCGACGTCGGATGTCCGGGTGAGGAGCGGCCACAATGGCGAACGAGTCGACACGGGAAAAGCTGACCGAGCGTGAGGCGAGCGTACTGGTCGCCGTCGTCGAGTCCTACATCGAGGCGGCGCGACCGGCGGGCTCACGTCGCCTGGCCAAGCGGTACGACCTCGGGGTGTCGCCCGCCACCGTCCGCAACACGATGGCCGATCTCGAGGTGAAGGGATATCTGACGCATCCACACACCTCGGCCGGCCGCGTGCCGACGGACCTCGCCTACCGCTATTACGTGGACGCGCTGATGGCTCGTCCGCGGGTTACCGCGTCGGAGCGGGCACAAATCCGGCGACAGCTCGAGGCGAGCGAGTCGTCGGCGATCGGCGAGTTGATGCGGCGCGCGGCTCGCGTGCTTGGATTGCTCACCCGTGAGCTGGGGCTGGCGGTGGCGCCGGCGCTGGCCTCTGCCGTGCTCGAGAAACTGGAGCTGGTTCCGATCAGCTCCGAGAAGGCACTCCTCGTCCTGTCACTCGAGTCCGGCGTGATCCGTACGGTGTACGTGGACATCCCGACCGCTCTTCCGCGGGAGACGCTCGCCTCGGTGGCGTCGGCGCTCAACGAGCGACTGGGGGGCTCGACGTTGCAGGATATTCAATCGACGCTGTCGGCGCGGTTGCGGGACCTGTCGTTCGACGATCGGGGGGCTCGGCTGCTGGTCAACATATTCGTGCAGTCGGGGCCGGACCTGTTCGAGTGGGCCTTGCGCGGTGACGACATCCACCTGGGGAGCGCGGCGCTGCTGGCCGACCAACCAGAGTTTACCACCAGCGAGCGGCTGCGATCTCTGATCGAGCTGACCGAGAAGCGCGAGGTGTTGGCATCCGTGCTCGGGGGGCGCGACGGCGTCGAGGGCACGCAGATCACGATCGGTGCCGAGCACGCGACGCCCGAGCTCTCCGACCTCACGATCATCACCGGGCGCTACTCGGTCGGGACGCTGCAGGGCGTAGTCGGCGTGATCGGCCCGACGCGGATGCCGTACGAGAAGGTGATCGCGGTCGTCGACTGCACTTCTTCGCTCGTTTCGAGCCTGGCGAGCTCCTAGCGATCTGCCGGGTGACGCGGGCGTCGGTCCCCGGGTCCAACAGGGTGGCTAGGTTGTAAGCCGGGAGGGAGAAATCCCGGCTCCGATGGAGTGGATCAGGAATCACAGGGAATAGATGGCACAGGACTATTACGAGTTGCTCGGCGTGTCCCGCGACGCGGACGGCGACGCGATCAAGAGGTCGTATCGAAAGCTGGCCATGCGCTATCATCCGGACCGCAACAGTTCGCCGGATGCGGAAGAGCGCTTCAAGGAGGTGACTCGCGCCTACGAGGTGCTTCGCGATCCGGAGCTGCGCCGGACGTACGACAAGTACGGCGAAGCGGGTCTCAAGCGGACCGCTGGCGTGGGGGGCTTCCAGGGCTTCGGTGGCTTCGATTTCGCGGACGCGTTCGAAGTGTTCATGCGTGAGTTCGGCGGGATGGGCGGATTCGGAGACCTGTTCGGCGGTCGAGGCGCACGCGGCGCCGGTCCGCGACGGGGAAGCGATATCAAGGTGCGTCTCGACATTTCGCTGGTCGAAGCGGCCACCGGGGTCGAGCGAACGATCCGCGTGAAGCTGCTCGACGCGTGCGAGCAGTGCGAAGGGTCGGGTCTCGAACCCGGAACGGCGCCCGTCCGTTGTCCCATCTGCGGTGGCGCCGGTGAGGTGCGACACGTGCAGCGGTCGATGCTGGGCCAGTTCGTGAGCGTGCAGCCGTGCCCGGAATGCCGTGGGAGCGGTGAGCGCATCGAGCACCCGTGCGACGAATGTGAAGGCGCGGGGCGGGTTCGGGTCGACGCCAAGGTCAAGGTCGAGATCCCGGCCGGCATCTCCGACAACGACTACCTGCGCCTGGCGGGTCGCGGAAACGCCGGTACCCGCGGAGGTCCGCGTGGCGACCTGCTGGTGGCAATCGAGATCGAGGAGGACGAACGCTTCGAGCGTGTGAACGACGACATTGTGTACAACCTCGCCGTCACCTTCAGCCAGGCGGCGCTCGGGGCCGACGTCGACGTGCCGACCATCACCGGGGAGACAGAGCGGGTGTCCGTCCCGGCCGGGGTCCAGTCCGGGCAGGTGCTCCGGGTTCGGGGCAAGGGAATGCCCCGCCTGCGGCGCTCGGGGCGTGGCGACCAGCTGGTGCGGGTCCTGGTGTGGACGCCGACGCAGCTCAACCGCGAGCAGCGTGCCAGGATCGAAGCGCTGTCCGAGACGGAAGAGTCACCGCCGACGCCGAACCGCCGCGAGCCCGGCTTCTGGGAGCGGGTCAAGCAGGCGTTTTCCGCCTAGACCGGGGTCGCGGGTTCGCCCTCGCTGGCCCCGCGCTTTGGACGTCGAAGCCTCCTCGCTGAGGGTCGCGGGTCTCCCCTCCTCACCACGCGCTTTGGGGTCGGAGCCTCCTCGGCTGCGCCTGCGGGGTCTCCTCCCCGTCGCGCGAACGGTTCGTCGGGGAGATCCCGCTCCCTGAAGGGGCGGCTGGCGGTCATCGCGGTCAGGCGGCGGCGTGTCCTCGTCGTCGCGCGAAGGGTTCGTCGGGGAGATCCCGCTCCCTGAAGGGGTGGCTGGCGGTCATCGCGCTCAGGCGGCGGCGTGTCCTCGTCGTCGCGCGAGGGGCGCTCGAGCGAATTCCGCTCCCCTATCAGCTGCACGGGGTGCTGCACGCGTCCGCCGTACCCTCAACGCGTCAGCTTCGAGGCGGCCTCG
>CAZJXR010000183.1:0-5743 GCA_964550085.1 uncultured Gemmatimonadota bacterium
GCCGCTGTCCAAAACCGGCGACCCGGACGTCTCCTACATCGTCCAGGCCACCGAGACGGTGAAGGCACACCTGCGACCCGGGCAGCTCATCGTGCTCGAGTCGACCACCTATCCGGGCACCACGCGCGAGGTCATCCAGCCGGCGCTGGAGGCCACGGGTCTGGTCGCCGGGGTCGACTTCTTCATCGCTTTCAGCCCGGAGCGGGTGGACCCGGGGAACCCGGACTGGCACCTGAGAAACACGCCGAAGGTGGTCGGGGGGCTCACCCGCCACTGCCACGCTCTCGCCACCGCCCTGTACGGCGAGATCATCGACCAGGTGGTGGAGGTGTCGTCGCCGGAGGCGGCCGAGCTGGTCAAGCTCCTCGAGAACACCTTCCGGGCGGTCAACATCGGTCTCGTCAACGAGATGGCGGTGATCGCCGACCGCCTCGGCATCGACATCTGGGAGGTGATCGACGCGGCCGCCACCAAGCCGTACGGCTTCATGCGTTTCACCCCCGGGCCCGGTCTGGGAGGACACTGCATCCCGGTCGATCCGCACTACCTGGCGTGGAAGATGCGAACCCTCCACTACCGGACGCGGTTCATCGAGCTGGCGGCCGAGGTCAACGCGGAGATGCCGCGCAACGTGGTGGCCAAGGTCGGCGAGGCGCTGAACCGGGTGCGAAAGCCCCTCAACGGGAGCAGGATCCTGCTCCTCGGCGTCTCCTACAAGCTGGACGTCGACGACACCCGGGAGAGTCCGGCCCTGGACATCCTTCAGCTACTGGCCGGAAACGGCGCCGAGGTGAGCTACCACGATCCGTTCGTCCCGCGCCTCGAGCTCGACGACGACCGGAGCTACCGGTCGGTCCCCCTCGACGCGGATCACCTCCGCGAGGCGGACGCGGTGGTGATCACCACCGATCACTCCGGCGTGGATTACGAGTTGGTGGTGAGCGAGGCGAAGCTGGTGGTGGATCCCCGCAACGCGCTCCGGGGACGGCGGGGGCGGGCTACCGTGTATCCGATCGCCGGTCCACCGGTGGCGGGCCTCGAACCGGCCGTCACTCGGTAGCGATCAGGAGCCGGTCGGGGCGCGGCCGCCTCCGAATCAGGAGCCGACGGCGGCCGCGGGCCGACGCCGGCGCCGCGACGGAACCGGCTCGGGGGCAGGGCGAAGCCCCAGCTGTCGCGCCGTCTTCAGTCCGGCCGAGGCAAGGTGCACGAGCGCCGTGGTGAGCCCGCTCCCGACCGGACGTGCCGCCTCCACCGCCTGAAGGAAGCTCCCGGCACAGCTGAAGTGGGGCATCTCCGTGTAGGCACGCCCCACTTCCCACGGGAAGTGAGAGTCGGATCCGGCCCCGACGGGCAGCCCCTGCCGGGCGGCGGCTGCGAACGCGGCCCGGTTCCAGGCCGGGACGAAGGCGCGAGCGTTGAAGCCCTCGATGATGTCCGCGACCGCTAGGGCGCGTCGCGCCCTGCTATGAGGCCGCCAGGCGTACGCGTACGGGTGGGGCGCATACACCACGCCGCCCTGATCGCGGATTCGCTCGGCGGTTTCCTCGATGTGCAGTCCCGAGGGGATTGGCTCGGTCAAGAACAGGCCGATGAGCTCGGTCCGGCAGCGGCAGCGGATCTCCTCGCCGACGATCACCCGCCGGGGGTCGATCGCCTGCGCCTCGAGCGCTCCGTCGATCACGTCGTGGTCGGTGACCGCGATCCGGTGCAGGCCGGCCAGTCGGGCGCGGGCCACCAGTTGGGCCGGTGTGGTGGTGGCGTCCGGTGATACGATTGTGTGCGAGTGCAGATCGACCCGCAGAATGTCGTTCGAACGTCGTCTGTGTGGAGTCATCTCCTCCCATCCGGTCCCGTCGAACCACCCCCTGCGCCACGCAACCCAGCGCGGCGCCCGCTCCGGCACGAGGCAAGTTCGAGGCTCGCGGGCCCCGGTTTGATAGTCCTATACTCTACTTAGAGTTAGGAGCGCGCCAGCCGCACGTCAAGGCGCAGAGTGTGGCGTGCGGCCGACACCGGTCCCCCTTTCGCCCCGCCCCACGCCTCGCGGGAGGCGCGGATTCCCACCGGTATCGACGCTAGCGGCGCACGGTGAGCCGGTCGCCCGGCTTGATGAGGGTGGAGTTGAGGTTGTTCCAGGCCATCAGATCGCCCGTGGTCACCCGGTAGCGGCGCGCGATCGCCCACAGCGTGTCGCCGGACCGCACCGTGACGGTGAGCATCCCGTCCGGCGCCTCGACGACCTCCTCGGCCGGGCGGGCCGCGGGCTCGGCCGCCCCGGGAGCGCGCGGCACGACCAGCCGCTGTCCGATCTGGAGACGGCGGGGATTCACGTTGTTGTTGGCCGCTCGGATCGCCGCCACCGAGGTCCCGTACCGGGCCGCGATCTGGCTCAGCGTCTGGCCGCGGGTCACCGTGTGCACCAGCCAGGTAACCCGCTTCGAGGGCGGGATCTTGGCGTAGTTGACGGCGAAGGCGGGCGCGGCGGCCGGCGGCACGCGCACCATAACCTGGCGGCCGGGCGGCGTCACCCGGCGCAGAAACTGCGGATTCAGCGCCCGAATGTCCGTCTCATCGACCCCGGCCGCCTCGGCGATGACGTCCATGCTGGTGGCGTCGGGGACGATCACCTCCCCGTACTCCAGCGGCTCCTGACGCTCGATGTTGGTGAACCCGTAGGCGGCGGGGTTCTTGGCGATCAGCGCCGCGGCGATCAACTTCGGCACGTAGTTGCGGGTCTCGGCGCGCAACACGCGGGCATCGGAGAGATCCCAGAAGTCGTCCGAGCCGGTGCGGCGAATCCCCCTGCGGATGCGGCCGGGACCGCCGTTGTAGGCGGCGGCGGCCAGATACCAGGAGCCGAACTCCGCGTACAGGTCAGACAGGAAGGCGAGCGCCGCGTCGGTCGCCTTGATCGGATCCCGTCGGTCGTCGACCCAGTAGCTGATCTCGAGACCGTAGAGCCGCGCCGTGCCGCGGATGAACTGCCACATCCCGACCGCGTGGGCACGACTGTAGGCGTTCGGGTTCATCCCGCTCTCGATCATGGCCAGGTAGAGCAGGTCCGCCGGCATGCCGGCGGCCCGGAGCTTGTCCGCCACCATGTCCTCGTACCGACCGAGGCGGCTCAGGTAGGTCCCGAAACGGTCCGGGATCGTGTTCTGGAAATAGTCGATCCACCGCTCGACGGCTTCGTTCATCTCGAGCGGGATCTCGTAGCGCTCGGCGTTGCGCGGGCGATCGGCGAGGCCGAGCGGGTCGGACCCGAACAGGAGCAGGAACTCGCGCTGCGTATCGGTCGGGAGGTCCTCGACCGCCACCTGCGCCTCCCGGTTCGCCTGGAGCACGGCTTCGGCGTTAACCCCTTCCTCCGCCGCCGCCGCGATGAGGGCGCTGTCGGAGGGCGGGGGGCGCACGGTGTCGGGGGCCGCCTGCGACAGGGCGCCGACCGAATCCGGACCGGCGGCCGCCACGGACGGGGCAGGAACCGGAGCCGGGGTGTGGCTGCAGCCGGCGACGATCAGTGCGACCATCCATCCGGAGTGGCGCCAGCCGCCGGCGTGCGTTCGACGCGGCGGGGCAAAGCGAGGCCTTCTGTGCGAGGAGATCACGATCTCTCGTCCGTCGTCCTTAAACAGGTCGCTATAGTCTGTAATTGGGCGCTTCGCGCGTGATGATCACGTCGTGTGGATGAGACTCCCGCAAGCCACCGGGCGTCACCTTGATAAACTCGGCATCCCGTTGCAGTTCCGCCACGTTGCTGACACCGCAGTAGCCCATTCCGCTGCGCAGCCCCCCGACCAGCTGGAAGATGGTCTCGGACACGGGGCCCTTGTACGGAACGCGCCCCTCGATTCCTTCCGGAATCAGCTTGCGGACCGCCGTCTCATCCTGAAAATAGCGGTCGGCCGATCCCTCTTCCATCGCCGACAGCGAGCCCATGCCGCGGATCACCTTGAACCGGCGGCCCTCGAGCAGGAACGACTCGCCGGGACTCTCGTCGGTCCCGGCCAGCATCGAGCCGAGCATGACGCTGGCGGCGCCGGCGGCGATCGCCTTCACGATGTCGCCGGAGTATTTGATGCCGCCGTCGGCGATCACCGGCACCTCTCCACCCGCTCCGTCCACCGCGTCGAGGACGGCCGTGATCTGCGGGATCCCGACGCCGGTCACGACGCGGGTGGTGCAGATCGAACCCGGTCCGCTCCCCACCTTCACCGCATCCACCCCGCGCTCGACCAGCGCCCGCGCGCCCGCGGCCGTACCGATGTTCCCGGCCACCAGCTGCACGTCGGGCAGTGCCTCGCGGGTCCGAACCACCGCGTCGAGCACCCCCTGCGCGTGCCCGTGCGCCGTATCTATGACGATTACGTCGCACCCGGCGTCAACCAGGGCACGGCCGCGATCGAGGTCTCTCCTGGAGGCCCCGATCGCCGCCCCGGCCAGCAGACGTCCGTGGTCGTCCTTCGAAGCGTTGGGAAAGCGGCGACGCTTGAAGATGTCCTTCACGGTGATGAGGCCGCGCAGCGTGCCATCGGCGTCGACCACCGGCAGCTTCTCGATCTTGTTGCGGCGCAGGATCTCTTCCGCCGTCTCCAGCGAGGTCCCGACCGGAGCCGTCACCAGCGACTCGCGGGTCATGACATCCGCCACCGCCTGCTCCAGGTTCTTCTCGAAGATGAGATCCCGGTTGGTGATGATCCCCACCAGGCGACCTCCGGAATCCACCACCGGAACGCCGCTGATCGAGAACTCCTCCATCAACGCCTGCGCCTGGCGGAGGGTGGCCTCGGGACCGAGCGTGATCGGATCCAGGATCATGCCGCTCTCCGAGCGCTTCACCCGGTCCACCTGCGAACACTGGGCCTCGATCGACATGTTCTTGTGGATGATCCCGATCCCGCCTTCGCGGGCCACCGCGATCGCCATCTGGTGCTCGGTGACCGTGTCCATGGCGGCGGACACGATCGGGATCGAGAGTTCGATGCTGCGCGCGAGGCGGGTCGAGACGCTCACATCGGCGGGATGGACCTGCGCGTTGCGGGGGACGAGGAGGACGTCGTCGAAGGTCAGCGCCTCGCGGAGCGGAGCCGCATTCATCGGACCGGCGCCTCGCGGGTGAGCGACTCGCCGGCCGGCGGGGGGCGAGGGACGGATGCAGAAAACCGCCGAGTCGGACGCGTCCGGGCGGGATTCGCGGCGCGGGCTCGGCGGTTTCGCAGTTCCATCAGGTATGGTAGGAAGCCACGCCGCGCACGTCAACGGCATTCGGCCTCTTAAACGGCGCCGCACCGCGCCGACCGCCTTGCGCCACCCGGGGGAGAACGCGCGTCTACTCGATGACGATCTCCCGGGAGCGGGGCGGATCCTCTTTCGACTTCGGGGGCGGCTCCGGGCGTCCCGCCTCGAGCTCGGCCAGGAACTCACGACCGGCGTCGCGAAACGCATCCAGCACCCGGTCGGCCGACCCGAGCACCCGCATCGCCTCCTTGAGCGTCTTGGCCGAGACGCGGTGCTTTCGCATCTGGTCCTGGACCAGCTCGCCCAGTCTCTGGACGCCGCGCGGCCCCGGATCCCGGGACCCGTATTCCGACTCCAGGTACTGAATGTAGTCGAGGACCTGATATACCTTCTCCTCGGGCATCGCCTCGAGCTTCCGCCAGATCTGCTTCTTGAGAATCTCGTTCATCTGCACACCCAAACGCTCGTTCGTTTCGACTCACCGCGGCCGTCGCGCCGAGCC
>CAZJXR010000184.1:0-5274 GCA_964550085.1 uncultured Gemmatimonadota bacterium
CGCATCGCTGGCGTGGGCAGCGACGGTGCTCATCTCGGTGGGCGCCGGCTCATTAGCTCGGCAGATTACCTTCGACGGCGCCGGCGTACGCGGCGCGCTGTCGGAGAGGGTCGAGACCGACCTCCTGGCCGAGTCGACCGATGCCCGCGCCCGGGACGGGTGGCGTGCCGAGTCGAGCCGCGATTCCCGGCTGGAGAATACCGCCGTCGATGGATCCGAACCGAAGCGTGAGGCGATCGCAGAGGGAGCGATCGGCGCTCCGGGTGAGCCGTCGGCGCCGGTCGGGCAGCTGGCCGCGGCAGACGAGTATCGAACCGATGCGGAGGCGGGAGCCCGCCTGGCGGACGGCGTGTCCGCCGCGGCGGCCCCGGTCACCGCCGATCCGGTAGCGGCGCGGCAGGAGCCGGTGGCCGGTGCCGAGCGACTGGATGCAGCGGCGAAGGCCGCGGTGGCGAGCGAGAGGATCGAAATTCCTGTCGGAGGCGACGGCGGGCTCCCGGCCGCCGGACATGCGGCCCTCGGCTGTTATCGGCTCGACGCCACCTGGGACGCCATCGCGGCCCCGCTTCCGCCGGCCCGTTTCGAGCTACTGGCTGTGGCGGCGGAGCTGAGCGTCGACGACGATCCGCGGGAGGACACCTCGGAGCACACCGCGTTCACGGTGCGCGTCCCGCCGCGTGTCACCGGTCAGTCGCAGTTCTGGCTGCCGGTGGCGGACGACGCCCTCCTGCTCCGGCTCGCCGGCGGCGAGAACGGTGTCTTGCTTCGGTTGCAGGTCGAGGGGCAGGAGCTCCGTGGCGAGGCCCGCGCCATCATCGCGGGGCAGGGGAGCGAGCTCGAGCTGTCCGCGTCGACCGTGCCGGTGATCGCGCCACGCATCGACTGCGAGGAGCTTCGCTAGCGGCCGTGGCGGTTTCGCCCGGCAAAGGCCCGTACCGGCACGGCGCTGTCAACGGTTCAGGTCGTCCGCGCGGAGCGCGGCTGAAGCGTCTGAACGGTAGACGGGCCACGCCTCGAACAACGCTCGCTCGCCAATGAACGCACGCCCGACTGTCAGGTTGCCGATCACGGTCGTCCCCGGTTCCTCGCGCAATTGCGTCGCCGGATGGTTGGGGGGAAGACTCAAGGTACGAGTGACCGCAGCTGCCGAGCGCGGCAAAGCCAATTCGGCGGTGGAAACGGTTCTCTCCGAAGCTTTGGCTGTGCCGAAGAGCTCGGTAACGATCGTCCGCGGCGGCGGGTCCCGACGCAAGGTCATCGAGATCAGGGGCGTGTCCGAGTCCGAGGTCTACCGCCGACTCTCAAAGGGCGCCGGCTCGAGCCGCGGGGAGTCCGGGTAGCTCGAGGGCGGCGTAGCGTGGATCCGCGTCCGATTCTATACGACGAACTTGCCTCCTGGTGGCCGTTGCTGTCGGCGCCCTCGGACTACGCGGAGGAGGGTGACATTCGCTCGCGAGGCGCGACTCTGATCGCGCCCGCGGTCCACCGACGGCACCGTGCAGGTTCGACAGGATCGGCACGTCGAGGGGCTGTTCTCGAAGGCCGCACATCCGGCTTCAGGGCGCTTGCGCGCCTGACAGTGGCGGTTTTAGCAGGACGAGAGCCAGCAGGGCGGCCCGTTCCGGCATCGTCCGCGTATCTACGAACTCGTGTTCGGCGTGCGCCCCGTCACCCAGCGTTCCCATCCCGTCCACCGTCGCGGTGAACAGGCTGGTGGTATTTCCGTCCGACGCGCCCCCGGCGGCCGTCTCTTGGAGCTCCAGACCGAGGTCGGCCCCGGCGCGGCGCACCGTCTCCCACAGTCGCCGGTTGCGGGGCGTGCGCTCCAGCGGCGGAGCCTCTCGCATGCCGGTGATCTCGACTTCGACCCCGTCGATCGGTGCGCTCAAGTGGCGGAGCGCCTCGTCGACCGTCTCGGCCTGCGCCCGCGTCCGCACCCGCACATCGATCTCCGCTCGGGCCTCGTCCGGGTGCAGGCTCGACGGGGATCCGCCCCGGATCACGCCGACATTGATCGTGACCCCCTCATCCGGGGCGCCGAGCTCGTAGAGTCGCTCCACCAACCGGGCGAGGGTGAGAATCGCGGCGGAGCCCGCTTCCGGGTCCGGGACGGAGGGCACCGCCCGGGCACGCACGCGGAGCGTGTAGCGTCCGATACCCTTTCGGGCCGTCTTGATCAGGCCTGTCGGGCCCAGTGCCGGTTCGATGATCAGCGCCCGGTCGGCTCGTGCCGCAAGTCGCTCCAGATGCGGCCGCGATTCCGGGCTTCCGATCTCCTCGTCGGAGTTGATGAACACGACCGGCATCACCTCCGGCTCGAGCTCGAGGTCGTGCAGGGCGGCCAGGGCCGACACGATCTGCACCAGCCCTCCCTTCATGTCGAACGATCCGGGACCCCGCAGTCGCCCGTCCTCGACGACGACCGGCATGTGCTCGACGGTGCCGAGCGGCCACACCGTATCGCAGTGGCCCACCAGGAGCTGGAACGGCTCCCGGGGCCCGCCGTCCGGTGTGGCGAGCCCTCGCCTTTCCGGCGGAGCCGCGACCAGCTGTCCACCCGTCGCTTCGCCCGGTATGCGCCGCACCTGGTAGCCGGCCTCGGAGAAGGCGTCGGTCAGAATGGCCTGGACGGCGTGGAGCGACTCCGGAACGAGCGACGGCGATTCGGTAGCCACCAGGCGGGCGAGCAGATCGACCATCGCACGGCGTCGCTGCTCGAGATGGGTGTGCAGACGTTGAGCGAGGCCCCCTTCGGTGCCCCGCAATGGACTGTCGGACACTGGCGACTCCTTGCCCGCACCGGCGGTCCGAGCCAGGAGCGCCCGCCGCGCGCGCACCTAGGCGCCCGGCAGCCT
The DNA here is from genome assembly GCA_964550085.1 of uncultured Gemmatimonadota bacterium. Classification (GTDB taxonomy): domain Bacteria; phylum Gemmatimonadota; class Gemmatimonadetes; order Palauibacterales; family Palauibacteraceae; genus JBFILW01. The sequence continues at coordinate 2,856 of CAZJXR010000184.1, forward strand.
CTTGAGCTCGCGGACGCCCGATCGCACGCCGAGGCCGACACCCACCCCGAACAGCAGGGCGGTGCCCGTCCCGACGGCCGGCAACAGCCAGGCGATCGGTGCGACCACCAGCGCGGCCACGATCCCGGCGACGACCGGGGCCGACCGCTTGTATACGCGATCGACGAACCGCAGCCGATCGCGAACGAACTGCTTCGATTTCAGGTATCCGCCCATCGCCGCTGCACCGGCAACGAGCAAACCGACGAGTTCGAGCATGATTCCCTCCTCACGTCACGATACGCGGCGCCAGGAGGACAGGTTTCGCCGCCGCCCAAGTCGGTCAGCGGTCGTCGCGCCCGCGTCCGCGGTCCATCTGGATGAGAACCTCCCCGGGGTCGATCCGCTCCTCGTGCGGGCGCAGGGTCTCCACGACCTGCCGTACGTACTCACCCTGCTCGTTTCGAACGGACGTGTCGATCGTCCTTCCCCGCTCCTGTCGCGGGTCCTCCGAGCGCACGATCACGATAACCGGGTGCAACGGCTCGGCGCCATTCGTCTCCACCACGACGCCGATGTCGCCGCGGTCGGTGCGGACGATCGAGCCGACCGGGAAGAAGGTGACGAGGTTCACGAACGCCCGCACCAGATCGGGGTTGAGCTTGGTGCCCGCCAGCTCGGCGAGCGTCAGACACGCCTGGTCGGGCGGTACGGGCATCCGGTACGCACGGGCGCCCGTGAGCGCCTCGTAGATATCGCACACCGCCACCAGCTGACTCGCCGGGTGGGGACGTACCGCGGCGCCGAGCGACGGATACCCGATCCCGTCGTACCCGACGTGGTGTTCGAGCGCGACGGTCGGCGAGAGATCCGACAGGCCGTCGACATCGATCAGCATCTCCGCGCCCCAGAGCGGATGCTGCTGCACGAGAGACCGCTCGCTGTCGTCGAGGGGTGCGGGCTTCCTGAGTACACTGATCGGTATGCGGGTCTTGCCGACGTCGTGGAGGAGGGCCGCCTCGGACAGCTTCGACAGCGCCTCGGACGACAGCCCGATTCGTTTCCCCAGCATCATCGACAGGAGGGTGACGTTCACCGAGTGACAGTAGGTGTGATTCTCGAATTGCTTGAGGGCCACAACATGACCGAGGGCGGCGCGCCGTCCCGCCACCTCGGCCGTGAGGTGTTCCAGCAATTCGCGCACTGACTGCACCTCAATCACTCCCCGTTCTTCGATCACGTCGAACGCCTGGTGAGCGCGGTCCAGGGCGTCGGCGTAGGAGACGTCGAGCGAGCCGGTCGGGAGCTCGCCCCACCGGTGCTGATTCCAGCGCGTGTCGAGCTCCACCAGCTTTCCGATCGTCGCGTTCCGTACCCCACGACGTTGCAGGTCGTCGTGCATGCTGCCGGTGATAGACGTCCCACCGCGACGGTCGGAGAGAATCCGCACCAGGCTCTCGATCTCGGCCCGTTCGATGCCGCGTCGTATTCGTATGCTGTGGAGTCCGAGGCGCATCATCTCGTCGATTGCGGACCGGTGGATCTGACTGGATTTCCGGAATGCGACCCCGTCGGAGTGGGCCTCGCCTTCGACAATGTCGATGCGGATCATGTCCTGCTCATCGAGCCGCTCCTGGATCAGCTGCGCCAGCTCGGATACCGCTCCGTCTACCTGGGGATGGCCGTTCGGGTACAGCCCGTCGAGGCGGAAGGCGCTGACGAGGCTCCGAACGATCGGCACCGGATCCGCCGGCCGGCCAGCGGCGAATGCCCTCTCCGTTTCTCCCGCTGGGTCGGCAAACGCCGATCGGTTCCGCGCCCGGGCGTCCGGATCGATCCCGCTGCCGCCGGTGGTTCGGAGAATCGTCACCGGTTCCTCTGGAGGGCGCGAGCCTGTCTTCCGAGTCGCGCCAGGCCCGGTCGCCACAGGTGGAAGCGGAAGCGGGACAATCGGTCGAGCACGGCACATAGCTTGGCCGAGCTGTGGGAATGCACGTTCTTCATCAGGTGCGAGGCGAGGCTCGGATCGCGTCGCACGAACTTGTCGTGGCCGAGGGCTCCGAGCGCGATCTCGTCTGCCAACTTGTGACGAAATCGGATCAGGGTTGCGGCGGCGAGGCGGCGCTCCAAGGCATCGCCCCGGTGCAGGCGGTCGCCGACAAGCGTCGCCGCCTTGGGCGTCCTCATACGGGCGAGCGAGCGATACGCCTCTCGGGCGACGAGCGAGTTCGGGTGGTGCAGCTTGGCTGCCACCAGCAGCTCGTACCCGGGGTCGGCGCTACCGAGCACCCGGATCAGGCTGCGGGCCACGAACTCGTCGCTGTCGTTGAGGTGCGGGCCGATTGACTCGGCGAGTGGCGTCGCGTGCTGCGTCATCAGTTCGATCACCGATGGCGGGTCGACACGTTCACGGAGCAGCTCCACCAGCACCTCGGTTGCT
>CAZJXR010000185.1:0-5244 GCA_964550085.1 uncultured Gemmatimonadota bacterium
TCTGCACACCCAAACGCTCGTTCGTTTCGACTCACCGCGGCCGTCGCGCCGAGCCCCCGGACCGATGGCCCTCATCCGTCTCGACTGCCACGCCCATCATACGAGACAGGAGCCCGAAAGGTCTCAACCGACAGGCCGGCCGCGCAAGCGCACGCACCGTGGCCGAGTACTGAGAGGCCTGTCATGACCACGGCATCCGGCTACTCCACGCCGACCTGCGCGGTGTCGAGGACCGCGTCTTCGGCCAGAACGCGCAGGATCGTCTCGCCGACCAGCGCGTAGCCTTCCGGCGTGTAGTGACCGAACTGGCGGAGCGGAAAGAGCGACAGCGGGTCCGGATGTCGGCGCATCTCCTCCGTGATGTCGATGGTCGGAATCCCCATCTCCCGCGCCAGCGCCAGCAGCTCCTCACGAAGCGATCCCGCATCGGGCTCGCCGGCGAGCAAATACCAGGAGGGCAGATACACGAAATAAAGAGTTCCGCCCCATCCCTGGACGTCGTCCCGCGCGCGCTCCATCACCTCGCGCAGGTCCTCGAGGTCGGACCGGCCCGGTGGCGGAATCGCCTGTCTCGCGCTCTCGACTAATCCCCGCAACCGGCTCAGGGTGACCAATTCCCACACCCTCGACAGCACCGATCGTCCCCCGCGGGAGCGCGCCGCGCGCTGTCGCCGCCCCTCCTCCCACTCGGCGAGGCTCTCCTCGGTGAACTCCCTCAGACGACGGTCGATTTGGTCGCGGAGGGGCCGGAGCCCCTGGCGGTAGGAGGGCTCGAGGTACCGCATCAGCATCTCGGTACGGCGCTCCCGGCGGAAGTCTCCGAAGTCGTTCTCCTCGTAGAACAGCCACACGACGGCGGCCGGCCTCCTGTCGGTCCCGTACTCGCGCAGTGCCGCCAGCGAGCGCACCGGTCCCGCCGCGTCGCGGCCGAGATTGAGGGTTCTCGGGAAGGCCCGGCGGATGACGGCCCCCACGTCCTCGTGCGCCTCGACGCACGCCCCTTGGGCGAACGAGTCCCCGAGGAGCACCACGCTCAGCGCCTCCTCTCCCCCATGGGCGCCGACAGGGTTGCGGAAGCCGAACTCGTCGGTCGCGTAGGTCAGCCACTCCCCCGCTTCGTTGCACCACAGCAGGGTGGCGCGGGAGATGTCCCCGAGCGGATAGACCGGACGGCCGGCGATCTGGAGCTCGCGGTGCTCCACCAGGTTGTGGGCATTAGTGGTCGGCCACGCCTCGATGCCGGCGCGCCGGAGCGAGTCCAGCACCTCGGCCCCGCGTCGCGTGTCGTAGGGGAGGCCGGCGGCGAGGGCCACACGGCAGCGGAGGTTGTCCGTCTCCTCGTACACCGGCGCGCACTGCTCGACGACGTCGGCCGGCCAGCTCGGTTCCGGGCTCTCCGTGGCGCGGAGCCAGTTGCCGAGTGCCAGGCCGGCCTCCGCCACATACAGGGCGCCCGCCAGCGCGATCAGGAAGACGGCGAGGTTGGTTTTCCGGCTCGGCATGGGGCGAGAAATTGACACTTCGTCGCGGCACGAGCCAGTTTCCCGCACCATGTTCGATCGAATCCTGATCTGTCTCGACGGTTCCGACGAGGCGCGGCGGGCCGGAGAGCTCGGCTTGCAGCTGGCGAAGCGCTTCGGTTCACAGGTCACGGCGCTGTTCGTGGCCGACGTGCGGGTGGTCGAGGGTCCCGCGATCGAAGCGCTGGCCCCGATGTGGGGCGAGGTCAGCGGCGCGCCCTTTCAGCCCGAGGTGCTGCGCGCTTTCCAGGCGCGCGGCTCGAAGGAGCTCGAGACGTTCGCCGCGCGCGCGCGGGCGCTCGCCGCCCCGGTGCCGGTCAACCAGCTCGAGATCGGGATCGCCGAAGAGTCGATCGTGGGCGAGGCAGCCCGGGCGGATCTGGTCGTTCTGGGCCGGCGCGGCGAGCACGCGCGCTTCGGGGTCGAGGCGCTCGGGACGACGGTCACCCGGGTTCTGCGCCGATCACCCCACCCGGTGCTGATCGGGGATGGAGTGAAGGTGGCGCCCAGCCGGCCGCTGGTCGCCTACGACGGCTCCGAGCCGTCCGTCCACGCCCTCGATCTCGCCATCCGTTTCGCCACCGAGAGCGAGGCCGAGCTGCGGGTCGTGTTCGCCGGGCACCCATCGGACGACTCGGTGATCGACACGGCGCGGGCGGTGATCGAGGATCACGGCATTCCGTTCAAAGGGGCACGGATCGACGCGGAGCCGACGGAGGCGATCGGCCGCGCGATCGAGCGCTGGCGCGCCGACTGCGTGTTCATGGGCGCCTTCGGGCACACGCGCATCCACGACCTGCTGTTCGGCTCGCACACGCTGGCCATCCTGGAAGCGATCCCGCTTCCCCTGTTCATCGTGCGCTGAGGGACCGGAAGGGCAGCTCCACAACAAACCGGGTGCGCCCGTCGGCTGTCTCCACCTCGATCCGACCGCGCGCCGCGCGCACCAGGCGGGCGCAGATCGACAGCCCCAGGCCGCGGGTCCAGCCCGCGCGCGACCGGACCCGTTCGGGCCGGGCGCGGCCGGCCACGCGCTCGCGCAGCGCCTCGAGGTCCTCCGGCGGCCCGTCGTTGGTGACCTCGATCAGCAGCGTGCCCGGGTCGGGCGACCGCACCACGACCTCCACACCGCCTCGAGCTTCCACCGCGTCGATCGCGTTCGAGACCAGATTGATGAGAACCCGCGCCATCAGCGACGGGTTGCCGGACCGCTCGCCCCGGACCTCATCGTGCACCGCGAGCCGCACCTGCTTCTGGTCGACGAGGGGAGCGACGAGCCGCTCGACCTCCTGAAGCACGCCCGCGACCGAGAACGCCGCCTCGGCTGGAGCGATGCTGATCTCCTCGCTCAGCCTCGCGTAGTCGATGAGGTCGTTGACCAGCTTGACCAGCGACATGGTGGCACCGTACAGAACGCCCAGCTGCCGCTTCTGGTTCGCGTTCAGCGGCCCGCTGTGCTCGTTGAGGAGCGCGTCGGCGAGAAACAGGACGGAGTTGAGCGGCGAGCGCAGGTCGTGGGACACCCCCTCCAGCAATCGCCGGTGCGCGGTCACCAGACGCTCGCCCATCACGCGCCACAGCTCCGCCGCGCGAGCGTCGAGTCGCCGGTGGAGCTCCTCCGATCGCTCGGGAGGGCAACCGGCGCGCTCCGCGGCCAGAATCGCGTCACGCAGGCCCTGCACGGCGTCCGGGACCGCTTCTTCGGCGAGAGCCGGCAGCTCGTCCACTAGCGGCTCGGCCGACCAAAGGGAGGGTTCCACAAGCCAGGCGAGCCGCTGCGCTTCCCCCGACAGCCCGTCGAGATGCTCGTTTGGCGACCACCACGCGGGCCGGTCCTGCCTGGGAACCGAAAGCCGGTTGGAGCCGCCCGGGTGCGGGACGGTCACACTCGACCCAGCCGATCAGAAGTGGAACGCGGGGCGGTCAAGCGACCCTGCCTGCTAGGAAGTGAACGCGTCCTTGGAGAGCCGGTGTTTCTCCATCAGCCGGTAGAGGGTCGTGCGGTCGATGCCGGCCTGCCGGGCCGCTTCCGACATGTTGCCGCCTGTCCGGGCCACGACCTGGGCGAGGTACTCGCGCTCGAAGCGGTCGACGAGGGTCTGCTTCGCGTCGTGGAAGGCGGCCCGGAAGTTGATCCCGGAGGCGAACGAGGAGACCTCGGAGCCCTCGCCGGACTGGCCGTTGAACTCCGCGCTCAGGATGGAGAGACGGTCCGGCCCGATCTCCTCGTCGGGATCCGACAGCACCACGACGTGCTCGATGACGTTCTGGAGCTCGCGCACGTTGCCCGGCCACCGGTAGCCGACCAGCCGATCCAGCGCCTCCGGCGAGAGACGGGGCTGCATGCGGCCGGGAGGCTGGTGCCGGCGCCAGAAGTGCTCGATGAAGCGGTTGATGAGCACCGGAATGTCCTCCGGCCGCTCGCGCAGCGGCGGAAGGTGAATCGGGACCACGCGCAGGCGGTAGTAGAGGTCGTGGCGCAGCACCCCCTCCTCCAGCGCCTCCTCGGCCTTCCAGTTGGTGGCCGAGATGAAGCGCACGTCGACCACCGCGTCCGCCTTCTCGCTCCCGACCCGTCGCACGACGCCGTCCTGGAGCACCCGGAGCAGCTTCGCCTGGAGCGGCATCGGCATCTCGGCCAGCTCGTCCAGGAAAAAGGTTCCCTGATCCGCCATCTCGAGCAGTCCAGCCTTGTCGCGGACGGCGCCGGTGAAGGCGCCTCGACGGTGGCCGAACATCTCGGACTCGAGCAGCTCCCCGGGCATGGCGGCGCAGTTGATGGCCACGAACGCCTTGCGAGCCCGGCGGCTCTCGGCGTGAATGCACTGGGCGATCAGCTCCTTCCCGGTGCCGCTCTCGCCCGTGATGAACACGGAGGCATCGGTGGGCGCCACCTTGAGCGCCGTGTTGACCGCCTCGCGCATGGAGGCCGAAACGCCGAGGATCCGCACCTCGCGGTCGATCAGCACCCCGTCGCGCTTCACCTGTCCGGCAAAGCGCTGCATGCGGGCGATCGTGTAGGCGGCGCGCCCCACCAGCACCAGGAGCTGGGTGGCGGTGAACGGCTTCGGCAGGTACTCCCAGGCGCCCGCCTGCATGGCGCGCACGCTGGCTTCGGGCGTGGCGTGTCCGGTCATCATGATCGCCAGCGCGTCGGGATGGCGGCGACGGAGATCATCCAGGATGTCCATGCCGCTGATCTGCGGCATGTTCTCGTCGATCAGCACCACCTCGAAGGCCTGCGAGGAGAGCCGCTTGACCGCATCCTCCGCCTTGCGCTCCACCTGGACCTGGTACCCCTCGCTGGTCAGCACCGAGTCGCAGCTCTCGAGAATGCTCGCCTCGTCGTCGATGACCAGAACCCGGACGGCCGCCTTCTCCTCGGGGCTGAGAAGCAGGGCGTCGTCCGACGGCCGTTCGCCGTCCTCCAGAATGTCCTCGACCAGTTCGGGCGATTCGATGATCACGCGCAGCGGCTCCTGTGGACGCTCGACGACCCTGGTTGGGCCGCGGCCTCCGGCCGGGCGGCGGACGCGACGCCGCGTTGTGGCCGTCATGTGTCGACCGGGCGACACAACCCTGTGTCTAAGACGAGCGGTGGAGCGAGACGTCACCGGAAGAACTATCGAACGGCGTGTCCTCAACCGATCTGCAGGATCAGACCGCTATCTGATACGCCCAGCAGCCGATGGGAGCCTGCCTCAGGGTGAGACCAGCTTGCTTC
>CAZJXR010000186.1:0-5139 GCA_964550085.1 uncultured Gemmatimonadota bacterium
CCGGTCGCGGTCAGTCCCGCCGCCGCCCCGCACCGGGCGGCAGTATACGTCGTGTTTTTCGCCTTCTTCGGAACCTTCGGCAGCGCCATCCCGCTGGTTCGCGATGCGAACGTCGGCTGGACGGAGAAAATCCTGCTCACCGGCTACGAACCGCGTCGCTGGCTGCTGGAGCGGCTGCTGGCCGGGACGGCGATCGACCTGCTGGAGCTGTCGCCGTCGGTTCTTCTCATAGTGCTGGTGGCAGGGGCGGAAGCGGCCCGGAGCCTTGCTCTCCTCGCGGCGTTGGCGGTGGCACTTCTGTTCGCGAACCTGCTGGGTGCGTTCGTCGCGGCCTTGGTGCGCTCCCTCGCCGAGGCGGCTCTCGGTTGTGCCATCGTGAGTCTGTTCGGCCTCCACTTTGCCGGTGCGTTTCGCACCGCACCTCCCGGTGGGTTGCCCGAACTGCTTCAGCGGACGAGTCCTCTGCGGCCGCTGGTGAGCGCGGCCTCCGCGGTCACCGGAGCCGGCTCGCCGGTCGGTGTCGAGGCGTGGCTCGCTCCACTCATCGCTGCCGTCCTGTGGCTCATCGGCGTCGTGGCGATGGCTCCGATTCTAGCCCGGCGGCTCAGCGGGGCGGAGTTTTGACTTACTTCGTTCGGGTGGCTATATACGAGCCGGACGACAAACGGAACCGCGGCGACGGGGGCCGCCAACTGCGTAGAACGGCCACAGTTAGCAGGGCTGCAATCGGGTGCTGACATCGGCACGCAGCCCTCACGAATAGATCGATGCCGGGCGCTTTTCTCTCGCGCACACACGACCCTCATTCCGAGGCGTGATGTACCGCGAACTGCTGGTTCCAGTCGATAATTCCCTTCACTCCGATTGGTCCGTCGAGCGGGCGATCGAGCTATGCCGGGCGTCGGATGGCCGCATCACCGGCAGCCACGTGTACGCGGCGCGGCTCCATGACGTGCGCTTCCGCCAACTGGAAACGGGGCTCCCGGCCCAGTTCCAGACCCCGGATGAGATCAAGCGTCAGCGGAAAATCCACGACAAGCTGATCGAGAAGGGCCTGCAGCTCATTTCGGATTCGTTTCTCGATCAGGTTTCTCGACGCTGCGAGGAAGCCGGCGTGTCCGTCACCCGCCAGCTGCTCGAGGGGATCAACTTCGAAGAGCTGATCAAGGAGGCGAATCGCGGGAGCGGCCAGCTCCCGAGCCTCATCGGGTTCGATCCGAACATCGCGGCCAACTACGATGGCGGATCACGCGTCCGGAGCGACGTGCGAATCGGCGAGGATGGGCGCTTGGTAGCCGAGGAGGAGGATCTGCACGAGAAGCAGGCCGGCCACAGCGGGCGCGCCTACGATCTGCTGGTCATCGGGGCGCACGGTCTGGGCAGACAAGCGCACTCACAGCTTGGGGGCGTGGTGTCGCGGGTGGCTCGCGGAGCGGAGAAGGATGTCTTCATCGTGCGAGACGACCGCACCCTGGCCGGCGGACGCTGGATGGTCTGCATCGATGGCTCTTCCTACAGTTACAAGGCGATGCGGATCGCGCTCGAGCTGGCGCGAGAGTTCGGAGCGCGTCTGTACGTGTGCAGTGCCTTCGACGTGGAATACCATCACGTCGTGTTCCGCAACATCAAGGACGTGCTCTCGGTGCAGGCGTCCAAGGTGTTCAAGTTCGAGGAGCAGGAGGAGCTCCACAACAACATCATCGACAAGGGACTCCTGAAGCTGTGCCAGGCCAACATCAAACGCGCGGAGGTGATGGCGCAGGAGTTCCCGGACGTCGAGGTCGAGACCCAGATCCTGATCGGAAAGCCGTTTCAGGTCGTGCTGCAATGGGTGGAGGAAATCGACCCGACGCTTCTCGTAGTCGCCCGCCACGGCGCGCACCGCATCGAAGGGACCGAGCTCGGATCACAGGCTGAGAATCTCGTCCGGCTGGCGCCGACCAACGTGTTGCTGGTCGGGGCCAAGGACGTCCGCCCCGACGAGATTCCGTGGATTGAAGAAGACGGCGAGACGGGGCTCGAGTGGGCGCCGGACGCGGAGGTCCGAATCCTCCGGGTACCGCCATTCGCGCTCGGGATCGCCCGAAAGGCGGTCGAGGAGTTCGTGCTGGAGAACGCCGACTATCAGCCACCGGAACTGCCGACGGTGACCAACGCGTGGCTGGATGCCGCGATCCGCAAGCTGCTTCCGACTCACATGCAGTTGATCATGGGGATCGGGGATGCTGAAGAGCTCGCCCTCGCCGAGGTCAAGGCGGAGGAGGCGATGAGGCGGACGGAGGTGCGCAGCTACGACCACCAGACGTTCGAGGAACCGCTGCCGGTCGAGACGAAGTGCCCCTACAGCGGCCATGTGACCACCCGGGCCCGCACCGAGGTCGATCCCGTCGTCTGGACCCACGAAGCGTTCGAACGCCTGAAGCAGGTTCCGCTCATCGCGCGGCCTCTCGCTCGCAACACGGTAGAACGCTTCGCGCGCCGCAACGACATGTGGCGCATCACCACCCGCGTCATGGACGACAACAAGCAGGCGATGATCGACGCGGACGAGTTCGACATCGACACGATGCTCGTCATGTTCAACGAGCTCAAAGCGAAGCAGGCCAGAGCCGAGGCGGCGGGAGTCGATGGCCTCAGCCCGGAGATGCGGAAGTTCATCGAGGAGGCAAAGGCGGCCGGCGTTACCCGTTGCCCGATCCGGGATATCGAGGCGCTGGCTCGCGAGTGTCCGGTAGACTTCAAGACCACGTCGCCGGAGGAAGCCCGGGCCGCGATCGAGCAGTTCATGCGCCAGAACGGAGTCGTGCACGCCGATGCGGAGGAGTAGGTGGTTGCCGTGATCGCACTCCCCCGGCCGACTGCGCGCGACTGCCCGGCGGAGGGACGACGCCGAACGTGACGGTGGAAGCCCTCAACGGCTGGGAGGCTGCCTTCAGCCCCACTGCTGGTAGCCACTACACCGACACTCCGCCTCTGCCCCATGTCATCGCCTGGAATCTGACCCGGCGGTGCAACCTCGAGTGTGCTCACTGCTATATCGCGGCGGGACCGTGGCGCGGAAGCGGGGACGAGTTGTCCACTTCCGATTGCGGGGTGATCCTCGACCAGATCCTCGCCATCAACTCCAACCCGATGCTCATTCTCACCGGCGGCGAGCCCTTGCTGCGCACGGATCTCGAGCAGCTGGTCGAGCGTGCGGCGAGCCGCGGCGCGACGGTCGTGCTGGGTACGAACGGCACGCTGCTGAGCGATGCGCGCATCGCGTCGCTGAAGAGCGCCGGGCTGCTCGGGGTTGCGATCAGCGTCGATTCACTGGATTCCCGGTACCACGACCGGTTCCGTCACGGCACCGGCGCCCTCGGCGATACGCTGGCGGCCGTCCGACGGCTCCGGACTCACCGCCTCGACTTCGTGGTCCAGACGACGCTCACCCGGGGGAATCGAGCGGAGCTGCCGGCCCTGGTGGGGTGGGCGGCGGAACAGGGAGCGGTGTCGTTTAACCTCTACTTCCTGGTGCGCACGGGGCGGGGCGGCCGCATGCGGGGGCTGGCGCCGGAGGAGAACGAAGAGGTGCTGCGCGAGCTGGTGGTGCTGGAGCGATGCTACCGCGGGCGGATGCTGGTGCGCGCGAAGTGCCAGCCGCAGATCATGCGCCACGTGTACGAGGCCGATCCCGGATCGCCGCTTCTCAACTACGCCACCCGCTGTCCCTGCGGCGTCCATTACTGCCGGATCACGCCGGAGGGGAAGGTGACGCCCTGTCCCTTCTTGCCGCTGACGGCCGGCGACCTGCGCCGCCAGACACTGGCCGAAATCTGGGAGAGCGCACCGGTGTTCACCGCGCTGCGAGGAGGACGGCTGGGAGGAAAATGCGGACGCTGCGAGTATCGTGAAATCTGCGGGGGGTGCCGGGCGCGCGCCTTCGCCGCGACCGAAGACCTCCTGGCCGAGGACGCTTCGTGCGCCTACGACCCCGCGGCGTGGCGAGAGCCGATCGCGCGGCGACAGTCGCCCACCTACGGCAGCGACGTCCCACGCGAGCTCGACTGGAGCGCCGACGCGGAGGCACGAATCGCGCGCGTGCCCTCGTTCGTGCGCGGCGTAGTCACCTGCCGGGTCGAGAGCTATGCGCGCCGGAGGGGGCTCACGACCGTGACAGCCGAGCTGCTGGAGGAAATCCGCGACGCGATGCCGGTCGATTTCTCGAAGCGAAAACCCTTCTTCCTGCGGGAGCGGCAGTGACCGGCTGCGGACGCCGGGCGGTGGTCATGGTGCCGCTCGCCACGCTTATCGCGCTCCTCGCCGCGGAACCGGCCCTGGCCCAGGAGGCGATCCCGAAATACGGCAACTTCCCCCTCCTCGGCCCGCGCGGCGCGACCTGGATCGCGGCCGAGCTCCACCTGATGTTCGCCGCCTTCGTTCTCGGGGTGCCGATCTTCGCGGTCATCATCGAAGCGGTGGGGATCTTCGGCGGCGACGAACGCTACGACCGTCTGTCCAAGGAGTTCACCCGACTCCTGCTCATCGCGTACAGCGCCACCGCGATCTGGGGGGCGGTCCTCGTCTTCTTCCTCTCCACCCTCTACCCCGTGTTCTGGAGCTATCTGACCGCCGTCTTCGGGCCCTCGATCTGGGTGTACGTCGGCCTTTTCTTCCTCGAGTCGTTCACACTCTACCTGTACTACTACGGGTGGGAGCGCATGAAGGAAGGGGTGAAGAAGAAGCTGCACCTCGGACTCGGCGTGCTGCTCAACGTGTGGGGCACGGTGGTGATGTTCATTGCCGACGGATGGCTCACCTACATGATGAGTCCGCCGGCCACCGTAACGCCGGATACGGCCCCCGACACGGTGCAGCTTTGGAGCGCGATCGCGAACGCGACCTGGATGCCGATCAACATCCACCGGATCATCGCGAACGTGGTGTTCGGGGGGGCAATCGTCGGCGCCTACGCGGCGTATCGCTTTCTGGCCTCGCGCACCGACGATGAGCGCGCTCACTACGACTGGATGGGGTACGTCGGCAACTTCGTCGCCATCGGAGCGCTGATCGTCCTCCCCTTCGCCGGCTACTACCTGGGCCGGGAGATCTACGAGTTCAACCAGCAGATGGGGATCACCATGATGGGCGGCTTCATGA
>CAZJXR010000187.1:0-5126 GCA_964550085.1 uncultured Gemmatimonadota bacterium
TAGGTGACAGCGGACGGGTGGCGGTTGCCATCAGTCACGACGCGCTGGAGGGTTCGAGTCCGATTCGGTGTGCGAGGCGGCTCTGGTTGACTTGGCGGACTCCACGACGGGAGCCGGCACCGTTGGCGAGCAGGACGATGGTCTTGTTCGGTGGGACGGCGACGGCGTGACGGGTGTGTGGGGTCCAGAGGACCTCGTTCTGATCGACGCGTAGCCAGCCGGTGTGGGTGGCGGTGCGGAGTCCGACGATTTCGGGGTGGAAGTCGTGGGCGAGCACGCCGGCCCGGCGTCCGCCTTCGGGCGGCGCCATCTCGGTGCGGAGGGTGAAGCTGTCGCCATCCCGTCGGGATTCGAGGATCGGGGTGATGATGGGGTCGCCGTCGGCATCGGTCCACGAGAGCAAGCGATGCGGACTCTGCCGTAGGGAGCGGGCGACACGACGCAGTGGCACGCGGGCGCGGGTGGCCTCGTGAGGCGGCGGCTGTTCGTCGGGAGTCCCATCGGGCATGGCTCGTCCGGTGACCACCGGCGTGTAGCCGGGCGGTGTGTACACGACGCTCTGCACGGCGATGTCGACGATGACGCGATCCTGGTAGTAGGCGTCGAGCCACCAGTCCCAGAATCGCCCGGTGGCGAGCGGTCCGAGGTGGTCGGCGGCTCGCTCACGGAGTTCGTTTCGCTCGGCTCCGCTCGTGGGGAGCCGGATCGTGGCGGTGCCGTTGATCAGCACGTGGCCGGGCTGTTGGGACCGTCCGTGTTGGCGCGTGTGGTAGCTGAGGGCCACGCTCGGGTTGGCGTGGATGCGTTCGAGTTTGCGTCCGAAGCCGAGCGACGTGGTGAACGAGACGGTGCCAGCGTCTCGGTCGCGCAGCCCGATCGGGGCGACCGTGGCCAGGACCACGCCGCCCCGATCGGTGCAGATGCCGACGGCGGCGGTCAGGTCGCCGCCGAGGATCTCGTCGATCTCGTCGGACCAGGTGATGTCCGTCGTGCTTGTCATCGGGCGACGGACGGCAGCGGTCCGTGATCGGTCGTGTCAGCGGCCGGTTGGGGGCGGAGGCGCATTCCGATGGGGACGAGGGCGACAGCCCACAGGACGAGGGCGCCGGTGTACGTGAATTCGGTTCCGAAGGTGAGCGCTTGGCCGATGAACAGGAGGGTGCCGGCGGCGGTGAGGAGCCATCCGAGTCGGACGTCGAGGCGGGTGCGGATGTAGCCGATGCCGATGGCGGCCGAGCTGATCGGGATGAGTGGGCCGAGACCGAGCGCCAGCAGGGTGGTGGCGGTGCCGGCTTCGAGGTCGTCGGTGATCTTCTCGACGGCCTGCTGGGCGCCGGCGTCGATGAAGACCCAGAAGATGACGCGCATGGTCATCTGGTAGACGCCGCCGCCGGCGAAGCCGAGGAGGGCGAACACGGCGGTCACCTTCGCCCAGCGGGGTCGGTCCACGTCGAGGCCGATGGCGAGGTGGATGAAGACCGGGGTCAGCAGCGTGAACCCGAGGAGGCCGATCAGTCCCTCGGTCGCACTGCCCCAGTGCGCCGGTTCAGGGTTCCGTCCGCCGAGGAGGAAGGTGGCGACGGACGCGACCATGAGGAGCGAGCCGAGGACGTAGGCGTTGCCGAGAAGGGATCGCCACGCGGGAGTGGGGGGACTTGTGGACATGGGAGGAACTCCTCGGGGTCGACGGGTCTGTGCTGGAGAGGTGGGCGTGACGCTCACGTCGATCGCGCCTCGCTGATCAGGGACTCGATGGCGGTCACACCGGGCGCGTCAGCCATCTCGGCCGCTAGGGCGCGCGCTCGTTGCCGGTACTGCGGATGGGAGAGCACGGTGTCGACGGCGCGTCGTACTCGACTCGGGGACGGCGTGCCGGTACGGAGTCCGATGCCGACGCCGGACCAGCGGACCCGGGCGGCGACCTCGGCCTTGTCCTCGGTGCTCCCAGCCACCACGACGGGGACCCCGTGGCTCAGGGCGAGCTGCACGGTGGTGTAACCGCCGTTGGAGACCAGCAGATCCGTGCAGGGCAGGAGCTCGTCATAGGGCAGGTACGTGGCGATCCGGGCGTTCGCCGGATGGGGACCGGGCAGATCATCGACCGGGCGTCCGCCGAGGCTGACCACGACCTGGACGTCGCGATCGGCCAGGGCTTCGAGGGTCGGGAGGATGAGTTGTGAGAGGTGCTTGTTGGCGAGGGTGCCCTGGGTCACGTGGACGATCGGCCGGTCGTCGAGGTCGTCCCACCACTCGGGCAGCGGTGTGGTCGAGCGCTGCGTGGCCGACACCGGTCCGACGAAGCGGAGGTTCGCGACGTGAGGGCGGGGGTACTCGAAGCCGGAAACGGTGAGCTGGGCCAACACATCGGCGTGTGCCGGCCAGTCGAACAGGGTCGTACCGGGCAAGCGGCGGCCGACCTCGGCTTCGATCTCACGCAGGCGAGCCTCGGCGGGCGCGAGGACTCGTGCGCCGAGAACATCCAGGACGCGTCCTCGCAGGCCGCCGAGGGCATCGGGGCGATAGCGCAAGCCAATGCCATAGGGGCCGATTCCCGGGCCGGGAAGTGAGCACGGGATGACCCCGAGCACCCCCACGAGCGGCCGCGTATCAGCGGGCTGGTCGAGGAACAGTCCTCCGCCAGCGAAGAGCGGCTCGACGAGCACGGCATCGGTCGGCTCCTGTGCGACCGCAGCCTCGATCGCGGCGAGCTGGTGGCGTACGGGCTCGAGCAGCAGGTTGAGGAGATCGAAACGCACAGCGGCGAGGCCCCGCAGTCCTTCTCTCTCCGGGAATGCAGCGTTCGGGTCATCGAGGTCGACGTCCGCCTCGGCGGGCAGCGCGATGAACTCCAGACCCGCACCCGAGACGCGCTCGCGGTGACGCTGTCCGGTGAGCATCCGGACCCGGTGGCCCGACGCGACGAGTCCGCGTCCGACGTCGATCACTGCGGTGACGTGACCGTGGTTGGGGATCGACCCCAGGAGTATCGACGACACCTGGCTCCTTCCGTTCGCCGTCCCCCCATGATCTGCCACCCTATCAAGGTAGTCAATATCTTGATAGGGTGACGACGAGATGACGTCCTCTCGCAGCTATCACTCGCCCCTGCGCGAGCAGCAGGCGGCGGCTACCCGAGAACGGGTCCTGCGCGCTGCCGGCGAGCTGTTCGGCCGGTTCGGCTACGCGGGTACGACGATCGCGTCGATCGCGGATCGGGCCGACGTCTCGGTGGAGACGGTCAAGGCGACGGGACCCAAGTGGTCACTCATGCTCGCCGCCTACGAACTGGCCTTCCGGGGACGCGAAGGCGACAGCCCCGTCGAGGAGGAGCTCGACGCCCTCGATGCCGAGGGCCCGGTCGACGCCGAGACGCTCCTCGATGCGGTCCTCGACTTCGTCCTGGAAGGCAACCAGCGAGCGAGTCTGCTCTGGACGTCCTTTCAGGCAGCAGCTGGCGCCGACGAAAGCCTGCAGACCGCACTCACCGAGATCCTCCGGCGCCGCGACGAGTCCCTCCACTTCACCGTGCTCGCCTTCGCCGAGCGCGGCTGGAATCCGATCGCGGATGAGGCCACGACGGCTCTCACCCTTGGCTATCTCGTCGCGCCGGAATCCCACATCCACTTCGTCCTGCGCGGTGGGTGGACCATCGAGGAGTACCGAGCCTGGCTCGAGGACGCAGTGCGAAGCCTGTTCCACGAGCGGTGAACACAGAAGCATCAGCTCTGCGACCGAGGACCTTTCAGCTCGGACCCGCAATCCCCCAAACATGCGCTACTGATCGGTCCGACCCATCACCTAGCGCCGGTTCGTCGCGGCAGCCGACACCGCGGTTGTGGACGATCATCTGGGGCGCGTGGCAGCACCGTCATCGACCGGCACCTCGGTGACGCTTCCCGCGCAGATGTTCGTGCGCGTTGGGTGGCGACCGCACCGCCGTACCACGGCACCTATCTCGACCGACCGGGTCAGCGTCTCGTGTAGGCATGATCCCTTGGACGCCCTCGTTCATGCGCTCGCCGACACCGACGACGAAGCCTCGTCGCCTCTCCGACTCGTGCTCTTCGACACAACAGACCCGGCGTTCATCGCCCGAACCCTTGGCGAACTCGTCGCCGAGTCGCTGGCTCCCATCTCCACCGTCGAGTTTCTGCGCTCAGGCGTCGGCCTCGTGCTGGGCGCAATCCTCCAGGACGAGCGGGCGGTAGTCGTCAAGGTCCACCGGTGGAGGGTCACCAGCGACCGACTCGCCGCCGTGCAGCGCGTGCAGCACCTGCTGGCCGACGAGGGCCTTCCCGCACCCCGACCGCTGACCGAACCACTGCCTCTCGGGTCGGGCATCGCCACCATCGAAGAGCTGCGCGCCGGTGCCCCTGCAGACGGACATCGACCCGCAGTGCGCGAGTCAGTCGCCGCCGGGCTCGCCGCCTTCATCAACGCAGCCAGCCACATCGAGCCGGCCCCGGCCCTCGACCATGGAGCCTTGTCGCCATCGCCTGACGGCCCACTTTGGGGCGAACCACACGACCTGCGATTCGACTTCGAAGCCACCAGGAGCGGCGCTGAATGGATCGACGAGCTGGCCGAGCAGGCACGACGCCACTTGGTGGAAGCGTCCCTGCCCAATCTGGTCGCACACCTGGACTGGCGGGTCGAGAACCTTGGATTCTCCGGACACGAGATCACCGCCATCTACGACTGGGACAGCGTCGGCCTCGCCCCTGAACCCGCCGCCGTAGGCCACGCAGCCGCCCAGTTCTCGACCGACTGGCGAATCGGAAACACCACCCTCCCCTCCCTTCCAGAGATGCGATCCTTCGTCCGCTCCTACGAGCTACACCGGGGAACCCAGTTCAATCCCGATGAACTCGTCGTCCTCGACGCAGCCAACCTGCTCCTCTGCGCCTACGGAGCTCGATGTCAACACTCCGGCCGCACCCTGGCCCCCGAGCTCGCCGGCCCGCCCAACACCGGGTGGGAGAACCTTCTCCTCGAACGCCGAACCCACAGCCTCAGGTAGCGCCTCCCCGGTCGTGGGCCCGGCGCACGCCGGATATCGCTCCAATCGGGGACGACATTGTGGGGCACGTCGAATCCCTCGCCTCGACCGGCACCTTGAGGGCATG